>JAWLEC010000019.1:25648-31677 GCA_041686315.1 Ilumatobacteraceae bacterium
AAGCGACAGCGGGGTCTGACCCCGCTGTCGCTTGTCGGGGTCGCCGAGGTTCGACCCGCACCACCCGGATCGGTCAACATCGCGCCATGGAGCCATCATCACCGCCACGGTCGGGACCGCTTGCGGGCGTCCGGGTGCTCGAACTCGGCAACTTCATCGCCGGGCCGTTCGCCGGCCAACTGTTCGGTGACTACGGCGCCGACGTGATCAAGATCGAAGCGCCCGGCGGGGACCCGATGCGGCACTGGGGGCTGTGCATCGACGGTGAGAGTCTCTGGTGGCCGATCATCTCGCGCAACAAGCAGTCGGTGCTCGCCGACCTGCGCGACGCCGACGACCTGGCGATGGTGCAACGTCTGGCGACCGAGTGCGACGTGGTGCTCGAGAACTTCCGGCCCGGTGTGCTGGCCCGCTACGGGCTCGACCACGCCACCCTGTCAGCGGTGAACCCCGGCGTGATCGTCACCCACGTGTCGGGATTCGGACAGACCGGGCCCCGGTCGAGCGAAGCGGGCTTCGGCTCGATCGGCGAGGCGGTCGGCGGCATCCGCCACACCACGGGCGACCCCGACCGGCCACCGGCAAGGTGCGGTATCAGCCTCGGCGACTCGCTCGCGGCGATGTTCGCCGTGATCGGCACGCTGGCGGCACTGCACGAACGCGCCTCGAGCGGCAAGGGCCAGGAGGTCGATGTCGCCATCTACGAAGCGGTGGCAGCGCTGATGGAATCGTCGATGGTCGATTACGACGTGGCTGGCGTGATCCGCAATCGTTCCGGCGGCACGCTCCCCGGCGTCGCCCCGGCGAACGCCTATCCGACACGCGACGGCTCGGAGGTGCTGATCGCCGGCAACGCCGACACGGTGTTCGTCCGGCTGTGCGAGGCGATGGGTCGACCCGATCTGGCCACCGACGACCGTTACGCGACCCACGCCGCCCGCGGCGCCCACGAGCGCGAGCTCGACGAACTCGTCGCCGAGTGGACGCAGACGATCGACTCCGACGAGCTGCTCGACCTGCTCCGTGCTCACACCGTGCCGGCCGGACGCGTCCACACGGCGCCCGACATGCTCACCGATTCGCACTACCTCGCCCGCGAGATGGTGCAGCGGCACCTCTCGCGCAACGGAGTCGACACCCCGATGCTGGGTGTGGTGCCGAAGTTCTCGCGCACGCCCGGATCGATCGACGACGTCGGACCGAGCCTCGGCGAACACACCGACCGCCACCGCTGATGTTCGCCAGGGGTCAGACCCCGCACGAACCAGGATCGACGAGTCAGGTCTGCGCATGCCGTTCGTGGGGGGTCTGACCCCTGGCGAACGGGCCGTGACGGGGTCAGAAGTCCTCGTCGAAGCTGACGTCGCCTTCCACTCCCACCTGGTACGAGCTGACGGTGCGCTCGAAGAAGTTCGAGAGGCCCTGCACGTCCTGCAGCTCCATGAAGCTGAACGGGTTCTTCGACCCGAACTCGGTGGTGTAGCCCAGCTGCGCCAGCCGCTGGTCGGCGACGAACTCGAGGTAGGTCCGGGTGTCGGCCAGGCTCATCCCCGGCACACCCTCGCCCAGCACGTCGGCGGCGAACAGGTGCTCGGCGTCGATCGCCTCGTTGATCATCTGGCGGATGTCGGCCTCGAGCTGATCGTCGAACAGTTCGGGCTCCTCCTTGCGCACCGTGTCGACCACCTCGAACGCGAAGTTCATGTGGCAGCTCTCGTCACGGAACACCCAGTTGGTGCCGTCGGCCAATCCGTTGAGGAGACCCTTCGAGCGCAGGAAGTACACGTAGGCGAAGGCGGCGAAGAAGAACAGGCCCTCGATGCAGGTGGCGAAGCAGATCAGGTTGAGCAGGAACTGCTTGCGCTGCTCGGGCGTCTCGATCTTCTGCAGGTCCTGGATCGAATCGATCCACTTGAAGCAGAACTCGGCCTTGGCGCGGATCGACGGGATGTGCTCGACCGCTGCGAACGCCGCCTCGCGCTCTTTCATGTCGGGGATGTAGTTGTCGAGCAGCGTGAGGTAGAACTGCACGTGCAGCGCCTCCTCGTAGAGCTGCCGCGACAGGTACATCCGGGCCTCGGGGGCGTTGATGTGCTGGTACAGGTTGAGCACCAGGTTGTTCGACACGATCGAATCGCCGGTGGCGAAGAACGCCACGAGGCGCGACACGAGGTGGCGTTCGGCGGGCATCAACTTGCGGTCGAGGTCGACCAGGTCGTCGGAGAAGTCGATCTCGTCGACGGTCCACGTGTTCTTGATGGCGTCGCGGTACATCTCGTAGAACTGCGGGTACCGCATCGGCCGCAACGTGAGGTCGTAGCCCGGATCGAGGATGTTGGTGGCCCGCTCGGCCCCGACCGGGGATGCGGACTCGAATTCGTCGGCCAGGCTCTCGCCCGCCTGCGGTTCGGGGTAGTCGGTGATCGGATCGATGAGTGCCATCAGTCGCACGCCTCACAGGTTTCGGGGTTCTCGAGGCTGCACGCGATCGCCTCTTCGTCGGTGTAGGTCGTCTTCTCCGGTGCCGGTTCGCCGCCACCGGACGGGCCGGACGGACCCTTCGGCCCGGAGTCGGGTGCCGTCGGCGTGCTCGACGAACCCGATGTGGTCTGGTTGATCCGCGTCGCCGGGCGGCTGCGGAGGTAGTAGGTGGTCTTCAGGCCGGCCTTCCACGCATGGAGGTACATCGAGCTGAGCTTGCCGATGGTGGGAGTCTCCATGAACAGGTTGAGCGACTGGCTCTGGTCGATGAACGCACCGCGCTCGGCGGCCATGTCGATCAGCGCCCGCTGCGGGATCTCCCAGGCGGTGCGGAAGATCTCCTTCAGCTCGGCGGGAATGCGCGGCACGTCCTGCACCGAGCCCTCGGCCCGCTTGATGTCGCCGACCATCTGCTCGTCCCACAGGCCGCGGGCCTGGAGCTCGCGCACCAGGTAGCGGTTGATCTGCATGAATTCGCCCGACAGCGTCTCGCGCTTGAACAGGTTGGACACCTGCGGCTCGATGCACTCGTAGCAGCCGGCGATCGAGGCGATCGTGGCCGTGGGGGCGATGGCGATCAGCAGGCTGTTGCGCAGGCCGTGCTCGGTGACGCGCCCGCGCAGCGTGTCCCAGTCGAGCTCGGCGGGCGGCGTGACGCCACCGTTGTCACGATCCCAGAGGTCGAACTGCAGATCGCCCTGCGCCGCCCGGGTGCCCTCGAAGGCCTCGTGCGGGCCGTTCGCCTCGGCGAGCTCGGTGGACGCCCACAGCGCATGGAAGTAGATGTGGGCGCTGATGCGACGGCTGAGGTCCTTCGCGTCGGCCGAGTCGAACGCCAGCCCCTGCTTGAAGAACACGTCCTGCAGGCCCATCAGGCCGAGGCCGACGGGGCGCCACTTGTGGTTGGAGAACTCGGCCTCGGGCGTGGGGTAGTAGTTGATGTCGATCACCCGGTCGAGGAACGGCACCACCTGACGCACCACCTCACCGAGACGGTCGAAGTCGAAGCGGCCGTCGGCGTCGACGTAGGCGCCGAGGTTGAGCGAACCGAGGTTGCACACCGCCGTGTTGGCCTGGTCGGTGACCTCGAGGATCTCGGTGCACAGGTTCGACAGATGCACCACCCGCGGGCTGCCGTCGGCGTTGGCGGTGCCGGTCTGGTTGCACTTCTCGTTGGAGGCGTCCTTGAACGTGACCCATCCGTTGCCGGTCTGGGCGAGCGTGCGCATCATCCGCGAGTAGAGCTGGCGGGCGGACACCTGCTTCTCGTAGAGGCCGGCCTCCTCGGCGGCGACGTAGGCCCGCTCGAAGTCCTCGCCGAACAGGTCGGTGAGGTGCGGCACCTTCTTCGGGTCGAACAGGCTCCACTGCCAGTCCTTCTCGACCCGCTCCATGAACAGGTCGGGGATCCAGTTGGCGATGTTGAGGTTGTGCGTGCGGCGGGCGTGGTCGCCGGTGTTGTCGCGCAGTTCGAGGAAGTCCTCGATGTCGGCGTGCCAGCTCTCGAGGTAGACGCAGGCCGCACCCTTGCGGCGTCCGCCCTGGTTGACGGCAGCGACCGACGAATCGAGCGTGCGCAGCCACGGGACGATGCCGTTGGAGAGGCCGTTGGTGCCCTGGATGAGGCTGCCCTTGGCCCGCACCCGGTGCCAGGCGACGCCGATGCCGCCGGCGAACTTCGACAGCTTGGCGATGTCGGTGTAGCGCTTGTAGATGCCCTCGAGGCTGTCTTCCGGCGAGTCGAGCAGGTAGCAGCTCGACATCTGGCTGTGGGCGGTGCCCGAGTTGAACAGGGTGGGGCTCGACGGCAGGTAGGCCAGCGACGACATGAGGTCGTAGAACTTCACCACCGTGTCGATGTCGGCGACGCCGGTGCCCTCCTCGTCGGCGCACAGGCCGCAGGCCACCCGCAGGAAGAAGTACTGCGGCGTCTCGATGACCTCCCGGCGCGACGGGTGGCGCAGCAGATAGCGGTCGTACACGGTGCGCAGGCCGAAGAACTCGAAGGAACGGTCACGGTCGGAATCGATGGCGGCGTTGAGGGCGGGGGCGTTGGCGTTCACGAACTCGAGCACGCTGTCGGACACGAGGCCCTCGGCGTGGCCGACGGCAATCGACTCGGAGAACCACGGGATGTTCTGGTTGCGCACCTCCTTGTCGATGACGGTGGCGAGCAGACGCGAGGCGAGCTTGGAGTAGTTGGGTTCCTCGACGATGAGGCCCGCGGCGGTGCGGATCGACAGGTCGTCGAGCTCGCGGGTGGTGGCCCCGTCGGCGAGCGCCGAGATCGTACGGGTCGCCACCCGCATCGGGTCGACGCCGAGCAGGCCCTCGGATGCACGGGCGATGGCGTTGACGATCTTGTTGACGTCGACGGGCTCGAGTGCGCCACTGCGCTTCTTCACCCGCATCCCACCGGCCGCCGGCTGGGCGGCGGGGACCGTCTTGGACGTGTCGGTGAGCGTCCGCGTGGCTGCCGTGTCGCCGTCGGGGGCGGGCCCGTCCGAGCCGGTGCTGTCCGTGCCGGCACCGGTGTTGTCGTGGGTGGTGGTGTTGCCGTCGATCAGTGTCACCGTGTGGTCTCCTCGTCGTGCCTGGTGTCGTGTGCCTGGTGTTCGTGGCTGATGTGGTCGTGCGTGCTCGCCGTGCATCTCGCCGGCGGAACCGTCCACCTCGCTGCCGATACGTCGTGCCGGCACCAGATGTCGTGGCTGCTCCCCCGTTCCGACACCACATCTCGTGGTGGCGGGGGTCGTAATTACAGCAGTGAAACTACGGAGGTGTCAACACTGCCGCCGAGAAACCGCGCGATCGTCACCGATTCCGTCCTCACGATGCCCGCGCCGCGCCGTCACCCGAGCGGCGTACGTCGGCGAGTTCGGACTCCAGCCGCAGCTTGCTCCACACCTCGTCGGGGTCGCCGGCGACTGCCGCGATCACGTCGACGCCGCGGACCCCCCGCGCTCGCACAGCACCGGGCCGCCGGTCCCGTTCGGCCTCGGCGTACCACACCTGCTCCACGTGCAGCAGGCGACCGTCACGTGCGCGCGTGTTGTTCTCCCGGAACTCCAGCGTGGTCCGCCAACCGGCCCGTTCGAGATCACGACGGTCGGGTTGATCCAGGATTGCGCCGTGCCGCCGCTCACGCCGGAGTCGCTGACGCTGTGACGGAAATGCTCGCGTGGCCATGCCGACATCATGA
Organism: Ilumatobacteraceae bacterium; assembly: GCA_041686315.1. Classification (GTDB taxonomy): domain Bacteria; phylum Actinomycetota; class Acidimicrobiia; order Acidimicrobiales; family Ilumatobacteraceae; genus Sva-07. The sequence goes on from JAWLEC010000019.1 coordinate 31,332, forward strand.
ACGCCGCACCCTGTGGAGCGTCAGTCCCGATTGGATGTGAATTGCCGGCCGTCACTTGGGGACAACGCCGCCGTTCCTGTGGGCGGCCTGTGACGATCGCCGCAGTGGCCGCGACACCGTCACCGCGCCGTCAGAAACCGGGGATCAGGTCCTCACAGGCGAGCACGGCCTCCACGAAGGCCGGGTCGCTGGGATCGAGCGCATCGAGCAGGGTCTCCCCGCTCGGGTCGGCCAGCACATCGGCGGCGGACAGTTCCGGAACGTCGGCACCGTTGTCACGCAGGCAGTCGAAGAAGGCGATCAGCTGGTCGAGCTCGCTGTCGCCCGTCGGTGGGAACACGTCGCC
>JAWLEC010000149.1:0-7539 GCA_041686315.1 Ilumatobacteraceae bacterium
CCGCGACGTGGTCGAGCAGTTCGGCGTCACCGAGTTCATCGGCTACACCGACGACAGCACCGAGAGCCGGGTGCTCGCCGTGATCGACGTCCCGACCGGCGCCGACGCCCAGGATCATGGCGACACCGGCGGGGGCGCGTCCGGCGAACGGCTCGTCGACATCTTCCTCGACCGCACGCCGTTCTACGCGGAGGCGGGCGGCCAGGTCGGCGACACGGGAACGATCACCACCGAGACCGGTGTGGCCGAGGTGCTCGACACCACCTACGCACTGCCCAACCTGCGGCGTCACCGGGCGAGGATCGTCTCCGGCGCCGTCAGCCCGGGCCAGACTGCCACCGCCGCCATCGACGCCGAGCGGCGCGCCGCCATCCGCCGCAACCACACGGCCACGCATCTCCTGCACCACGCCCTGCGTCGAGTGCTCGGCGACCACGTCAAGCAGGCCGGCTCGATGGTCGGACCCGACCGCCTCCGGTTCGACTTCTCCCACTACGAGGCCGTCACCGCCGAACAGATCGCCCAGATCGAGCGGTACGCCAACAGCGAGACGCTCGCCAACACGCCCACCCGGGTCTTCGAGACCACCAAGGACGAAGCAGAGGCCCTCGGCGCCATCGCGTTCTTCGGCGACAAGTACGGCGACATCGTCCGCGTCCTCGAGGCCGGGTCGTCGATCGAACTGTGCGGTGGCACCCATGTGCGCTCCACCGGCGACATCGGCACCGTCAAGGTCGTCAGCGAGTCGTCCATCGGTTCCAACCTGCGCCGGATCGAAGCGATCACCGGTGAGGCGAGCGTCGACCTGCTGCAGCGGGACGAACGGCTCATCGCCGAAGCCGCGCAGCTGCTCGGCACCTCCGGGGACCTGCTCGAGGGAGTGCAGCGCAGGCTCGACGAGCAGCGGGCGCTGCAGGACGAGATCACGTCACTGCGCGCGCAACTGGCGATGGGCCGCGCCACCGAACTGGCGGCCCTCGCGCACGACGGGGTCGTGGTGACGCGCATCGACGGGCTCGACCCCGGCGAGCTGCGCGAACTCGCACTGGCCGTCCGGCAGCAGCCCGACATGCGGGTGACGGTCCTCATCGGTCAGACGCCGACCGGCGGCGTCGGGTTGGTGGCAGCGGTGCGCCCCGGTGCACCACAGCCTGCCTCGGTGTTGATCAAGGACGCGGCCAGGGCCGTCGGCGGTGGTGGAGGCGGCAAGGGCGACGTCGCCACTGCAGGCGGTAAGGATCCGAGCGGTATCCCCGCGGCACTGGAGATCGCCGCACGTGCGGTCGCCGAGTTCCTCGCCGCTCCTGCATGACGATTCCCGGCGTGCGCGCCCTGGGCATCGATCTCGGATCCAAGCGGATCGGGGTCGCGGTGAGCGACCTGTCGGGATCGGTGGCGTCGCCGCTGACCACGGTGCACCGTTCGTCGTCACGTCGTCACGACCATCGGGCGATCGCCGAGCTCGTGCGGGAGGAGGAGGCCGAGGTGGTCGTGGTCGGGCTTCCGCTGTCACTCGACGGCACCACCGGCAAGGCCGCCACGGCCGCCACGACGGAGGCCGGGCAGCTGGCTAGCGTGGTCGGCGTGCCGGTGGAGATGTACGACGAGCGCTTCACGACCGTCACGGCCGAGCGCGGGATGCTCGAGGCCGGGCTCGACGCTCGCGCCCGCCGGAAGGTGGTCGACAAGGTCGCCGCCGCCGTGATGTTGCAGGCCTGGCTCGATCGTCGGCGTCTCACGTGGAGCGACGGGGGCGACCGGTGACCCAGCTCGACCCGCTGCTTCCGGAGGCCCAGGTCGATCCCGACGCCCACCCGGCACTCGACTGGGCCACCGATCCGTGGGACACCGCCGACCAGACCGGCCAGGTCGAACGCCTGCGTCGCCAGACGCGTCCGATCAAGTGGATCGTCTGGACCGCGATGGTGCTGTCGATCGTCGCCATCCTCGTCGTCGGGGCCGTCGGATGGTGGTACCTGGGCAAGATCAACCCGCAGGGGGCTCCCGGCGACGTGGTGAGTTTCACCGTCGCCGAGGAGGACGACCTCGAGTCACTGTCCGAGCGGCTGGTCGAGGAAGGACTGGTGTCCGACGCGGGCGTCTTCCGCTGGTACGTCGAACGCGACGGGGGGCTCGAGATCACCCCCGGCTACTACGAGTTGAGGCCCAACGATCACATGGGCAACGTGCTCGGCCGCTTGCGCACGCCGCCCGGTCAGACGTACACGCGGGTCACGTTTCCGGAGGGATTCACGCTCGAGCGGATGGCCGAGCGGCTCGACACGACGGTCGAACGGCTGTCGTCGGAGGAGTTCATGGGGGCCGCCACCGAGGGCAGCCTCCGGTCGAGCTTCCAGCCGGCCGGGGTGGGCTCGCTCGAGGGGATGCTGTTCCCCGACACGTACCAGGTGTCCAACGCCGAGAGCGAGGGCCAGGTCATCGAGCGGATGATCGCGCTGATGGAGCGCGTCGCCGACCAGGAGGACATCGTCAACCGCTCGCAGGCACTCGGCATCACGCCCTACGAGGCGCTGATCATCGCATCGATGATCGAGCGGGAGGCCAAGGTGCCCGAGGACCGGGCGAAGATCTCGCGGGTGATCCACAACCGGCTCAACATCACCCGCTTCGGCAACCCGTTCCCGCTGCAGATCGATGCCACCGTGCTGTACGGCCGCGACCAGGCGGGCATCGATCCCGACCTGCCGTTCCGGGAGCTGCGCCAGATCGACGGGCCGTTCAACAGCTACCTGCGGACCGGGCTGCCGCCCACGCCGATCGCCAATCCGGGTCGTGCCTCGATCCAGGCGGCACTGAACCCGGCACCCGATCCGTCGGTCGGCGACCCCATCTGCGCCGGCATCGATCCGACCGAGGACACGTGCCGCTACCTGTACTACGTACTCGCGGACGAGGACGGGAGCCACGTGTTCGCCGCCACGGGGGAGCAGCACAACGCCAACGTCGAAGCGGCCCGCGCAGCAGGACTGCTGTGAGCGGTCGTCTGGCCGGCCTCATCGGGTCGCCCGTCGCGCACAGCCTCTCGCCGGCGATCCATCGAGCCGGTTTCGCGGCGGCCGGCGTCGACTGGTCCTACGTCGCCTTCGACGTGCCCGATGGGTCCGCAGGCGAAGCGCTCGCCGCCATGCGCGTCCTCGGCATCGCCGGTCTGTCGGTGACGATGCCCCACAAGCGCGCCGTGGCCGACGCCGTCGACCGGCTGGAACCGGCGGCCCGGGCGCTGGCGTCGGTGAACACCGTGAGCTGGGAGGACGGGCGGCTCGTGGGCTCGAGCACGGATGGAGCGGGATTCGTCGCCGCCCTCGCCGACGACGGCGTCGACGTGCACGGGTGCAGGGTCGCGGTGATCGGGGCCGGGGGTGCGGCACGCTCGGTGATCGATGCGCTGGGCCGTGCCGGAGCCGCCGACATCACGGTGCTCAACCGCACACTCGACACGGCCGAGCTGGCGGCAACGCTGGCCTCGGCGGCGTCGGTGGGTATCGTCAGCGACGTCGGCCGCGCCGACATCGTGGTGAACGCCACCAGTGTGGGCATGGGCGTCGACCCGGTGGGGGCCGACCTCGCCGACATGCCGTGCGACCCGGCGCTGCTGCGTGCCGACCAGGTCGTGGTGGACCTCGTGTACCACCCGCTGTGCACGGCGTGGCTCCGAGCGGCCGGCGACCTGGGGGCGCGGACGGTCGACGGTCTCGGGATGCTGGTGCACCAGGCAGTGCTGCAGCAGGAGCGCTGGATCGGGACGCGTCCCGACACCGTGGCGATGCGCTCCGCCGCAGAAGCCGAACTCGCCGCCCGCTGACCGTCGGGTGTACCCCTCGTAGGTCGGGTGTACCCCTCGTAGTAGGTCGAGTGGTTCGACTCGACCAGCCAGTCGCTGTCGTCGGTGCGTTGGGCCTCGTCGTCGTCGGGGGCGTCGTTGATCCGGTCCTTGGTCATGGACACGTGGACCTTCTCGTCGTCGTCGATGCGCTGCACCACACCGGCCGGGATCAGAGCACTCGAGGGCGGGCCGGTCACTGGTCGAGGCGGGACGGTAGCCTCGACGCGATGTTGCGGTACCTCACGGCGGGCGAGTCACACGGTCAGGGTCTGGTCGTGGTGATGGAGGGATTGCCGGCCGGGTTGGAGATCACGGTCGAGCAGATCCAGGCCGAGATGGCCCGTCGCCGTCTCGGGTACGGGCGTGGCCCCCGCCAGCGGTTCGAGGTCGACGAACTCAGGCTGATCAGCGGTGTCCGCCACGGCCGTACCCTCGGCTCGCCACTGGCGATCGAGATCAGGAACACCGAATGGTTCCGCAGCGACAAGTGGCACGAGGAGATGGACCCGGCACCCGGCGCCACCAAGCAGCCGCTCACCCAGGTGCGTCCCGGTCATGCCGACCTCGCCGGCATGCAGAAGTACGGCTTCACCGACGCCCGTGACGTGCTCGAACGCGCCAGCGCCCGGGAGACAGCGGCCCGGGTCGCTGCCGGTGCGGTGGCCAAGACGTTGCTCGCACCGCTCGGCGTGCAGGTCATCTCCCACGTGATCCAGATGGGGACTGCCCGTGTGCCCGACGGTGCCACCCGTCCCACGCCCGACCAGCTCGACCGTGTCGACGACAACCAGGTGCGGTGCTTCGACATCGACGCCGGCGACGCGATGGTCGCCCAGATCAAGGCGGCTGCGAAGGACGGCGACTCGCTCGGCGGCGTGGTCGAGGTGCTCGGGTTCGGCGTCCCCGTCGGCCTCGGCAGCCACGTCCACTGGGACCGCAAGCTCGACGGCATGTTGGCGCAGGCGATCATGAGCATCCAGGCCGTGAAGGGGGTGGAGATCGGCGACGGCTTCGAGGTGGCCGGCCGCCGCGGCAGTGCCTCCCACGATCCGATCTCGTGGGACGCCGACGTCGCCGAGTACCGGCGCGGGAGCACCCTGGCCGGAGGGACCGAGGGCGGAATGTCCACCGGTGAGCTGCTGGTCGCGCGCGCCGCGATGAAGCCGCTCGCCACCCTCAACCGGCCGACGCTCGAGACCGTCGACACCGCCACCAAGGAGTCGGGCGTGTCGTTCAAGGAGCGCACCGACGTCACCGCCGTGCCGGCCATGGGCGTCGTCGCCGAGACCATGGTGGCCCTCGTCCTCGCCGGTGAGGCCCAGCGCAAGTTCGGTGGTGACTCGATGGACGAGTTCCTCCGCAACGCCGCGGCCTACCGCGCGTCGCTGTCGTGACCGATCCATCCGCATCGGCCATCGACGGTCGGGACTGCACCGACGACCGTCACGTCGTACTGGTCGGCATGATGGGCGCCGGCAAGACCTCCGTCGGGCGGGCGCTCGCCACCCAACTCGGGCGCCCGCTGTTCGACTCCGACGAGATGATCGAGGAGCGGACGGGTCGGACGGTCCGAGAGATCTGGGCGACCGACGGCGAGTCGGCCTTCCGCACGCTCGAGACCGAGACACTGCTCGACGCGCTCGCTGCACCCGAACCGTCGGTGATCGCCGCGGCGGGCGGCATCGTGCTCGCCGAGGCCAACCGTCGTGCACTCGCCGAAGCAGATGCCTACGTCGTGTGGCTGGTGGCCAGCGCCGACGTGTTGCTCGACCGTGTCCGTCGGGGACTGCACCGGCCACTCCTCGACGACGATCCCGAGGCCACGTTGCGGCGGATGTACGCCGAACGCGAAGGGCTCTACCAGGAGGTCGCCGACGGCGTCGTGTCGGTCGACCACCGGTCCGGCGGCGAGGTCACCCAGGCGGTGCTGCGATGCTGCGCGTGACCGTCACCCTGCCGGGCGGGCAGTCCGATCGTGCGTACGACGTGCTCGTCGGCCGCGGCGCGATCGGCGACCTGCACCGGTACCTCCCCGACGGGGTACGGCGGGTCGCCGTGGTCACCCAGGCCGGCCTGCTCGGCCCGGACGGGGCACTCGACTGGAATCTCGCCGGCCTCCTCGGCGACCTCGAGGTGGTCACCCATGAGATCGGTGTCGGGGAGGAGGCGAAGTCGCTCACCACGGTCGAACGGCTCGCGCGCGGCTTCGCCGGGCAGGGCCTCACCCGTCGCGACGTGGTCGTCGGCGTCGGGGGCGGCATGGTCACCGACGTGGCCGGTTTCGCCGCGGCGACGTGGCACCGGGGCGTGCCGGTCGTGCACGTGTCCACCACGCTGCTCGGGATGGTGGATGCGGCGATCGGCGGGAAGACGGGCGTCAACCTCCCCGAGGGCAAGAACCTGGTGGGGGCGTTCTGGCAGCCGTCGGCGGTGGTGTGCGACCTCGATGCACTCGACACGTTGCCGCCACGCGAGATGCGCTGCGGCCTCGGGGAGATGGCCAAGTACCACTTCCTCACGGGTGACGATCTGCTGGCGATGGAGTTGCCGGAGCGGATCGCACGATGCGTCCAGATCAAGGCCGAGGTCGTGGCGTCCGACGAACGCGAAGGTGGCCGGCGCGCCCTGCTCAACTACGGCCACACGCTCGCGCACGCCGTCGAGATCGCCACCGACCATCGCGTCGCCCACGGCGAGGCGGTGGCCATCGGGCTCGTGTTCGCTGCCGAGCTTGCCCGCGATCTCGGCCGGATCGACGACGATCGCGTCGCCGAACACCGCCGCATCGTGGCGGGGGAGTACGACCTGGCCGTCACGCCGCCCGCCGGTGTGGACCCCGACGAACTGCTCGCCCTCATGGCCCGCGACAAGAAGGCGCTCGACGGGCTCACCTTCGTGCTCGACGGGCATGCCGGCCCCGAGGTGGTGGCCCGCGTCGACGAGTCCACCGTCCGGCGCACACTCGAACGGTTCGTGTCGTGACGTTCGTCCCGATCGACCACGCTCGCCGCGTGGAGATGCTGCAGGTGCGTCTCCGTGAGGGGCTGGGCAACGGATGCGATGCGCTGCTGTTCACCGATCTGGTCGACGTCCGCTGGCTGACCGGGTTCACCGGCTCGCACGGGTGGGCCGTCGTCCGCGCCGACTCGCTGGTGCTGGGCACCGACGGCCGCTACGGCGAACGAGCGCTCGCCGAGACCGCCGGCACCGGTGCCGTCGTGCACGCCGAGACCACCCGGGCAGCACTCCACGACCGCCTCGTCGCCTGCCTCACACCCGCAACGAGCGTCGGGCTCGACCCGGCCGGCACCAGCCACGCCGAGTGGCGCCGGTTGAGCGGTGACCTGCCGCTCGAACCCATGGACTCGCTGGTGAGAACCCAGCGGTCGAGCAAGGACGACGCGGAGATCCAGCGCATGCAGGCCGCGGCAGCCGCCGCGGACGTAGCGCTGGCGGAGGTCGAGCCGCTACTGTTCGCGACGATCGACGAACCGGTCACCGAGACCGACATCCGCAACGAGCTCGAGTACCGGATGCGTCGTCACGGAGCAGACGACCGCAGCTACGACACGATCGTGGCGTCGGGGCCCGATCATGGCGCCCGCCCGCACCACGACGCCGCACGGCGCACGATCCTCGAGGGCGACACCGTGATCATCGACGTGGGCGCCCTCGTCGACGGCTACCACTCCGAC
>JAWLEC010000020.1:0-31584 GCA_041686315.1 Ilumatobacteraceae bacterium
CGCGTCGGCGCCGGGCTCGGCGACGGTGGTGAGGTCGGCGTCGAACACGAACGTCGGCTCGTCCCGGGTGCCGGTCAGCAGCGGGTGGGGCGGGCCGGCAACGTTGGCGCGCCCGTTCAGGAAGCTCGCATCCACGGCGGTGCGGAACCGCGGCTGCGACATCACGCGCAGCTCGTCGTCGTCGAGGCGGTCGATCAGGTCGTGCACCGATGCCAGCGTGGTGGTGGCCGACGGGTCGCCACGCAGGCACAGCAGCAGCAGGTACCGGGGCCGGAAGGGATGGAAGGCCGTCTCGGTGTGGAACATCAGGTTCGACCGTGACGACGTGGAGGTCTGGGTGTCGGCGTCGACGGCGACCGGCACGAGGTTCTGGACGATCCGTCCCCCGTGCTCGGGTCGGTAGCCGACGGGCTGCCCGAGGCGGCGAGCCACCGTGAGCAGCGCGAGCTCCGTCGACAGACCCTTGGTGGTGGGTGCAGACGGTGTGACCGGTGTGGCCGGCAACGGGCCGATCGGCACGTTGCGCACCAGCAGCGCCCCGGCCCGGTTGGAGCCGGATGCGAACCGCAGGAGCGCCTCGTCGACGTGCAGCGGCAGCTGCCGTGCGCCGAGTCCGGCCTCGAGCACCAGATCGTCGAGATCCCCGCCGGGTCGGGGAACCGCCCAGGCGGCCGCGCCGACGACGTCGGGAGTCGCCGGTCGGGTGTGCACGTCGGTGGTCATGGGGATCCCTCCTCGTCGGGTGCTCGAGTGCGATGTGGAACGTTTGTTCCAGGATAGCTCACAGATGGAACGGATCCGATCGGCACGGGTGCCGGTTACCGTGCCGGTCCATGGACGTCGAGCGGCGTGTGCGCGACCGGGCCGGTGAGCTCACCCCCACCGAACGGCGCATCGCCGACGTCGTCCTCGCCCGACCGCAGGTGGTGGCCTTCGGCACGGTTGCCGAGGTCGCCGAGGCCAGCGACGCCGGAGCGGCGACCGTCGTGCGATTCGCCGCGAAGCTCGGCTTCGACGGCTTCACCGGCATGCAGTCCGAGGTGCGCGACGGGCTCGCCCGCCGGCTCCGACCCGCCGCCGAACGCATCCGGGAGGACATCACCACCCACACCTCCGCGGCACAACTCCATGCCGAGGCGGCCGTCGGCAACGTCCGAGCCACGCTCGACGCCGTCGAGGCGGGCGACCTGCGCGCCGTGGTGGAGCGGCTCGCCGACGACACACGACCGGTCCTGGTGCTCTCGGGCGCCGCATCGCGTGGCGTGGCCGCGCAGTTCCTCGGTGACCTCGAGCAGCTCCGCCCCGGCTGCCGGCTGCTCGACGGCAACCCGGTCGACGTCGCACGGGTGCTGGCGCTCGCCGGTCCCCAGCCCGTGGTGGTCGCGCTCGACCTGCGCCGCTACGAGCGGTGGGTGCTCGGCACGCTCGCCGCAGCCCGTGAGGCCGGCGCCTGGATCGTCGCGCTCACCGACAACGTCCTGTCCCCGGTCGCCGAGTCGTCCGACCGCTCCTTCGTCGTGGCTGCCGCGTCGACCGGGCCGTTCGACAGCCACGTCGGCACGCTCGCGTTGCTCGACCTGTTCGTCGTGGAGGTGGCCGCTGCACGTCGTGTCGCCGCCACCGAGCGGATCGACCGCATCGAAGCCGCCTGGACCGCCGCCGACGCACTCACGGACTGACGTGCTGCGCACACGATCGGACCGATCGTACGAGCAGTAGCGTCGCGGGCATGACGGAATTCACGGTTGCCGCCGTGCAGATGGCGATGGGCGACGACCTCGACGCCAACGTCGCCACGGCCGAGCGGCTCGTCCGACGTGCCGCGGCGGAGGGCGCTCACATCGTGCTCGTCCCCGAGCTCTTCGAAGGTCCGTACTTCTGCAAGGACCAGCTCCCCGAGCATCTCGAACGGGCCCGACCGCTCGACGGTCATCCGACGGTCGAGCACTTCGCCCGCATCGCCGCCGAGCTCGACGTCGTCCTCCCTCTCAGCGTGTACGAACGCGCCGGGCAGGCGTTGTTCAACACCGTCGTGATCGTGGACGCCGACGGCACGGTGCTCGGCCACTACCGCAAGAGCCACATCCCCGACGGGCCCGGATACACGGAGAAGTACTACTTCTCTCCCGGCGACACCGGGTTCCAGGTGTGGGAGACACGCCACGCCACCATCGGCGTCGGGATCTGCTGGGACCAGTGGTTCCCCGAAGCGGCACGGGCGATGGCGCTGCTCGGCGCCGAGGTGCTGTTCTATCCGACGGCCATCGGCAGCGAGCCGCCCGACCCCACGTGGGACTCGAGCGGCCACTGGCAGCGAGTGATGCAGGGCCACGCCGGCGCCAACCTGATGCCCGTCGTCGCGGCCAACCGCATCGGACACGAGGCCGGGCAGAGCTGCGCCATCACGTTCTACGGATCGTCGTTCGTCGCCGACAACACCGGCGCCAAGGTTGCCGAGGCCGGCCGCGACGACGAGGCGGTGCTCGTCGCGACGTTCGACCGTGAGCGGCTCCGCTCGCAGCGCGCGGCCTGGGGTCTGTTCCGCGACCGACGGCCCGACCTGTACGGCCCGATCGTCACGCTCGACGGCCGCAACGCCCCGGCTGCATCGCGATGATCCGGCTCCCCGCCGAATGGGAGCCCCACGAGGGCACTGCGATGTGCTGGCCCGCCCGTGCCGACATGTGGGGGAAACGGCTCGGCGACGCCGAAGCGGCCCACGCCGCCGTCGCCGGTGCCGTCGCGCGCTTCGAGCCGGTCACCATGATCGCCGCACCACGGTCGGCGGAGCGGGCAGCGGCGATGTGCGGACCGGGTGTCGACGTCGTCGAGCAGCCGATCGACGATTCGTGGTTCCGCGACTCGGGACCGATCTACGTCGTCGACGACAGCGGGGGAGATCCGCAGCGGGTGGCCACCGACTGGCGGTTCAACTCGTGGGGCGGGAAGTTCCTGGCGTACCACGACGACGCCGCCGCCGCCCGTCGCTTCGCCGAGGCGCGTGACGAGCCCGTGCGCTCGATCGACATGGTCTTCGAGGGCGGCTCGATCACCGGCGACGGCGACGGGACCCTCGTCACGACCACCCAGTGCCTGATGCACCCGAACCGCAACCCGGCGATGACGCTCACCGCGATCGAGGCCGTGCTGCGCGCCGAGCTGGGGGCCGAACGGTTCCTCTGGCTGCCGCACGGCCTGGCCCTCGACGACGACACCGACGGTCACGTCGACAACATCGCCGCGTTCGCTGCACCCGGCCGGCTGGTGCTGCAGGGCTGCGACGACACCGACGAAGCCGACTGGCTGCGTCTGGACGTCGACCGGCGCGTCGCCGCCGATGCGGTCGATGCTCGTGGTCGTGCGCTGGACGTCACCGTGGTCCCGGTGCTGCCGTTCGCCGAGGTCGGCGGCGAACGGGTCGCCGTGCCCTACCTGAACTACTACGTCGGCAACGGCTTCGTGCTCGTGCCCACGTGCGGGCACGACGCCGACGCCGACATGGTCGCTCTCATCGGCGAGCAGTACCCCGGCCGGGAGGCGTTCGGCCTCGACGTGGGCGCGATCCTCGCCTTCGGCGGCGGCGGCATCCACTGCATCACCCAGCAGATCCCCGTCGTCTGACGCGTGTGGGATGATGAGCGGATCGAGTCGGTGCGCGTGGATCAGTGGCTGTGGGCGGTGAGGATGACCAAGACGCGGTCCGACGCCGCGGCCGCCTGCCGGGGCGGCCACGTGAAGGTGAACGGCAAGGCCGCCAAGCCCGCTACGTCCGTGAAGGTCGGCGACCGTGTGACCGCCCACCTCCACGACCGTGAGCGGGTGCTCGAGGTGACCGCGTTGCTCGTGAAACGCGTGGGCGCAGCGGTCGCCGTCGAGTGCTACGTCGATCACAGCCCGCCGCCGCCCGAGCGTGAGCATGCCGCCCCGGTGTTCGAGCGGGAACGGGGCGCCGGTCGTCCCACCAAGCGCGACCGGCGGCAGCTCGACCGACTCCGCGGGCGCTCCGACCGTCGGTAGCGTCACCCGTCGTGACGGCCCCCCACATCGGCGACACGGGCGACGGCGTCGAGGCCGGAGATCACGCGGAACCGCATGCCGTCGTTCGCGGCGGCGTTGCCCTGTGGACGCTGTTCCTGGGCCTGGCCCTGCTGATGGTGGGCAACGGGCTGAACCTGGCGGTGCTCGGGGTGCGGCTCGTCGGCGAGGGCTTCAGCGTCCGCACCAGCGGCTACGTGATGGCCTGCTACTTCGTCGGCTTCCTCGTGGGGCCCGGCCTCGTGAGGAAGTGGCTCTCCACCGTCGGGCACATCCGGGTGTTCGCCGGCCTGGCCACGGTTGCGTCGGTGGCGGTGCTCGTGCACTCGGTGTGGATCGATCCGGTGGTGTGGGGGCTGATGCGGTTCGTGTACGGCATCTGCATCGTCGGGCTGTACATCACGATCGAGTCGTGGTTGAACGACGCCTCCACGCCCGGCAATCGTGGCCGCACGTTGGCCGTCTACATGATCGTGCACATGGGCGGACTCGCGGTCGGTCAACTGCTGATCGCCACCGGTGATCCCGCCGGCTTCACGCTGTTCGCGGTGGCGTCGATCCTCGTGTCGCTGTCGTTCGTCCCGGTCTCCCTCGGAGCCACCACCGATGCACCGGCGATCCGGCTCGCCGAACACGTCGGCGTTCGCTCACTGTGGAACGTGGCACCGACCGGGATGGTCGGCATGGCACTGATCGGTGCCTCGACCGGCACCCTGTTCGGGCTCGGCGCGGTGTATGTGACGTCGGCAGGTTTCAGCGCGGGGCGCACCGCTGCGTTCCTGGCAGCGCCGTCCATCGGCGCCCTGCTGCTGCAGTGGCCGATCGGATGGTTGTCCGACCGGTTCCCCCGCCGCGGCGTGATCTTCCTCGCCGCCGGGGCGGCAACGGGATCGGCGGCTGCACTCGCCGTCACACCCGAGGGCAGCGTGGTGGTCGTCCTCCTGATGGTCCTGCTCGGTGGCTTCTCGTTCCCGCTCTACTCGTTGCTCCTGTCGCACACCCTCGACTGGTCCCCGCCCGGGACGGCGATGGGGGCCAGCAGCACGCTGCTGCGCGTGAACGGCGCTGGTGCCGTGCTCGGTCCGGTCGTGGCGGCGTCGGCGATGGATGCGGTGGGTGACGTGGCGTTCTTCTGGGTGTTCGCAGCGGCCCATGGGCTGCTGGTCCTCTACGTGACCTGGCGCCTGGTGGTGAAGGAGGGCCTCCCGCTGGAACGGCAGGGCGAGTTCGTGTCCGTGCCGGCCCGGGGCACCGACCTGGCGGTGCAGCTCGCAGCTCGCCCGCTCACGACGTCCCGATCCCTGCTGCGTCGCAGGGAGCCGCTGTGAAGCTTCGGGTCCGCGGTCAGCTGAGGCCGACGATGTCGCCGTCGGCGTCGATGTCGATCCGCTGCAGTGCCGGCGAGGCGCCGAGACCCGGCATGGTGCTCATCGCCCCGCAGATCGGGTAGACGAAGCCGGCGCCGACCGACGCCCGGACCTCGCGCACCGGCAGCGTCCAGCCCGTGGGTGCACCGTGGAGCGTCGGGTCCGACGACAGTGACAGGTGCGTCTTGGCGATGCACACCGGCAGGTGACCGAAGCCGCTGCGCTCGTAGGTGTCGAGCTGGCGTGAGGCCAGAGGTGACACGTCGATGTCGTCGGCGCCGTACACCTTCGTCGCCACCGTGCGGATCTTGTCGCGCAGCGACATGTCGTCGGGATACAGCACTCGGAACTCGCTCGGCTCCTGCGCCGCCTCGGCGACGGCGTTCGCCAGTTCCTTCGCGCCGGCCCCGCCGTCGACGAAGTGCGTCGACACCGCCGAGCGGGCGCCGAACTCCTCGGCGATCTCGGCGATGGCGCGGATGTCGGCCGGGTGGTCGTCGGGGAATGCGTTGATCGCCACCACGGGGGTGCATCCGTGGATGCGCATGTTCTCCAGTTGCTTGCGCAGGTTGGCGCCACCTTCGTGCACCTCGTCGGGGTTCTCCTGCAGCAGTGCCTCCGGGAGCGGGCGGCCGGCCACGATGTGGTGTCGTCCGCTGTGTGCCTTGAGGCCCCGAACCGTGGCCACCAGCACGGCCGCATCCGGGGCCAGGCCGGAGGCGCGGCACTTGATGTTGAAGAAGCGTTCGGCACCCATGTCGGCGCCGAACCCGGCTTCGGTGACGAGGTAGTCGCCCATCCGGATCCCGATCAGGTCGGCGACGATCGACGAATTGCCGGTGGCGATGTTGCCGAACGGGCCGGTGTGGACCAGCACCGGGGTGTTCTCGATGGTCTGCATCAGGTTGGGCTTGATCGCCTCCCGCAGGATCACCGTCATCGCGCCGGCGACCTCGAGTTCGTCGGCAGTCACCGGGACACCGGTGCGGCTGTAGCCCACCACGATGCGGCCCATGCGCTGCCGGAGGTCCTGGAGGCTCGTCGACAGGGCGAGCGCCGCCATCACCTCCGACGCGGCGGTGATGTCGAACCCCGACTCACGTGGGACGCCGTCGAAGCGTCCTCCCAGCCCGGTGACCGTGTTGCGCAGCGAACGGTCGTTCACGTCGAGCGCCCGTCGCCAGGTGATGGCGTGCGGGTCGAGATCGAGTGCGTTGCCGTGGAACACGTGGGCGTCGAGGGCGGCGGCGCACGTGTTGGTGGCGGCGGTCACGGCGTGCATGTCGCCGGTGAGGTGCAGGTTGAGCAGCTCCATCGGCACCACCTGGCTGTAGCCGCCGCCGGCTGCGCCGCCCTTGATGCCGAACGTGGGTCCCATCGACGGCTGGCGGATGGCGACGGTCGCCTCCCTGCCGATGTGGCGGAATCCCTGGCCCAGGCCGACGGCCACCGTGGTCTTCCCCTCGCCCAGAGGCGTGGGGGTGATCGCGGACACGACCACGTACTTGGCGGCAGGCCGCTCGGCCATCGCGTCGATGGCGGCCAGGTCGATCTTGGCGGCGCCCGTGCCGTAGGGCTCGAGCAGGTCGGCGGGAATGCCGGCGGCGTCGGCGATCCGGGTCAGCGGCGACAGGGTGGCACCGCGGGCGATCTCGAGGTCGGTGGGGAAGCTCACGGTGGAATGCTGCCCGATCGGGCAGTGGTCAGGGTGCCTCGGACGGTTCGCAGGTGCGCGGTGCGGCGAGTTCCACCTCGATGCGGACCCGCAGCTCGTCGCGGTCGCCTGCGGCGAGGCCGTCGTAGGTCGCCACCGTCTCGTCGAACGAGGCCTCGGCGTCGGGGTCGACGAGGTCGCCGACGCGGCGGTCGGTGAATCGCAGCTCGACGGTGCCGTCACCGTTGTCGTCGACGGCGAAGCGAGCACCCTCGGATCCGATGCCGGCCACGTCGAGGCGGTCGTCGCCGGGTCGGACGGTGCAGACGTCGAAGATGGCGTGGGTGTACTGCGAGGATTCGTCGGCGTCGCGGGTGCGGATCGTGTCGGGGCAGTCGAGGGATCGGTCCGGGTCGGGGTCGACTGCCACGTCGACGGCGTCGCCGCCGTCGACAGGCCGCAGTGTGGCGGTGAACGCGGGGCCGTCGGCGTCGAGGGTGGTCGCCTCGAGGACCGAGCCGGTGTCGACGAACTCGCCGTCGAGCCCGTCGACGCCGCCCTCGTCGGACCACCGGTCGAGCACCAGCCGGCCGTCGTCGGTGACCAGCAGGTGACTCACGATCCGGAGGTCGGACGTGCTCGGTTCGAGCGGCAGGACGAGACAGGATGCCGCGATCTCCACCGTGGTGCCGTCGACGACGGCGAAGCCGGGGTCGGGGAATGCCGGCGCCGGCGTCGTCGTCGCAGTGGTGGTGGTCGTCGCCGCGGTGGTGGTCGTCGCCGCGGTGGTGGTCGGCGCGGTGGTGGTCGGCATGGTGGTGGTCGGCGCTGCGGTGGTCGGCGCTGCGGTGGTCGGCGCCGCAGTCGTCGGGGAGACGGTCGTGGCGGCAGTCGGGGCCGGCGTCTCGGGAGCAGTCGAGGGTGGCGAGGTCGGCGCCGTGGTGCCCGGGGACGTCGTCGTGCTCGGCCCGACGGTGCCGATCAGTGGCAGCGTCGTGACGGCCGAGTCGTCCTCGCTGCTGTCGCGGACGACCAGCGCCGCGACCAGGCCCACGACGAGCAGACCGATCATGGCGGCGGCGACCGGCAGGAGCCACGGCGGCGGACCCCCGGGTGGGCCGCCGGCAGCTCCCGGTGGGCCCGATCCGGGCGGCGGCCCTCCCGGTGGACCCCCGGTCGGAGGAACGCCGGGCGGGAGTACGGGACCGCGGGTCACAGGCTGCACCAGGGTCGGGTCCGGCGGCGTGTTCGGCGGCGTGTTCGGTGGAGCGGATGGTGGCTCGGGCGGCGGGGATCCTTCGGGTGTGGCAGAGCCGTCGGGCCGGGTGTCGGCCCACAGGTCGTCGCTGCTGGGCTCGGTGCCGTCGTCGGCCATGACCTCACTCTTCCACAGCGGTGTGAGCTTCGGACGGCGCTCGGCTCTCGTCGCGTCCGGACTTGCGTCAAGATGGACACGATGTCGCCTGCGCACGCCGACCCCGAAGTCGTGGCGCTGCACGTCCGTTTCCGGCACCGTCTCGTCGGACGGGGCGCCGTCGTCCCGCTCGCCGTCGCCCATGCCGTGTCCGCCGCCGGTGACGCGTTCGTGTCGGTCAGCCTCGCCGGCTCGCTGTTCTTCACCGTGAGCCCTGATGCGTCGCGTCAACAGGTGCTGCTGTACCTGGTCATCACGATGGCGCCGCTCGCCGTGCTGTCGCCACTGGTGGGTCCCGCCGTCGATCGGTTCCGCCGCTCCCAGCGCTTCGTCGCGGCGTCGTTCTACGGGTTCCGGGCGCTGTGCTGCCTGGCACTCGTGTCGACGCTGTTGCAGTTGGCCTTCTACCCCGTGGTGCTGCTGCTGCTGATCGCCAGCAAGGCGTCGGGTGTGGTGAAACAGACCCTGGTGCAGACCCTCGTCGAGGACCCCGAGGAACTCGTGGCCACGAACGCCCGGATGGCCAGGTTCGCCAGCATCGTCGCCGCAGCCGGAGTGGGTGCCGCTGCGGCGATCTTCTCGGCGTTCGGCCCCGAGTGGTCGCTGCGCGCGGGGGCCGTGTTGTTCGTCGTGGCGACGGTCACGATCCTGCGCGCCCGACCGCGGTCGGAGACGCACCCCGTGTCCGACGACGTGGTGTATGCCGAAACCCATCTCCCCACGGTGGTCATCTCGTCGGTCGCGATGCTCGCGATCCGCGGTGCCGTGGGCTTCTTCATCTTCACCCTGGCGTTCACGCTGCGCCGCGACAGCGAGCCCGCGTTCGTGTACGCAGCCGCCGCAGGGGCCTACGGGATCGGTGCGTTCGCGGGGCACACCGCCTCCACGCTGTTGCGTCGATGGCTGCGTGAAGAGCAGTTGATCGGGCTGGCCCTGATGGCTCCCGCTGCGTTCACCGCGGTCGGCGCCCTCGGCGCGTCGGTGCCGCTGCTGGTGGTGATCTCGGCGCTCGTCGGGTTGTCGACCACGCTCGGTCGCAACGCCTTCGACGGGCTCCTGCAGAGACGGGCGCCCGAGGCCCTCCTCGGCAGGGCGGGGGCGCGCTACGAGACGAGGTTCCAGCTGGCATGGGTGTTCGGCGGTGTGCTGGCGACCCCCATCTCGTTGCCCGTGGAGGTGAGCATGCTCGTCCTCACGGCCATGTACGTGCCGGCGCTGGTCGTCTTCGTCCGCGGTGTCGGTGAGGCCCATCGGTTCGAGGGTCCGCCGGAACTGGCGGGCGCTCACCAGAGATTGGCTGCGGCGCGCCAGGCGCAGGAGGTGGGATCGGTGCGGGTGGCGGTCGTCGACGCTTTCGCCGCCGTCGACCTCGTCCGCAGCGTGGTGGGTGACGATCTCGAGCCCGCCGAGCGCCGGGAGCTGGACGAGCTGCGGTGCAGGGCCGTCGACCCCGGACGTACGGTGAGCGAATCCGATGCGGCGCGGGCGCTGGAGCTCGCCGACCGCGCGGTCAGCTCGGCGTCGTCGGCTCCGCCGTGACCTCGACACCGGTCTCGGTGGCGGAGACGTCGACCCCGATCGTCTGCTCGTCGTCGGCGGATCGGTACAGCGTGACCGGGAACGTCACCGACGGCGCCGGTTCGGGCATCTCCCCGACCAGCATCAGCACGCCGTCGTCCTTCACGGGGGAACCCTCGAGGTCGTCGTCGACCGCCTCGGACCGGTCGTCGGCGAATCGCACCACGGCGTCAACCGTGGTGCGCTCGGCCACGGTGGCCTGCACGCCGACGGCGATGGTCTCACCGGATTCGGACGCCATGTAGATCACCGGCAGCACGGGGTCACCGGCGTCGTCGACCACCGGCTCGGTCTCGACGACGTACCACCGCACCAGGGCGGTGAGAGCATCACCGGGGCCGATCTCGGTGACCACGGGTTCGCCGCTCGGGCCGGTGCCCTGTGGGGAGGCAGCGCCGCCGTTGCATGCGCCACCGACGAGCAGCGCCGCCAGCACGATCATGGCCCTCGGCCGGTTCGCCCTGGGCGGCGCAACGCCACGACGGTGCTGGCGTTCGTCGTGCCGGTTCCCTCCCACGGCGCCACGATACGCCGCCGTCCGACGGCCGACGGCCTGCGCAAAGTATTTCACGCAAGCGCATTGCGCAACGCGGGCATGCGTGATAGAGTACGCATGAGATTGATCGATCGAGCACCCCCCGCCCGATCGACGAGCCGGCCGACCCACGACCGGCGACCCAGCGAAGGAGCGTGCCATGAAGTTCGAGATGCCCACCGTCGAGATGCCCGAGTTCAAGATGCCCGAGTTCAAGCGGCCCGAGTTCGAGGTTCCGCAGTTCGACGTGGCCGAGGTCCGAGAGGCCGCCGTCCGCGCCGCTGACGGCTACGCCGACGTGTCCACCCGGGTCCTCGATGCCGTGACCGACGGCAACCGTCGGGCCGTCGAGGCGCTGCCCGTGCCCGCCGAGGCGGGAGCTCGATACCTCGATGCCGTCGAGCGCATCGTGTCGATGAACCGCGAGATGAACGACCGGATCGTCGAGATGATCAAGAGCGAAGCCGGCACCGGTGCGACGGCCACGGCCCGCACGAGCACGGCGAAGAAGAGCACGGCGAAGAAGAGCACGGCCAAGAAGAGCACGGCCAAGAAGAGCACGGCCAAGAAGAGCACGGCCAAGAAGAGCACGGCTCCGACACCGTCCGCAGCGACGACGGCCTGACACAGGCTCACACGGCATGTGCGGTCCGCGCCGAGGGTCGGAAACATAGGATCCTCGACGTGGCCGACGACACTGCGAACGACGACGCCCGGGGCAATCCGGGCGTCGCCGCGTTCGGCGACTTCATCCGCAGCCAACGGCGCCTCGCCGAACTGTCGCAGCGCGAGCTCGCCAAGTTGGCCGATCTGTCCGACGCCTACCTCAGCCAACTCGAACGGGGTCTGCACGAGCCGTCCGTGCGTGTGCTCAACGGCCTCGCCCAGGCGCTCAACGTGCCGTCCGACCGCTTGCTGAATTATCTCGGCCGCGGCGACGCCCGCGAGACGGTGTCGACCGAGGGGGCCATCGCCACCGACGATCGCCTCACCGACACCCAGAAGCAGTCGTTGATCGAGATGCATCGCGCCTTCATCGCCGCCAACGACGTCGCCGGCGGCTGAGACGCCGGCTGTCCGTCGTCCGGCTGTCCGTCACCCGGCGAGCCGCACGGCGGCTTCCACCACCACCGACACCGTCGTCGCCTCGATCCTGCGTGCCGTCTCCTCCGACGGCGTCTCCGTCTCGGTGCGATTCACCAGCACGCCGGCGACGCACCCGGCGCGGAGCCCCTGGCTGGCGCACATCGTGAACAGCGTGGCGGCCTCCATCTCGTAGTTGAGCACCCCCATCGCCTGCCAGTCCTCGAGGCTGCCGCGGAATCGACGTGTCACCCGACCCGAGAACGTGTCGTAGCGTTCCTGGCCGGGATAGAAGGTGTCCGACGACGCCGTGATGCCCACGTGCGGATCCACGCCGACGGTGCGCGCGGCATCCACCAGCGCCGTCGTGCAGGCGAAGTCGGCAACGGCGGGGAACTCCATCGGGGCGAAGTGCGAGCTGGCGCCGTCGAGGCGGACCGCACCGGTCGTGACGATCACGTCGCCCGGTCGCAGCTGGGGCTGGATCCCACCGGTCGTACCGACCCGCAGGAACGTTCGCACGCCGAGTTGGGCCAGCTCCTCGACGGCGATCGACGTCGACGGGCCACCGATGCCCGAGGAGCACACCACGATCGGGGTGTCGCCCGACCAGCCGAGAAACGACGTGAACTCACGGTGTGCCGCCAGGAAGGTGGGCCGCTGCATGGTGGCTGCGATGCGCTCCACGCGGGCGGGATCGCCCGGCACGATCGCCACCGTGGCGCCCTGCAGCATGTCCTGGGTGAGACCGAGATGGAAGACCGGGGTCATGGCCCGAACCGTAGCCCCGGTGCTGCGACGCGACCTCCAGCCGCCTCCGAACGGGAAGCGGCTTGTAGACATGCAGATATCCTTATACAGTTCTGTCGATGTTGACGGGTCTGACGCAGGTCGACGAACGGGCGGCGACCGGGGCGCTCGGGGAGACACCGGACCGGCCGGCCGGAGAGCTGGCCGCCGACGAGGCCCTCGACACCCTGCGCGCCATCGGCGAGGAGACCCGACTGCGCATCGTCACGGTGCTGCGACGGGGCGAACTCACCGTCACCGACCTCACCGAGATCCTCGGCCAGTCGCAACCACGCGTCTCCCGCCACCTGCGCGTGCTCGTCGACGCCGGCCTGGTCACCAAACAACGCGAGGGCACCTGGGCCTTCTTCCGGATCGTCGACCGAGGCCCCCGAGCTGCGCTCGTCGACGCCGCGCTCGCGTCGATCGATGCCGACGACGCCGTGTTGGCCGCGGACGCCGCCCGTCTCTGCGACGTGCGCGCCCGGCGCGCTGCTGCGGCGAACGACTACTTCGAGCAGATCGCCACGATCTGGGACGAGGAACGCTCGCTGCACGCGTCGCCCGCCACCGTCGAAGACGTGATCCTCGATGCCGTCGGCGATCTGCCGCTCGGCCGCATCCTCGACGTCGGTACCGGCACCGGTCGGATGGCGCAGCTGCTGGCGGACGGCGCCGAACGAGTGGTCGGGCTCGACACCAGCCACTCGATGCTGGCCGTGGCGCGCGCCAACCTCGAACGTCTCGAACTGCGCAACGTCGAACTCCGCCAGGGCGACGCATACAGCCCGCCCTTCGACCGAGGCACGTTCGACCTGGTCGTCGTCCACCAGGTGCTGCACTATCTCGACGATCCGCTCCGCGCACTCGTGGAAGCCGGACGCCTCATGGCGCCCGGCGGTCGCCTGCTCGTGGTCGACTTCGCACCGCACACCCACGACTTCCTCCGCGACGCCGCACATCGCCGGCTCGGCTTCGGGCACGACCAGCTCCGCGACTGGCTCGACGTGGCCGGGCTCCACTGCACGCGCATCGTCGACGTCGACCCGCCCATCGGCAACCCGGACGGGCTCACCGTCACGGTCTGGCTCGCCACTGATCGCACCACGACGAGAGACGACGCATGAACCCCACATCCTCCGGTCGCGCAGCGGAGCTGCGCCCCGACCATCCCTTCCGCGACCACCCGCTCGCCCGGGCCGCCCGGGAGGGGATCCTCGTGCTCGACGGTGCCATGGGCACCGAGATCCAGACACTGGCGCTCGGCGACGACGTCTTCCGCGGCGACCGGTTCTGCGACCACGGTTGCGATCTCGCCGGCAACAACGAACTGCTGACGCTCACCCAGCCCGACGCGATGCGCGACATCCACCTGCGCTACCTCCTCGCCGGCGCCGACATCGTCGAGACGAACACGTTCTCCGCCAACCGGGTGTCACAGGCCGACTACGACACGGTCGACGTCGTGGCCGAACTCAACGAGGTCGCCGCCCGGCTCGCACGCGAGGCAGCCGAGGAGGCGCACGGACGAGACGGCCGGCCGCGCTTCGTGGCGGGTGCCGTCGGGCCGACCAACATGACCCTGTCGCTGTCGCCCAAGGTGGAGGACCCCGGATTCCGGGCGATCACGTTCGGTCGGCTCGCCGACGCCTACCAGGAGCAGATCGACGCCCTGCTGCGCGGCGGCGTCGACGCGATCCTGGTGGAGACCGTGTTCGACACGCTCAACGCCAAGGCGGCGATCGTGGCGAGTCGCCGCGCGATGCAGGCAGCCGGTCGCCGGGTCCCCCTGATGATCTCGGGAACCATCACCGACCGCTCCGGCCGCACCCTGTCGGGCCAGACCCCGGCCGCTTTCTGGCAGTCGATCCGTCACGCGGAGCCGCTCACGGTCGGTCTCAACTGCGCGCTCGGCGCCGAGGAGCTCCGACCCCATCTCGCCGAGCTCGCGTCCGTGGCCGACACGCTCATCTGCGCCTATCCCAACGCCGGGCTCCCCAACGAGCTCGGCGGCTACGACGAGCAGCCCGCCACCACGGCCGGCTTCATCGCCGAGTTCGCCGAGGCGGGCCTGCTCAACGTGGTCGGTGGGTGCTGCGGCACCACTCCGGCACACATCGAGGCGATCGCCGACGCCGTGAGCGACGCCACTCCTCGCGTCGTGCCGACCCGCGAACCCCGGCTCGAGCTGTCGGGTCTCGAACCGTTCGCACTCACCGGCGACATCCCCTTCGTCAACGTGGGGGAGCGAACCAACATCACCGGTTCGGCCAGGTTCCGCCGGCTGATCAAGAACAACGAGTACGCCGAGGCGCTCGACGTCGCCCGCCAGCAGGTGGACAACGGCGCCCAGGTCATCGACGTCAACATGGACGACGGGCTCATCGACGGGGTCGAGGCCATGACCACCTTCCTCCATCTCGTGGCCACCGAACCCGAGATCGCCAAGGTGCCGATCATGATCGACTCCTCCAAGTTCGAGGTGATCGAGGCGGGCCTGCAGTGCGTGCAGGGCAAACCGATCGTGAACTCGATCTCGATGAAAGAGGGTGAGCAGGCGTTCCTCGAACAGGCTCGAACGTGCCTCGACTACGGCGCAGCGGTGATCGTGATGGCCTTCGACGAGGTGGGCCAGGCCGACACCGTGGAACGCAAGGTGGACATCGCCCGCCGTGCCCACCAGCTGCTGGTCGACGAGGTCGGCTTCCCGGCCGACGACATCATCATCGACCCCAACATCTTCGCCGTGGCCACCGGGATCGAGGAGCACAACCGCTACGGCCTCGACTTCATCGAGGCCACTCGGCGGATCACCGACGAGCTCCCCCACGTCAACGTGTCGGGCGGTGTGTCCAACCTGTCGTTCTCGTTCCGGGGCAACGAACCCGTGCGCGAGGCGATGCACTCGGTGTTCCTGCTGTGCGCCATCGAGGCCGGCATGCGCCTGGGCATCGTCAACGCCGGCCAGCTGGCCGTGTACGAGCAGATCGATCCGGAGCTGCGCGAGCTCTGCGAGGACGTCGTGCTCGCCCGCCGGCCCGACGCCACCGAACGGCTCCTCGAGGCGGCCACCCGGTTCCAGGGTGACGGTGCCGAGCAGGCCGATCCGGCCGCCCAGGAATGGCGGAGCTGGGACGTCACCCGGCGCATCGACCACGCTCTCGTGAACGGCATCACCACGTTCATCGAAGCCGACGTCGAACAAGCGCGTGCCGGCGCCGATCGCGCCGTCGACGTGATCGAGGGGCCGCTGATGAGCGGGATGAACACCGTCGGTGACCTGTTCGGCGCCGGCAAGATGTTCCTCCCCCAGGTGGTGAAGTCGGCCCGGGTGATGAAGCAGGCGGTGGCCTTCCTCACCCCGTTCATCGAAGCCGAGGGCGAGGCGGGGGCGGCGTCGAAGGCGGGCACCGTGTTGCTCGCCACGGTGAAGGGCGACGTGCACGACATCGGCAAGAACATCGTCGGGGTGGTCCTCGGCTGCTCGAACTACGAGATCATCGATCTCGGCGTGATGGTGCCGGCCCAGACCATCCTCGACACGGCCAAGGAGCGCGACGTCGACGTGATCGGTCTGTCCGGGCTGATCACCCCGTCGCTCGACGAGATGGTGCGGGTGGCCTCCGAGATGGAGCGCCTCGGTTTCCAGGTGCCCCTGTTGATCGGCGGCGCCACCACCAGCCGACTCCACACCAGCTTGAAGATCGACCCCGCGTACAACGGCCCCGTGGTCCACGTCGGCGACGCCAGCCGGGCGTCGGGCGTGATCTCGAGCCTGCTGTCGGCGACGCAGCGCGACACCTTCCTCGACGAGTTGCGCTCCGACTATGCGCGGGTGGTGGCGTCGCACGCCCGTGCCACCGTCGAACGCGACCGGGTCGGCATCGACATGGCGCGCAGCAACCGGCTCGCCCCCGTCTTCGACACCGGCACCGTCTCGGAGCCGTCGTTCACGGGCGTCCGGGTGATCGACGACATCGACGTGGCCGAGCTGGTGCCCTACATCGACTGGACGCCCTTCTTCCGCACCTGGGGGATCCGGGGCACGTATCCCGACGTGCTCACCGACGCCGAGCTCGGCGAGGCCGCCGCACCGCTGTTCGCCGACGCCCAGGAGATGCTGGCCAAGATCGTCGACGAGCGATGGCTCCGGCCGAAGGCCGTGGTCGGGTTCTGGCCGGCCAACGCCGACGGCGACGACATCGCCGTGTTCGCCGACGACGACCGCAGCGCGGTCCGGGCCCATTTCCGCGGAATCCGCCAGCAGGCCGCCAAGACCGGGTCGCGGGCCACGACGAGCGCCAACCTGTGCATCTCCGACTTCGTGGCACCGATCGACAGCGGCGTGCGTGACTGGGTGGGCGGATTCGTCGTCACCGCCGGCCCCGAGGAGATCGAGATCGCCGCCGCGTTCGAGCGCGACAACGACGACTACTCGTCGATCCTGCTGAAGGCCCTCGCCGACCGGCTCGCCGAGGCACTCGCCGAGCGCATGCACGAGCGGGTGCGGACGGAGTTCTGGGGATACGCGACCGACGAGTCGTTCGCTCCGGCGGAGCTGCTGCGCGAGTCGTTCCGCGGGATCCGACCCGCCCCGGGGTATCCCTGCCAGCCCGACCACACCGAGAAGATCACGCTCTTCGAACTTCTCGACGCACCCGCCACCGTGGGAGTCGAACTCACCGAGTCGTTCGCGATGTGGCCCGGTTCTTCGGTGTCGGGCCTCTATCTCGCCCATCCCGAGGCCAAGTACTTCGGCGTGGGCAAGATCCGTCGCGATCAACTCCACTCCTACGCCGAACGCAAGGGCTGGACCGTCGAGGAGGCCGAGCGCCACCTCGCCCCGATCCTCGACGACTGACGCCCGGTCGGGTGTCGCTCCTACCGCTGCGACCTACCGCTGCGAGCCCACCGGCACGGCCGCGGGGGTGCTCGTCGGCGTGAACCGGAACAGCAGTGCGAGCACCACCGCCAGACCGGCACCCACCCACAGCGCCGTGAAGGTGGACGTGGCCGCATACAGCGACGAGGCCCCGACCGGGCCGACCGTCTGCCCCAGACGCGCCGCCCCCACGTACACGGCGACGACGGCGCCACGATGTTCGGGAGGCGACATGTCGACCGACAGATCCTGCAGGCTCGGGATCAGGGCGCCCTCACCGGCGCCGTAGACCACACAGCCGAGCACCACGACCGCCACCGTCGTCGACGACGCGATCAACGCGAAGCCGAGCCCGAAGGCGAGCGAGCAACCCACGAGCAGGGTGCGCGGTTCGACCACCACCCGGATGCGCTGGAGGTTGAAGGCAACCAGCGTCGACGGCACCGCCGGCAGGGCCAGGAACAGACCTCGGATCGATGCGGAGAAGCCGAACTCCTCCTCGAGGTGCAGCGGCAGGGTCGCCAGGAAGACCCCGAAGATCATCACGAACGACAGCGTTCCGCCTGCCAGCACGGCCAGGACGGCGGGGCGGCGCACCACGTCGCCCACGCCGCCGAGCTGCTCGCGGACGGTGGTGGTCACGTCGGGCCGGTCCGGGGGCAGCATCCGCCACGCGACGGCGGCGGTCGCCAGGCCGAGACCGTACGGCGCCAACGCCAGGCGCCAACTCCCGAGGTCGGTGAGCACGCCGCCGATCGGCGGCATCACGGCGAGGCACACGGTGAGGAAGGCGGCGTTGCGGCCGATCAACCGCGTCCGATCGGGCGGCTGCCAGTGATCGCTGATCAGGACGACCGCGAGATTGATCAGCCCCGATGCGCCGACCCCCATGCCGAACCGCGCGACCAGCAGCAACTCGAACGACGGTGCCAGCGCGGCGGCGATGCCGAAACCACCGAACGTCGCCAGGCACGGCACCAGCACCCGGCGACGGCCCAGGCGGTCGGCCAGGACGCCGATCACCGGTGCCATGAACACCCCGGGCAGTGACGTGGCGGCGATGAGGAGACCGGCGCCGCCGTCACCGACGGCGAACTCGTCGAGGATGTCGGGGATCGCCGGCGCCAGCAGCGTGTTGCCCATGATGCCCGTCGCCGTGATCGACAGGATCAGCAGCAGCAGCGGGCGGCGTTCGGGCACCCGACGAACCTACCGACGGTCCCCCAGCAGCTCCTGGTCGGCGCTCTACGCTCCATCCAACGACCGCTGTCCGGTCGTGTGACACAACGGCTCGCTGCGTGGGCCGACGATCGAAAAGAGGACGTGGACATGGACGACAACATCCGAATCCCGGTCGCCGAGGCGACCGGTACCGCAGTGCTGGTGATCGGTGGACCGGGAACGGCCATCTTCGCCACCGGAGGCTTCAGCGAGGGGCTCGACCTCGGGATCCTCGGCGTCTCGCTCGCCTTCGGGTTCAGCCTGCTCTGCATGGCCTACCTCATCGGCCGCATCTCCGGCTGCCACATCAACCCGGCCGTCACCATCGGCATGGTCCTCACCCGCAAGATCGACGCCGCCAAGGCGGTGCCGTACTTCATCGGCCAGTTCGTCGGAGGAATCATCGGCGCCGGCATCGTGTTCCTCGTCCTGAGCGGCACCGACGGCTACCTCGACATCGCCCAGGACGCCGGCTTCGCGTCCAACGGCTACGGCGACCATTCGCCGGCCGGGTTCGCCCTGCTCTCGGTGGCGATCATCGAGATCGTGGTGACCGCGGTCTTCGTGCTGATCGTGCTCGGGACCACCGACGAGGACGGCGTGCCCAAGGGGTTCGGCCCGATCGCCGCCGGATTCGGCCTGGCGCTCGTCCACATGATCTCCATCCCGGTGTCGAACACCTCGGTCAACCCGGCCCGGTCGCTGGCCACCGCCGTGTTCCAGGGTGACTGGGCACTCGGTCAGGTCTGGGCGTTCATCGTCTTCCCGGCGATCGGGGCAGCACTCGCCGGCGCCATGTGGATCGTGCTCGGGCCGCAGCCCGGCAAGGCCACACCCGCCGAGTGACGAGGGCCGTCACCCGGTCTCGCTCCGGTTCGAACACATCCGGAGTGGGTTGGGTCGGATTTCCCGGCCCCTGATATCTTCTCCGTCCGATGTCGGAGTTCCTGCGCGATTACCTGAACGTGGTCTGGTTCGGCGCGACCGCCCTCGTGGTGGGCGGCCTGCTGCTCGGCCTGGCCGCGCTCGTGCGGCCCTCGAAGCCCAACTACGACAAGGGGATCGCCTACGAATCCGGTGTCGACCCGGTGGGCATCGGCTGGTCGCAGAGCCAGATCCGTTACTACGTGTTCGCCCTGTTGTTCGTGATCTTCGACGTCGAGGCCGTGTTCCTGTTCCCCTGGGCAGCGTCGATCGAGCGGTACGGCACCTTCGGTCTGGTGGCGATGCTCATCTTCATCGTGCTGCTGCTCGACGGTCTCGTCTACGCCTGGAAGCGAGGACTACTCCGATGGGTCTAGTCGACAAGGGGCGCATGCCCTCTCCGCTCACGAAGCTGTTCAACATGAGCCGCTCGTATTCGCTGTGGGTGTACCAGTGGGGGCTCGCATGCTGCGCCATCGAGATGGGAGCGGCGTTCGGTTCACCGCGCTACGACGTGATGCGCCTCGGCGTCATCCCGCTGCCCGCCAGCCCGCGTCAAGCCGACTTCGTGTGCATCTCGGGCACCGTCACCGACAAGATGGCCCCGGCCGTCAAACGGCTGTGGGAGCAGATGCCCGAACCGAAGTACGCGATCTCGATGGGCTCCTGCGCCAACTGCGGCGGGCCCTACTGGGACAGCTACTCGGTCACCAAGGGCGTCGACCAGATCATCCCGATCGACGTGTACGTGCCCGGCTGCCCGCCCCGGCCCGAGGCGCTGCTGGAAGGTGTCGTGCTGCTCCAGCAGCGGATCAAGAACGAGGACATGGCCGCCAAGTGGCGCGGGATCGAGGCCACGGCGACCGAACAGGCGCGACTCGACCGCGAGGCCGGTCGGTCCGCCGCCACGGCGCCGCCCGAACCAGAGCGCGAACCGATCGTGGTGGGCGGTGGCCCCATTGAGTGACAGCGACACCACCCAGGAAGAACCCGCAGCGCTGCCCGGCGACGGGCTCCGCGAGGGCATCGTGGACGACCTGCGCCGCCGCATCGGCGACGCCGTGATCGACACGCACATCGCACCCAACGACGACCTCTGGGTGCGCGTCTCCACCGACGCGTGGCGCCAGACCGCCGAGGCGTTGAAAGCCGCCGGCTTCACGTTCTTCAGCTTCCTGTCGGGTCTCGACTGGCTCCCGTCGCCGTACGGCAAGGGCGAGGAGGACCCCACGGCAGAGCCCGAGGAACCCGACACCGAGATCCGCCAGGGCGTCACGGGTGGTGACACCCGGTTCCAGGTGTTCGCCCGCCTCGTCGACATCGACCGCCACGTCGGCATCACCGTGAAGGCCGACGTGCCCGACGACGTCCCCGCCGTCGACTCGTGGACCACGGTGTTCGCCGGTGCCAACTGGCACGAACGCGAGTGCCACGAGATGTTCGGCGTCGGCTTCAACGGCCATCCCGACCTCCGCAACATGTACCTGCCGGGCGACTTCGAGGGATTCCCCCTCCGCAAGGACTTCCCCCTGCTGTCGCGGATGATCAAGCCGTGGCCCGGCATCGTCGACGTCGAGCCGATGCCGGCGCAGGACGAACCCGGCGAGGAGGCCTCGTCATGACCATGATGAGCGACCGGCAGCAGCTGAGCTACATCGCCAGTCAGGCTGCCGACGCGCGCCTCAACGTCGAGCTCGAGACCGAGGGCATGACCCTCAACATCGGCCCGCAGCACCCGGCCACCCATGGCACCCTGCGCATCATCTGCCGCCTCGACGGCGAGCAGGTCGTGTGGGCCGAGCCGGGCTGCGGCTACATGCACCGCGGCTACGAGAAGCTCACCGAGGTCCGCACCTTCCCGCAGGTGACCACCCTGGTCAACCGGATCGACTGGCTCGGCAGCTTCGCCAACGAGGTGCCGTTCATCCTCGCCGCCGAGAAGCTGATGGACATCGAGGCGCCGCCGCGTGCCCAGGTGATCCGCACGATCCTGTTCGAGCTGTCACGCATCGCCAACGTGTCGCTGTTCCTCGGCGACCTGGGAGTGCAGATGGGGGCGATCACGCCGGTCTTCCTCGCCTTCCGCGACCGCGAGTACGTGCTCAACCTGATCGAGGGCGCCACCGGCGGACGGTTCCACCCCAACTTCGACCGCATCGGCGGCCTCAAGGACGACCTGCCGAAGGGCTGGATCGACGAGACCCGCCAGGTCATGGTGAAGCTGCGCGAGTTCTGCGACATCATCGAGGACCTCCTGTTCGGCAACGAGATCTTCCAGAGCCGCATGCGCGGCATCGGCATCATCCCGGCCGACGTCGCCAAGGACTACGGCCTCTCGGGGGCCAACCTGCGCGCCAGCGGCGTCGACTACGACCTCCGTCGCGACCAGGCCCTGCCGATGGCGTGGGACAAGGCCGACTTCAAGGTGTGGACGCATCCCGACGGCGACAGCTTCGCCCGCTGCTGGGTGCGTCTCCAGGAGACCCGCGAGTCGTGCAAGATCGTCGAGCAGTTGCTCGACCAGATCCCCGCCGGGCCGATCATGACCAAGGTGCCGCGGATCATCAAGGTGCCCGAGGGCGAGGCGTGGGTGTCCACCGAGAACCCGCTCGGTGAGATGGGCTACTACGTCGTCTCGAAGGGCGATCTCGGACCGTTCCGGGTGAAGATCCGCTCGGCGAGTTTCAACAACATCTCCATCGTGCCCTGGGTGCTCAAGGGCGTCTACGTCCCCGACGTCATCACCATCCTGGCCAGCTTGTACTTCATCCTGGGTGACATCGATCGATGATCCAGTTCGCCGTCGAGATCCCCTACTGGGGACAGTCGTTGCTCCGCGTCCTGGGCGGCCTCGTGGCCGTCCTGCTGCCGGCGGGCACGATCGTGTACCTGTTCCTGTTCAAGATGATGTCGTTCATGCAGAGCAGGCTCGGTCCGATGGAGGCCGGTCCGTACGGCTCGCTGCAGCTCGTGGCCGAGGTGGGCAAGTGGATGCAGAAGGAGGACCTGGCCCCCGACCAGGCCGACCACAGCATCTTCAAGATCGCGCCGCTGGTGGTGCTCACGTCCACCTTCCTGCTCGTCGTCGTGGTGCCGTTCGGGCCCGACGCCTACTTCACCGACTTCGCCGTCGGCGTCTTCTACGGCCTGGCCGTGGCCTCGGTGAGCGTTCTCGGCATCCTCATCGCCGGCTGGGCGAGCGCCAACAAGTACTCCCTGCTCGGCGGCCTGCGCGCCGCCGGTCAGCTCATCGCCTACGAACTTCCGATGGTGCTGGCCACACTCGGTGTGGTCATCCAGGCGGGGTCGATGAACCTGCAGGACATCGTGGTCGCCCAGAACACCGGCGAGATCTTCGGCTTCGGCGGGCTCGGAAACCCGTTCATCATCACCCAGTTCCTCGGCTTCGTGATCTTCATGATCGCCGTGCAGGCCGAGCTGACCCAGCCGCCGTTCGACATGCCGATCGCCGAGTCCGAACTCGTGTCGGGCTACATGACCGAGTACTCGGGCTTCCGCTTCCTGATCTTCTTCATCGCCGAGTTCGCCACCGCCGGCGTGTTCGCCTTCGTCGCCTCGGTGCTCTTCCTCGGCGGCTGGGGTGTCCCGTTCGACTGGTTCGGTTGGAACAACATCGATCAGGTCGACGACTGGATGAACGTCGTCGGCCCGCTGATCATGTTCACCAAGATGCTGGTGCTCACCTTCATCATCATGTGGGTGCGCTTCAGCTTCCCCCGTTTCCGGGAGGATCAGCTGCAGACCTTCGCCTGG
Source organism: Ilumatobacteraceae bacterium (assembly GCA_041686315.1). GTDB lineage: Bacteria > Actinomycetota > Acidimicrobiia > Acidimicrobiales > Ilumatobacteraceae > Sva-07. The sequence goes on from JAWLEC010000020.1 coordinate 23,257, forward strand.
AAGGTGCTGATCCCCCTCGCTCTCGCCAACACCGCCGTCACCGCGATCTTGAAGGTGGCGTTCTGATGACCGGACTCTCTCATGCCTGACAAGCCCAAGGTTCCCGGACTGTTCAAGGGGCTCGGCATCACGCTGGGCATCTTGAAAGACACCGTCGTCGACGGTGCCAACACCGTGCAGTACCCGCACGAGAAGGAATCGCCGCCCATCCGCGCCCGCGGGGTCATCGCCCTGCACGAGGAGAACTGCACCGCGTGCATGCTGTGTGCGCGGTCGTGCCCCGACTGGTGCATCTACATCGAGGGGCACAAGCAGCTCGCCCCGCCACGACGTGCCGGCGGCAAGCCGCGCCAGGTGAACCACCTCGACCGCTTCGACATCGACTACGCGCTGTGCATGTACTGCGGCATCTGCGTGGAGGTGTGCCCGTTCGACGCCTTGTTCTGGAGCCCCGAGTACGAGTACTCCGAGCCCAAGATCGCCGACCTGCTCCACGACAAGGAGAAGCTCGGCGAGTGGATGGAGACGGTGCCCGAAGCGCCCGACCTCGAAGCCGGAGCGAACAAGAAGTGAGCGTGACCGGATGAGTGCCGTGGTCCTCGCGGCCGAGGGCATCAACGTGGCGCAGAACGTGGCGTTCGGCATCATCGCCGCGTTCATGATCTTCGCCGCGCTCAGCGTGGTGAGCTCGAAGAACGTGGTGCACGCCGCGCTGTGGCTGGTGATCGTGCTGGCGGGCGTGGCCGCGCAGTACATCCTGGCGGCCGCCGAGTTCGTGGCCGTCTCCCAGGTGCTGGTGTACATCGGTGCGGTGATGGTGCTGTTCCTGTTCGGCATCATGCTCACCCGCGCCCAGATCGGCAAGGAGTTCGGCCTCAACAACAGCGCATGGCCGCTCGGCATCCCGGTCGCGGTCGTGCTGTTCGGGCTGCTGGCCTGGGTGATCCTCGACGCCTACGAGGACGACGTGCTCCCCGATCCCGGCGGACCCACGCCCACCGAGGCGTTGAGCGACCAGTTCCTGTCGATCTACCTCGTGCCGTTCCTCGCCCTGTCGTTCGTGCTCCTCGCGGCAGCCATCGGCGCCATCGTGCTGGCCCGGAAGGACTGAGATCCGACCATGCTCGCCGTCAACTTCCTTTCATGCTCCGGGCTCGTCGTCCGCTGCGCTTCCTCCTCGCGCCGGTTGCGACTCGTCGCTGGCGCTTCCCTCGTCGCCGGGATGAGTGTCTGATGCTCGCTGTCAACTTCCTGCTGTTGGCCGCCGTGCTCTTCTCCATCGGCGTGTACGGGGTCATCGCCCGCCGCAACGCCGTGATGGTCCTCATGTCGATCGAACTGATCCTCAACTCGGTGAACCTCAACCTCATCGCGTTCTCGCTGATGCACGGTGTCGCCGACGGGCAGGTGTTCGCCCTGTACGTGATCGCCATCGCCGCTGCCGAGGTCGGCGTCGGCCTGGCGATGGTGCTGATGATCTACCGCAACCGCCGCTCGATCGCACTCGACGAACTCTCGGAGATGAAGGGCTGAGATGTTCGCTGCCGACACCTCACGAGCACTCGAACTGACGTCGGGTTGGTTCCTGGAGAACGCCTGGCTCGCCGGGCTCGTCCCCGTGATCGGCTTCGCCCTGATCATCGGGCTGGGCAAGCGCATGCCGATGAAGGGCGCCGAGATCGGCCTGGCTTCGATGGCCGCCACGCTGGTGGTCACCGTGGGTGCCGCGATCCAGTGGATGCAGCGGGTCAACTCCGCCGAGGGGCCCGGCGAGGAGGCCGCCGGCCTCGTGCAGGCGTTCGGTCGGAGCCTGCCGCGGGCTGCCGAGGGCGGCGAGGCCGAACCGTTCATCGCGCCCGTCGTGAACACCTGGGTGTGGTGGCAGAACTCGGGGCTCGAGTTCGGCATCGGATCGAGCATCGACGGGCTCGCCGCACTGCTGCTGGCGCTGGTGGCGTTCATCACCCTGCTGGTGCAGATCTTCAGCCTCGACTACGTCCGCGACGACCGCCGGTACACCCACTTCTTCGCCTCGATCACCCTGTTCTCGGGCGGCATGCTGATCATGCTGATGGCCGAGAACATGGTCCAGCTGATCCTCGGCTGGGAGATCATGGGCCTCACGTCGTTCATGCTCATCGGACACTGGTGGGAAGAGGAGGCCAACAGCCGCGCGGCCCTCAAGGCGTTCTTCACGGTGCGCGTCGGCGACGTCGGCCTGCTCGTCGGAACGGCGATCATCTTCTTCGGTGCCAACCAGTGGGCGGTCGACAACCTCGACAGCAACGGCTTCAACATCTCCGCGATCCAGGCGTGGGCGTTGTCCGGGGAGGCCGACACCCAGTTCCTGCTGTGGGGGGCGGTCGCGCTGTTCATCGCCGCGATCGGCAAGTCGGGCCAGTTCCCGCTGCACACCTGGCTGCCCGACGCCATGGCCGGCCCCACCCCCGTGTCGTCGCTGCTGCACAGCTCGACCATGGTGGTGGCGGGCGTGTTCCTGGTCGCCCGCATCTACCCGGTGTTCTGGGAAGGCTTCAACATCGGCACCGGCGGGCTGAGCTTCATCGCCATCATCGGTGCCATCACGATCGTGATCGCCGCCCTGCTCGCTTTCGTGCAGGACGACATCAAGAAGGTGCTCGCGTACTCCACCGTGAGCCAGCTCGGCTACATGATGCTGGGCCTCGGCACCGGCGCCTGGCTGCCGGCGGTGTTCCACATCTTCACGCACGCCTTCTTCAAGTGTGCGCTGTTCCTCTGCGCCGGCTCGATCAGCCACTCGGGTTCGCACCACTCCTTCGACATGAAGAAGGACATGGGTGGTCTGCGCAAGAAGATGCCCGTCACGTTCGCCGCATGGATCGTGTCCACGCTCGCCCTCACCGGCGTGTTCCCGTTCGCCGGCTTCTGGTCGAAGGACGAGATCATCGACAACGTCGGCAACAACGGCTACACGTTCCTCATGTGGGTGGCTCTCGGCGGTGCCGCTCTCACGGCGATGTACATGACCCGGGCGACGTACCTCACGTTCTTCGGTGAGCCCCGCGGCGCCGCCGCCGGCGAGCACCACCAGCACGACACCGACGTGGAGGCCGAGGAGCACGAACTCGAAGAGGCCACCGTCGGTGCCCCCGAACCGCGCAGTCTCGGCGCCGCCGCAGCGACGCACGGCGGCGGGGGAAGTGCCGGCGGCGATCACGGCGATCACGGCTCCCACGGCGATCACGGGCCCCACGAATCCGGGCCCCTGCTCTTGGTGCCGATCGTGATCCTGGCCTTCCTGGCCGTCGTCGCCGGCTTCGCCAACCCCACCCCGCTCGCCTCGCGCTTCGGCGAGGGCGTCGAGCTGATCAAGAAGTACGTCGAACCCCGAGCCGAAGCGGTCGTCGCCGACGACTTCCTCGCCAGCGGCCCCGGCGACAGCCTGATCCTGGTCGACGCACCCGCCGCCGCTCCTGCGGCCGAAGCGGAGGGCGACGGCGCCGCGAAGACGGGGTGCGGGTTCACGTCGCCCGAGGCGGGCACGGTCTGCTTCTTCCCGGCCGTCAGCCATGCCGAGCCGAAGTTCGCCAAGATCCTGCTGTCGCTCGGCATCGTCGCCGCCGGCTATGCGGTGGCGATCGCGTTCTGCGTGGCCTACTACGGCCGGCGCGACAAGCGCCTCGTCGGCCTCACCGAACGCAACAAGGCGCTGCGCGGTGGATTCCTGTTCCTGAAGAACAAGTACTACCTCGACGCCCTCTACGAGAACGTGATCGTGCGGGCCGTCGCCCATCCGATCGCCCGGGCCGCCTACTGGGTCAACCAGCACGTCCTCGACGCCACCGTCGACGGCGTCGGAGTGGGCGCACGCCGCACCGGCCAGTGGGTGTACGACAACATCGACCAGAAGGTGGTCGACGGCGCCGTCAACGGCTCCGGCTTCGCCGCCTCGGAGGCCGGCCACGCCATGCAATCCACCCAGTCCGGCAAGATCAGCCAGTACGGCGCACTGCTGTTCGGCGCCGCCGCCGTCGCCGCCATCGTCCTCGTCATCGTCAACGTCAGCTGAGAGAGCACATCCATGGAAACACTCACCGATCAGAACTGGCTGCTGAGCGTCGGCACCTTCCTCCCGCTCGTGGGCGTGCTGGTGATGCTGTTCATCCCGCGCGACGAGGAGAACACGCACAAGCTCATCGGCATCGCCACGGCCGGCGCCACCCTCGTCGTGGGCGTGATCACGCTCTTCGCGTTCGACTACGGCCGGTCCGAGCGGCTGCAGTTCTTCGTCGACGCCGAGTGGATCCCCGTGATCAGCTCGAACTACACCATCGGCCTCGACGGCATCAGCCTGCCGCTGTACTTGCTGTCGATGGCCGTCACGTTGCTGGTGATGATCTACACCTGGGACAACATGCCCGACGCCGGCAATCCGAAGGCGTTCTACATGCTGATGCTCGTGCTGCAGACCGGCATGGCCGGCACGTTCATCGCCCAGGACCTCATCTTGTTCTTCGTGTTCTTCGAGGTCGTGCTGCTGCCGATGTACTTCATGATCGGCGTGTGGGGCGGCGAGCAGCGCAAGTACGCATCGCTCAAGTTCTTCCTCTACACGATGTTCGGTTCGGCGTTCATGCTGGTGTCGTTCCTGGCGCTGTTCTTCCAGACCGACGCCGTCAGCTTCGGCTTCGCCCATCTGATCGACGCCGGCGCCGCCATCGACCGTGACGTGCAGGTGTGGATCTTCGCCGGCATGTTCCTCGGCTTCGCCGTGAAGGTGCCGATGTTCCCGTTCCACACCTGGCTGCCCGACGCCCACACCCAGGCACCCACGCAGGGCTCGGTGATCCTGGCCGCCATCCTGCTGAAGCTCGGCACCTACGGCTTCGTGCGCATCGCCATCCCGATGCTGCCCGAGGGCGCACTCGCCTGGGCGCCGGTGATCGGCGTGCTCGCCGTGATCGGCATCATCTACGGTGCGCTCGGCTGTCTGGCCCAGACCGACATGAAGCGCCTCATCGCGTTCTCGTCGGTGGCGCACATGGGCTTCGTGATGCTCGGCATCTCCACGCTCACCGAGTTCGGCATCAACGCCGCCCTGTTCGGGATGGTCGCCCACGGCCTCATCACCGGCATGTTGTTCTTCGTGGCGGGTTCGGTGAAGCACCGCTACCACACGCTCGAGATCAAGCGGCTGTCCGGCATGCTGATCCAGGCCCCACGCCTGGGCTGGATCCTCGGCTTCGCCGCGATGGCCTCGCTCGGTCTTCCCGGCCTGGCCGGCTTCTGGGGTGAGTTCCCGGCGATCCTGTCCGCCTACCAGCCGGGCTTCGGTCTGAGTACGGCGCTGTTCCGCACGCTGATGGTGATCGCCGCGGTGGGCACCGTGTTCGCCGCCGGCTACCTGCTGTGGCTCTACCAGCGCACGGCGTTCGGGGAGCCGAGCGAGGAGTTCACCGGCAACGGCCCGGCCACCCATGCGTTGAGCGCCGGCGTCAACGACGACGACGACGGTGACCACGACGAGATCTACGACGTCACGCCGATCGAGTGGATCGCCTGGACGCCGTTCCTGGTCGCCATCGTGGTGTTCGGTGTCTATCCGCAGCTGATGTTCAAGGTCATGGACCCGGCAGTGACCGCGCTGGTCAGCCGCCTCGGAGAGACGCTGCCCTGATGCTCGCCACGCTGTTCGCCCAGGCCGGCGACTGGATCTCGCCGACCATCGACTGGCACGCGCTCGCCCCCGAGCTGGTGCTGGTCGTCGGTATCAACATCGTGCTGCTGCTCGACCTGCAGCTGTCCGAGACCAAGAAATGGGCGATGGCCACGATCACCGGCTTCGTGCTGCTGGCGGCGTTCATCCCGGTGGTCACCCTCGCCGTCATCGGCGACGACACCCGCTCGTTGTTCGACGGCAGGTACGTGATCGACGACTACGCCCTCGTGTTGAAGGGGCTGTTCCTCCTGGTCGCCTACGTGGTCGTGCTGATGAGCCAGACCGAACTCGAAGAGGGCGGCTACTACCAGGGTGAGTTCTACGTGCTGATGCTGTGCAGCGTGCTCGGCATGGTGATGATGGCGTCGTCGCGCGACCTCGTGAGCATCTTCGTGGCGCTCGAGCTGCTGTCGATCCCGGCCTACATGATGGCGGCCTGGAACAAGCGCAACCGCAAGGGCAACGAGGCGGGCGTGAAGTACTACCTGATGGGTGTCTTCGCCTCGGCAGTCCTGCTGTACGGCATGAGCCTGCTCTTCGGTGTGGCCGGCTCGACGCTGCTCACCGACATCGGCGCATCACTGTCCGACGGCAACCTCATCGGGCTCGAGGTGGTGGCCGTGGTGTTCGTGGTGTCCGGCTTCGCCTTCAAGATCTCCGCCGTGCCATTCCACCAGTGGGCGCCCGACACCTACGAAGGCGCACCCACCCCGGTGACCGCCTTCTTCTCCGTGGCGTCGAAGGCGGCCGGGTTCGTGGCGCTGATGACGATCATCTTCATCGCCTTCCCCGGCGCCGACGGTGTCTACGAGCCGCTGGTGTGGGCGATGGCGGCGCTGACGATGACGATCGGCAACGTGCTCGCGCTGCGCCAGACCAACATCGTGCGCATGCTCGCCTACTCGTCGGTGAGCCAGGGCGGTTTCATCCTGATGCCGCTGGCCTTCGCCGGCGACCCGGACGTGGGCGCCTCGGCGATGAACGCCGTGATGGTGTACCTCCTCGTCTACGCCTTCATGAACCTCGGCGCCTTCGCGATCGTGATCGCCGTGTCACGCAAGACCCGCAGCGGCGAGATCTCCTCCTTCGGCGGGCTGTTCGGGTACGCCCCGGGCCTCGCCGTCGCGATGACGGTCTTCCTCGCCTCGCTGGCCGGCATCCCGCCGCTCGGCGGCTGGTTCGCCAAGTTCAACGCGTTCAAGGCCGTGCTCGACGCCGGGAGCACCTCGGCCTACGTGCTGGCGGGCATCGCCGCCGTCAACACCGTGATCGCCGCGGCGTACTACATGCGTGTGCTGCGGGTGGTGTGGATGGACGAGGCGCCCGACGGCGACGTCACCCCGATCGCGTCGCCCCCGCCGGTCACCGCAGCGCTGGCGATCACGGTGCTCGGAACGATCGTGGTCGGTGTGCTGCCGAACATCGTCGCCCGAGTCGGCGCGGTGGACGCGCTGACGGGTGCGTTTTCCGGCTAGGCGGTCCGGAACCGGCGATGACCGAAGAAATCCGGGAGTTGATCGCGTCGACTGGGCCGGTGCCGTTCGAGCGGTTCATGGAACTGGCGCTGTACGGGGCGGAGGGCTTCTACACGAAGGTCGACGGCGGGTCGGCGGGACGTCGGGGCGACTTCCTCACGGCGCCCGAGGTGGGGCCGTTGTTCGGCGCCGTGCTGGCGCAGTATCTCGACGCCGAGTGGGAACGTCTGGGTCGCCCCGACCCGTTCACGGTGGTCGACGCCGGCGCCGGGCCCGGCACCCTCGCCCGTTCGGTGTTGGCGGCGGCCCCTGCGTGTCGCGACGCGATGCGGTACGTGGCGGTGGAGACCTCGGCACCGCAGCGCGAACGGCACCCCGACGGCGTCGCGTCGGTCGCCTCGCTGGGCGACGCAGCACCGCACGGTCAGCTCACCGGTGTGATCGTCGCCAACGAGCTGCTCGACAACCTGGCGTTCCGGCTGGCCGTGTTCGACGGCGGCTGGCGCGAGGCCTACGTCGACCTGGACGACGACGGCCGCTTCGTGGAGATCCTCTCGGCGCCCTTCGAGCCGGTACCTGCTCCGCTGCTGCCGTCGGCCCCGTTCGGCGCCCGTGCCCCGCTGGTCGACCGGGCGGCACGGTTCGTCGAGGAGGCCCGCGCACTGCTCGGCGCAGGCTCGTTGCTGGTGCTGGACTACGGCACACCGATCACGGCATCGCTCGCCGGTCGACCGTGGCGTGACTGGTTGCGGACGTACCGCGGCAACGAGCGCGGCGACCACTACCTGGTGGCGCCGGGGACGCAGGACATCACCGTCGACGTGCCGTTCGACCAGCTCCCCGAGCCCGACACGGTGCGGAGCCAGTCGCAGTTCCTGCAGCGATGGGGCATCGACGAGCTCGTCGAGGAGGGCCGACGCGTGTGGGCCGAGCAGGCAGCGCGCCCCGGCCTCGAGGCGATGAGGATGCGCAGCCGTGTCAGTGAGTCCGCAGCGCTCCTCGACCCCGCCGGGCTCGGCAACTTCGTCGTCGCCGAGTGGCGCTGAAGCACCAGCGCATCACCCCGCCCTGGGCCTGCCGCGGAAGATGCTGGTGGTCCGGTCTCTGCCTGCGATGAGCGACGGGACAGGCAGTCCGGCCGCTGGCTCATCG
>JAWLEC010000150.1:0-7422 GCA_041686315.1 Ilumatobacteraceae bacterium
GCAGCGGGAGCGCCAGCTCGGCGGCTCGCCGCCGCGCTGCGTCATCGGGACGGGTCATGCTCATGTCAACCTCCAGACGGCTCGGACCGTGACGTCCATGGTCTCGGTTCCTGCGAACACCGGCGGGGCGGCGACGGCGGCGTCCTCGGCCGCCAACGGGCGGGGCCCGGATCCGACGGTCTCCTCGACCGACCGGAGCTCGCCGAGGTCGCGCCCTGCAAGCTCGGCGTACTGCCGAGCGCGTGCTCGGGCGTCCTCCCAGGCCGCCTCCCGCGCCTGCTCCTGCGCGGCGGCCGCGTCCTCGACCCCGAAGTCGATCCCGTCGACCCGCGCTGCGTCACCGGCCGCATCGACGGCTGCCGCGAGGACATCACCGACGGAACCGGTGTCCGCCAGCGTGACACGCACGACGTTCGTCACCGCGTAGCCGGTGACGTCCGGGACCTCCCGATCGGGGCCCGGCTCGCCACGGACGGGACGCACGTCGAACCGGGTGGTCCGGATCCGGTCGTCGTCGACGCCGGCATCGCGCAGCGCCGCCACCACCGCCTCCGCTCGTGCAGTGGCGTCGTCGAACGCAGAGGCCACGTCGTCGGCCTCCACCTCCACACCGAGGGTGACCCGCGCGACGTCGGGCGCCACCTCGACCGAACCGACTCCGGTCACGGCGACGGTGTCGACCCCGGTGTCGGCCCCGGTGTCGGCCGGCCCGGCACTGGTCGGCGCCGCCGCCACCACGTCTCCGGACGCACCCGATGACGGCGCCGAATCGGACCCCTGCGAGCAGCCCGCCAGGCCCACCGCGGCAACGAGCACCATCAACCTCGGCAGCATCGGCCTCGGCAACATCGGCGTCTCCTCCTCGTCGACCCTCGTGGAGTGGAATCGTGTGCGCGAACGCCTACCCGGCACCGTCGTGGGGCAAACGCCGGCGTCAGTGGCGTCCGCCGGCGTGCGGGCGTACCGCGAGGCCGCGTTCGGCCGCTGCGATCAGTGACGCTCCGGTCATCGGGTGGCCCGGACCCACCTCGACCGACACCACGGGGACGTGCGCGTGGCGACGTCGATGCAGGTCGACGAGACGCTGCCGTTCGTCGTCGTCCGGCACCGCCACCACGATGACATCGGCCGTCGCTGCGAGCGGGCAGTCGCCGTCGTCGGCGCCCGGGTCGCTCGCGAGCACGTCGTTCGCCAGCATGGGGCACGGGGGCCCGCCACGGGTACGGCCCGTGCACGCAAGCACCTCGTAGCCGGCCTCGACCAGCTGGGCGAGAGCCTCCACGCTCGTCGTCCGCAGTTCGACGAGCACGGTGGGCTTCTCCGTCGACGGCCACGACGGCACGGTGCCCTCACTGGCGATCACGACCCTCACGGTCTGCCAGTCGGGCTGCGGGAGGAGTGCTTCGCCACAGCTCCGGGTGAGCGCCCGCATCGGCCGATTGCAGGCCAGGATCTCCGCTTCGAGGTTGTCCATGCCGTGCCGAGCGGCCTGCCGGCGCAGCAGGCTCAGCAGGTACGGCCCCAGCCATCCTCGCCACGCCCGGTCGACGGTGACGGCGATCTCGGCGTTGCCGTCGTCGAGGGGCTCGGCGTCGGCTTCGGCGACGATCGTCCCGGTGGACGTGTCGACCGCCACGACGCCGATGCCGCCCCGCTCCACGATCCGTGACAGCCGATCGCTGTAGTCCGGCGACGGGCCCGCGGCGGTGAAGAAGCGCCGGTACCGGCTCTCGGTGTCGAGCCCGGCGAAGAGCGCCTCGAGCGCCGGGGCGTCGTCGGGGCGGGTCTCGCGGAACTGCAGGCGTTCCCCGCCCGGCAGGTCGACGTCGCGCGGGAGGGCTCCGTCCATACGTCCCAGCCAACCATGGCCACCGTCGGGCCGGAAAGGGGCTTCGGTCACCGTCGGCTTCGGTCACCGTCAGGACGTTCGGCACTGTCACCGCAGGTGACCGGGCTCGTACCGTCGGAGTCGCAGACGAACGCTCGCGCCGACCACCGAGGAGGACGGCCGATGACCCGACCGATCCCAACCGCTCCGGCTCCCCCGCCGGCAGGGCGCGGCCCGCAGGATCTCGTCAACATCGCGACCGAGATCGTCGACCGGCACGTGTCGTCCGGGTCGGGTGACCGCCCCGCGATCCGCTCGCTCTCGCGCAGGGATCCCGCCGACGCCGTCGGCCGTGTCCTCACCTATGCCGAGCTGGCCGCCGACACCGATCGCTTCGCGCACGCCCTCCGTCTGCTCGGGCTGCGTCAGGGAGAGACCCTGTTCCTGCTCGGCACCCGCACACCGGAGCTGTACGTCGCGCTGCTCGGCGCCCTGAAGGCGGGGCTGCTCGTGTGCCCGCTGTTCTCGGCGTTCGGCCCCGAGCCGATCCGGCAACGGATGGAGCTCGGTGACGCAGCCGCACTGGTCACGACGCGAGCTCTGCACCGGCGCAAGATCGCCCCGATCCGCGACCAGCTCGGTGTGCGCCACGTGATCCTGCTCGACGCCGACGATGCGACCGACCGGGACGCCGACCGGGCCTCCCCGCAAGGGGTCGTCTCCTTTTCCACCATCATGAGCGAGGCGCCGTCCACGGCGTTCGAGCCGTCGACCGGCCCGGAGGACCCGGCGCTGCTGCACTTCACGTCGGGCACCACCGGCACCCCCAAGGGCGCCGTGCACGTGCACGCCGCCGTCGCGATGCACCATGCCACGACCCGCGACGTACTCGGAGTCCGCGACGGCGACGTCTACTGGTGCACCGCCGACCCCGGATGGGTGACGGGCACCAGTTACGGGGTGATCGGCCCCCTGTCGGCCGGCGCCACGATGATCGTCGACGAGGCCGAGTACGACGCCGAGCGCTGGTACGGCATCCTCGACCGTCACCGCGTCGACGTGTGGTACACCGCACCGACGGCGATCCGGATGCTGATGCGTGCCGGGGCCGACCTCCCCGGCCGGTTCGACCTGACGCGCCTTCGCTCGGCCTTCAGCGTCGGCGAGCCACTCGGCACCGACGCCGCCCGTTGGGGCGCAGAGCACCTGGGCACGCCGTTCCGCGACTCGTGGTGGCAGACCGAGACGGGGGCGATCATGATCGCCACGGCGTGGGATGCGCCGCCCAGGGAGGGAGCGATCGGCACGGCGGTCGACGGCATCGAGGCCACCGTGCTGCGCACCGACGACGAGGGCGAGGTGCTCCTCGACGCCGAGGGGCGCGTCGAGGAGATCACCGACCCCGAGACGATCGGCATGATCGCACTGCGACCCGGATGGCCGTCGATGTTCCGCACCTACCTGAACAACGAGGATCGGTACCGACGTGCCTTCGCCGACGGCTGGTACCTGTCGGGTGACCTGGCCCGGCGCGACGCCGACGGCTACTTCTGGTTCGTCGGTCGCGGCGACGACGTGATCAAGACCGCCGGCCACCTGATCGGCCCGTTCGAGGTCGAACAGGTGTTGAACGACCACGACGACGTGACCGGCTCGGGCGTGTACGGCGTGCCCGACCCGGTCGCAGGAGCCGTGGTGCACGCGCGTGTCGTGCTGCGCCAGGGGGTGGAACCGAGCGAGGAGACCATCACGGGGGTGATGGCGCACGCCCGTCGCCGCCTCGGGCCGGCGCTGGCCCCGCGGGTGATCGTGGCCGTCGACAGCCTGCCCACCACCCGGAGCGGCAAGGTGATGCGACGACTGCTGCGGGCGCGGGAGCTGGGCCTGCCCGAGGGCGACCTGTCGACCCTGGAAGGAGGGCAGTCGTGACCGGTCCGACCGCCGAGACACGCGCCGAGGCACTGCGTGCGATGGTGCTGGTTCGCCGCTTCGAGGAGCGCTGCGCGCAGCTCTACCAGGAGACGAAGATCCACGGCTTCCTGCACCTCTACGTCGGCGAGGAGGCGGTCGCCGCGGGCACGATGCCGGCGCTCGACACCGCCGACAACGTCGTCGGCACCTACCGCGAGCACGGCCATGCGCTGTTGCGGGGTGTGCCCGCCGGGGCGGTGATGGCCGAGATGTTCGGCCGGGTGGACGGCTGCTCGGGTGGTCGCGGCGGTTCGATGCACCTGTTCGACACGGCCCGGCACTTCTACGGGGGCAACGCGATCGTCGGTGGTGGGCTCCCGCTCGCCGTGGGCCTGGCGCTCGCCGACCGGATGAAGGACCGGCCGGCGATCACCGCCTGCTTCTTCGGCGAGGGAGCCGTGGCCGAAGGGGAGTTCCACGAGTCGATGAACCTCGCCGCGCTGTGGAATCTTCCGGTGCTGTTCTGCTGCGAGAACAACCTCTATGCGATGGGGACCGCCCTCGACCGCTCGGAGGCCAACACCGACCTCTCGTTGCGGGCTGCGTCCTACGGGATGCCGGCGTGGCCGGTCGACGGGATGGACGTCGAGGCGGTTGCGGCCACCGCCGAACGGGCGGTCGCCTATGTCCGCAACAGCGGCGGACCGGCGTTCCTCGAGTTCCGGACCTACCGCTTCCGCGCCCACTCGATGTACGACCCCGAGCTCTACCGTGACAAGTCCGAGGTCGCCACGTGGCGCGGCCGGGACCCGATCGACCTGCTGGTCGAGCGGATGGTGGAGGCCGGCCAGGCCGACCCCGACGTGCGGGCACGGGTGGAGGCCGAGGTCGACGCCGAGATCGATGCGGCCGTCGAGTTCGCCGATGCGTCGCCGCTCGAGGACGCCGACGAACTCCTGACCCACGTGTATGCCGACGTGTCTGCGGATGGAGGAACGTGATGAGCACCATGACGGGCCGACAGGCGATGCGCGCGGCGATGCAGGCCGCCCTGCAGGCAGACGAGCGGGTGTTCCTGATGGGCGAGGACGTCGGCCGCTACGGAGGTTGCTTCGCCGTCTCCACCGGCCTGCTCGACGAGTTCGGCCCCGACCGGATCCGCGACACCCCGCTGTCGGAGTCGGCGTTCGTCGGGGCCGGCATCGGGGCGGCGATGGGTGGCATGCGTCCGATCGTGGAGATCATGACCGCCAACTTCAGCCTCCTCGCACTCGACCAGATCGTGAACAACGCCGCCACGTTGCGGCACATGTCGGCCGGGCAGTGCGGCGTGCCGCTCGTGATCCGCACCACCACCGGTGGCGGCCGTCAGCTCGCCGCGCAGCACAGCCACAGCTTCGACGGCTGGTACGCCCACATCCCGGGCCTCAAGATCGTCGCTCCCGGCACGATCGCCGACTTCCGCTGGATGCTGGGCCCGGCGCTCGCCGACCCCGACCCGGTGATCATCTTCGAGCACGGCGGCCTGTACGGAGCCGACGGCGACGTGCCCGACACCGATCCGGGGATCCCGCTCGACCGTGCCATGGTGCGGCGCCCGGGAACGGACCTCACGATCATCACGTTCGGCGGCACGCTCCCGACCTGTCTGTCGGCTGCCAAGTCGTTGGCCACGGAGGGCATCGACGCCGAGGTGATCGACCTCCGGTCGCTCCGACCGCTCGACGACGCGACGATCATGGAGTCGGTGGCCCGGACGCATCGGGCGATCGTGGTCGACGAGGGTTGGCGCTCGGTGGGACTCTCCGGTGAGGTCTCCGCCCGCATCGTCGAGCAGGTGTTCTACGAGCTCGATGCACCGGTCGGCCGGGTCGCCAGCGCCGAGGCGCCCCTCCCCTATCCCCGGCACCTCGAGCAGGCAGCGCTGCCGAGCGTCGACGGCGTGGTGGAGGCGGCACGTGCGGCCGTGCAGGGCGACGTCGCACGGATGGCCGTTCCGGGGAGGCGGTGATGACCGACACGGCCGCATCGACGGCCGAACTGCGGATGCCCGCACTCGGCGCCGACATGACCGAGGGACGGATCGTGGAATGGCTGGTGGAGCCGGGCGACCACGTCGAGCGCGGCGAGATCGTCGCCGTGGTGGAGACCGACAAGGCCGACATCGAGATCGAGGTGTTCCAGGCGGCCAGAATCGGGCGGTTCCTGGTCGAGCCGGGTGAGGTGGTGCCGGTCGGCACGCCCATCGCCGAACTGGAGACGACGCCTCGAGGCGCCGGACCCGAGGAAGCGCCCGAGGCTCGGGAAGCTCCGACGCCGCATGCGACCCATGTGACCTCGCCACTGGTGCGTCACCTCGCCGAGCAGCACCACGTCGACATCGCTCACGTGCACGGCACCGGCCCGGGCGGGCGGGTGACGCGCAGCGACGTCGAGCATGCCGCGTCCACCATCCCCGAACCGTCTCCCGAACCGTCTCCCGAACCGGCACAGGCGCCGGGAGGGCGGCCGCGCGTCACCCCGCGGGCGAGGCGGCTCGCCGAGGAGGCCGGCATCCCCGGCGAGCGGCTCGCCGACCTCGCCGCGAACGGACGGCCCGTCACCGGCGCCGACGTGCTGGATGCGGGCCGAGAGGCACGCGGTCCACAGGTTCCGGACGTCGACCCGATGCGCCGGCGCATCGCCGAGCTGATGGCGCGCTCGTGGCGCGAGATCCCCCACTACCACCTCGAGCGTCGCCTCGACGTCGGCGACCTGCTCGACCGGCTGCGCTCCCTGAACGAGCAGCGCTCGGTCGCCGACCGCATCCTTCCTGCCGCCGTGCTGCTGGCCGGCGTCGCCGCCGCGGCACAGGGCGTCGCCGAGTGCAACGGCTGGTGGCGCGACGACCGTTTCCACGCTGCCGACCATGTCGACATCGGGGTCGTCCTCTCCCTGCGGTCGGGCGGTGTGATCGTGCCGACCATCGCCAACGCCGACGAGCTCGACGTCGACGCGATGATGGGCCGGCTGCGAGAGATCGTCGAACGGGCGCGCCGGGGTCGCCTGCGCGGGTCCGATCTGGCCGAGGCCAGCATCACCGTCACCAACCTCGGCGACCAGGGCGCCGACGCCGTGTTCGGCGTGATCCATCCGCCGCAGGTGGCGCTGGTCGGCCTCGGTGCCGTCCGCGACGACGTGTGGGCCGACGGCGATTCCGTCCGCGTCGCGCGCACCGTGCGGGCGTCGCTGTCCGGCGACCACCGCGCCACCGACGGGCTCACCGGCTCGGTCTTCCTGGCGGAGATGAACCGGGCCCTCGACCGACTGCTCCGGGAGGAGACGCCATGACCGACCATCGATCCACCGTCCGCGCCGCGATCGCCCGGGTCGCCCCCGAGATCGATCCCGACACCATCGCCGACGACGAACAGTTCCGCGACGACGCCGGCCTCGACTCGATGGACTTCCTCAACGTGTTGGCGGCGATCGCCGAACGCACCGGCGTGGAGGTGCCCGAGTCCGACTACCCGCAGGTGACCACGATCGCCGCGCTGGCGTCGTACATCGACGCCCACACCGAGCAGGGTGCGGACACCGGCTGACGCCTGACGCCCAGCCCCGGCCAGTCGCTTCTCAGCGGGGTGCGGCGGTCTCGTTGAAGGTGAGCAGCACCGGGCGGGTGCCCCGGAACTCGATGCGGC
>JAWLEC010000151.1:0-7380 GCA_041686315.1 Ilumatobacteraceae bacterium
GCTCAGACGTCGCGCCAGCAAGATCCCCACCAGGGCGGCCAACGGTACGACGACGACGGCCACGATTCCCAACCTCCAGAGGTAGTCGGTCAGTGGCTTGCGGGCGCTTCCCAGCGGCACGTCGGTGACGACCACCCATTCCACGCCCGTGACGTCGATCGTCGCCGACGCGCTGTAGACCTGCCGGCCCAGGTAGTTGGTCGAGCGGCCGCGGAACGTCTCACCGCGGAACGCGGCGCGCACCGGCGCCGTGTCCACCACCTGCACACCGACAGGCGATCCGAGCGTGGACACGAACCGTCGTGTCCGGTCGTCGACGCGCTCGAGATAGCCCTCGGGATCGTCGACCCAGGCCCGGCTCGTGCTCTGCAGGAGGAGATCGGAGGCCACCACATAGCTCTCCCCGTCCTCCAGGCCCACGTCGTCCCAGTCGCCGTCGGCGGTGGTGATGGCGTCGATCGCGGCGCCGGGGATCTCGATCACGAGCGCCCCGGACAGCTGCGCACTCGCGCTGCGGATCGTGGCGCCCGAGAACAGGGTGGGGCGGGCGCCGTTGGGAACGTACAGCTCGAAGTCGGTGATCACAGCGGTGCCGGCACGCACGCGCTGCAGGTCGTCCTCGACGAGACGCGCCAGTGGCGAGTCGTCGAGGGAGCCGTCGGTGAGCACGGCTCCGAGATCGATCCGCGCCTCGCTCGAATAGACGATCTGCTGGGTGCCCGACGCCACCAGGAGCACATTCTCCGCGCTGAGGGAGGTGGCGAGCGACTGCAGGAACGTGTCGTACTCGGCCAGCGCGGCGGCGTAGCTCGTGTCGGGTGGAGGTGGTGGAGTGCCCGGCACGACGAGGTGGTAGTGCAAGAAGCGCTGGGAGTTCGTCGTCGCCGCCACGTCGGCCAGCGTGACCGTCCGTTCGAAGAGGCCCGAGTCGTTGAGCGGGGCCACGACCTCGTCGACGTAGAACCGCTCCAGTTCCGCCAGTTCGGCCTCCGACAACTCCACGTCCTCGAGTTCGGCGACCGCCACGGTGAACTCGTCGAGCGCCCGGGCGATCCCGGGATCGTCGGCGACGGCGCCGGTGTTGCGGAGCAGGCGCGCCGCGCCGAGTTCGATGCTGCGCGCGCGGCTCTGGGCCACGCCGTCGAGCTGCTCGAACGACCCGGCGCGCAGCAGCCGGTCGGCGGCGACGTAGTTCAGCGCTCCGAACAGGGCCACGGCGACCAGCGCAGTGGCCACGAGGGTGCCGGCGATCTGACGGCGCAGGCGACGAGGGCGCCGCCAGAACGGCAACCGGGCGGTACGAGCCGCGAGCTCCTCCTCGAACATCCGGTCCGACTCGGCGGTCATGTCGGCGCCGATCCGTCCGGCGCGGTGGCGAGGTTCCCGTCGCCACCCGGCGCGAGCCGCCGTTCGAGGACTCGGTCGAGGCGACGGCGCCGGAGCGTGCCCAACCGGTTGAGCGCGGCCGCGAGTTCGGCGTTCCGGCTGGCCACCTCACCTGCGGCCTCCGCGTCGATCACGACGACCTCGCAGTCGGTCCGGGCCCGCACGGCGAGCAGGCGCCCCTCGCCGCGGGGGCCTTCCAACACGCCGACCGTCTCACCCGCTCCCAACTCGGTGACGAACTCGTCACGGCGTCCCGTCTCGAGCAGCACCATCGTGGCGGTGCCCGACAGGATGACCATGAGGTCACGCCGGCCGGCAGTCCCCTCGATCATCAGCTCGCCGGCCGCGAAGCGGATGCGGCGGCTCGCCTGCACCAGCCGCTCGATCTCGTCGTCGTCGAGCATCGCCAGCAGCGCCGATCGACGCAGCGCCGCCTCCATGGCGGCGGGCTCGTCGGTGCGAGCGACCGCTTCGGCAGTGACATCGTGCAGGAAGAGGTCGTGGGCGGGGCTGGGGAGCGGGACGCCCTGGCGTTCGGACTGGTACCACACGAGTGATCCGAAGTCGCTCTTCACCTGGGGCTCGATCGAGAAGTCGGACACCCAGAGGTCGACTTCGTAGGTCATCAACGGGTCGTCGGTCTGGACGACCCGGACGTTGGGTGGTGGCTCGGTGAGCACGCCGGGAGTGCCCCGCGCGGCGTCGAGCAGCATGTTCTTGGCCACGGTGGGCGGGTTCACGAACGCGACCTGCACGCTGTAGACCACGCGGTGCAGGGACTCGGGCTTGGAGTAGTTGATGATGCTCGCCTTCGCCAGTGTGCTGTTCGGCACCACGATCAGGTCCCCGTTGCGGGTGCGGATCCGAGCCGTCCGCCAGTTGATGTCGACGACCAGGCCCTCGGTGTCCTCCACGCGGATCCAGTCACCCGGCTCGAACGGCTGATCGCTGAGGAGGAGAAACCCCGATGCCAGCCCGCTCAGGGTGTCCTGCAGGGCGAACGACACCACCAGCGACGTCACACCGAGTGCAGTGAGCGCCGCCGACAGGTTGACACCCCAGACCACGCCGACCAGGAACCACGACGCCACGAGCAGCAGTGCGATGCGAGGGAGCGCGAGCACGAGCTGGGGGACGGGGCCGCGTCCCTCGGCGCGGGGACGTGTGCGGACCGTGTCGACGCCGACGCGAAGAAGGCGGAGCGCTCCGATCGTGACCGTGAGCACCAGTGCCGAGGTGACGGCCACCACGAGTGGCGAGTCCGCTTCGACATCGAGGACGGGCACGAGCAGCGCCCACGCCGCGAACAGGGGCAGGCTCCAGAGCCGGAACACCGACAGCGCCGGCCGCAGCGGTGACTCGCGCTGGCGCAGCCGCTCGTCGACCTCGGACGCGGCGATCACCAGCAGCGGGACGCCCACGACCACCATCGCTGCCCAGGTGAAGCTCACGACGGGCCGACCTCCGCCGTGACCGGACCGTCGTCGGCGAGCGTCCAGGCATGGTCACCGTCGACGTCGGTCTCCTGTTGCGCCACCTCGTCGGGAAGCAGCGCGTGCGTGGTGTCGGACAGGATGATGCCCCCCCGAACCCGCTCGCCGTGCCAGGTGGTGGGCGGTCGTCACGGTGTCGCCCCAGACGTCGTAGAGCAGCCGCGATCCGCCCGTCATCCCCACGAGGACGGGGCCGGTGTGGATGCCGACCGCAGCATCGAGCGGCGCCGAGACGAGACCGATGGCCCGGATGGCCTCACGGGCCTCCGCGGCGAACGCGACGACGCGTGGGGCGTGGTCGATGAAGGGGCGATCGTGCCCGCACGCTGCGAAGAATGCGTCGCCGACGACCTTCACGCGGTCGAGGCCGTGTGTCTCGGCGATCCGGTCGAGCTCCTCGTGCACCCGGTCGACGAGGTCGCGGCTGCGAGGCATGTCGTCGCGCCGCACGAGCTCGCCGAGGCCGAGCACCACGACGACGGCCACCGATGCCCGCTCCACTTCGTCGAGCTCGTCGAGGTCGCCATCGGCGATGCGGGCGGCGATGGCCGGCGGCAGCATGTTGCGCATCACCTCGAGGCGAGCGTCCCGGGCGCGTGCGAGCTCGATCTGCTGCTGCTCGAGCGTGGTGGCCATCTCCTCGTAGCTGCGCGCGAGGTGGTGCAGCTCGATCGGGCTCTGGTCGGGGATGGTGATCGTGCCCGTCTCGTCGTGTGTGCCGAGTCGCTCGGAGATCGCCTTGACGGGCCGCATGATCGCGCCGGCCCATCCCACGGCGAAGAACGTGACGAGGATGACGAACACGGCGGTCCCGACGATCAGGATGTTGCGAAAGTCGTCGATCGTGGCCTCGGCGACCGACGTGTCGATCTCCGCGACGACGGACCACGCCCGCCCGTCGACCGGCGCGGCGGACTGGGTGCCGAACACCTCCGAACCCGTGACCGAGTTGCGTTGTCCCACGTCGTCGTCGTCGTTCAGGCCGGCGCCGACGGTGTCCTCCACTGCGGGCAGCGTGAGCACCGTGGTCCCACGCTGCTCGATCGTCGCGCGTTCCGCCGACGAGATCCGGCCGGATTCCTGCACCATGTCGAGGAAGTCGCGCGGCGCCTCCAGATAGCCACGCGGATCGGACCGCGTCGTGCCGTCGGCGCCGACGAGATAGATGTCGCCGGTCCGGGGGAGGCCCGCCCATGTCTCGTTCTCGGTGAGGATGTCGGTGAGGACCAGACCGTCGTAGGCCAGTGCCAGGGCGCCGACGAAACGGCTGCCGTCGAACACCGGTGTGGCGATGACTCCGACCACCTCGTCGGGCCGGGCGTCGTAGGAGCCGAGGTCGCTGATCACCGACCCGGCCGAGGGGTCCTCCAAGACGGCGCCGACGGTGTTCGCGATCACCGAGCCACTGAACGGTCCGGCGACGAGGCTCGTGCCGAGGTCGGGTCGCTTGTCGGCCGAGTACACGATCCGCGACGTCGCCCCGTCGACGAGGTAGAGATCGGTGAGGCCGCGCGACTCCGCCACCTGCCGATATCCGGGATGGAACTCCCGGTGGGCCTCGCTCCACGCAGAGCCGTCGCCGGCGTCGTTGATGTTGCTGGGGTCGTCGAGCACGCTGTCACCGACGGAGTAGCGGGTCTGGAGGTACACCGCTGCGGGGTTGGCCGACAGGACCCGGTCGATCGGGAGCGTTCGGCCGGTGGATGTCCGCAGGTACGGGTCCTCGTACTCGTCGACCAGCGCGCGTGACTCGGCGGCGAGGTCGAAGTCGGCGCCGTCGATCGGCAGCTCGCCGAACCCGTCGGCGAACGCGCTGAGTGCGTCGGCGGCAGCGGGACTCGCGGCGAGCGCCTCCGCCAGTGCGGCCGTCGAGTCGACTGCGGCGCCGACGTCGCGGGCGCCGGTGCCGGCCATCACCGTGAGCCGGTCGCGATAGATGTCACGCCCGAGGTCGACCCCTGCGCTGAGCCCGACGAGGCCGGCGACTGCGAGAGCGACGAAGGTGACGATCACGACGGCCGCGGCGAGGCGCGTGGCCATCGACACGTTGCTCGGCCGGAGGCGCCGTCGGACGGCCGGATCGCCCTCCGACGGGCCGCTGCCTCTCACGGCCGGCGAGCGTACCCGCGTCGGACGGTCAGCTGCGTACCACGTAGGTTGGGGCCGACGCCGATCCGAGCAGCACCGACACGAGGATCCCGAGCGGCAGCGTGCCCCAGTAGCTCATGGTCACACCGAGGTTGCCGAGGAACAGCATCAGCAGCCACGTGGCGGGGAACGTGGCGAGCAGGAAGACGATGGTGCCGGCGAGCAGTGCCTTGATCATGGTGGGTCCTCATCTCTCGGGCTGCCGCACATCGGCAGTTCCGTCGTCGAATGTAGTGACCGCGTTAGCGTGCTCCCGTGCTCATCTTGGCCATCATCATCGGAGGCATGTTCGTCGGGTTCGTGGTCCAGCTGCTGCTGGGTCGGCGGACCGAGCAGATCGACTGGGCGTTGGCGCTCGTGGCGGGCCTCGTGGGCTCGTTCGTGGGCGGCCTGCTGTTCAGCCTGCTCGCCGGCGACGGACTGGCGATCAGGCCCAGCGGTCTCATCGGCACCTTCGTCGGTGCACTGATCGTCACCCTCGGCTGGCAGGCGTACCGCAAGCGTCAGCGCGCCGCCGAGCGGGCTGCGACGTCATCCGGCCGTCGGCGCTGACGGCCGGGTGGCCAGGCGGCCAGGCGGCCAGGCGGCCAGGCGCTGCGGCACCGCCGTCGTAGGGTCGTTGCAGGGCGCCGCGACCTCAGCGTGGCGGCGGCGGAGGCGTGCCGCCCGGCTGCTGTGGTGACTGCTGTGTCGGCTGTGTCGGGTGTGTCGGCTGTGTCGGGTGTGTCGGCTGTGTCGGCTGTGTCGGCACGATCACCGGGGTGCCGTCGCTGGTGACTCCCGGATACGGCTGATTGGCTGCCGCGGCGTCGATGGCCCGCTGCAGCTCGCGATCACGCTCGGCCTTGTACAGCTTGTCGCTCAACCAGTCGAGCAGCGCCCGCATCAGCAGCAGTGCGATCCCGTAGATCACCATCGCGAAGAGGATCGACGTGTCGAGCAGGCTGTTGCCCTCGAACTCGATCGGCGTGAAGATGCCGCGGAACGGCTCCATCACCCGGTCGAGGCTGCGATAGGCCCAGTCGACGTAGTCGTTGCCCGGATTCGCCCCGAGCAGGAGCAGCAGGAATCCCTGCACCAGGATCAACTGCGACACCACGATGAACGCGAACACCACGTACGCGATCGCCCGGCCGAGCCAGATGGTGGTCGTCTTGGTGTTGTTGTCGGACATGGTCCCTCCGTCCTCGATGTGCGCCGGCAGGTCGACTCCGTGCGCCCGTGCCGAACGCTAACAAGGCATCGACGGCCGATCGGGTTTACTTGAGTGATGGCCGATCGTGACGCTCCCGACCCGCACGCCGACGGAAACGCCGCCGCCGGCCATGTCACGGCGGGGCTCGTGTGTGCCCACCACCATCTCTACTCGGCGCTCGCCCGCGGGATGCCCGCACCTCCCCGCACACCCGGCGGATTCCAGGAGATCCTCGAACTGGTGTGGTGGCGGCTCGACACGGCGCTCGATCTCGAGGTGCTCGAGTGGTCGGCGAAGCTGGGCGCACTGGAGGCCCTGGAATCCGGTTGCACGGCGATCGTCGACCATCACGAATCGCCCGACGCCATCGAGGGATCACTCGACGTGATCGCCGACGCCTGTGCCGAGGTGGGTGTGGCGGTGAGCACCTGCTACGGCGTCACCGACCGGCACGGGGCCGACGGAGCTCGCCGTGGGCTCGCCGAGAACGACCGGTACCTGTCGGCGGGCGGCCGCGGCATGGTGGGCGTGCACGCGGCCTTCACGTGCTCGTCCGACACGCTCGCAGCGGCGGCC
This sequence comes from Ilumatobacteraceae bacterium, assembly GCA_041686315.1. Classification (GTDB taxonomy): domain Bacteria; phylum Actinomycetota; class Acidimicrobiia; order Acidimicrobiales; family Ilumatobacteraceae; genus Sva-07. The sequence goes on from JAWLEC010000151.1 coordinate 6,799, forward strand.
GATCTGGCCGAACGCCACGGCGTCGGTGTCCACGTCCACGTGGCGGAGGGTCCGGGTGACGCCGACGCCGCCGGACGGCTCGCCGGGCTCACCCGTGACGACTGGCTGCTGGTCCACGGAGTCCATCTTCCCGACGACCACGGCCTGCGCGGCACGCTCGTGCACAATCCCCGCTCCAACATGAACAACGGTGTCGGCTACGCCCGCCCGGTGCGCTTCGCCAACCCGGTGGCGCTCGGCACCGACGGCATCGGCGCCGACATGCTCGAGGAGTTCCGGCTGGCGTTCGTGGCGGCCCGCGCCGACGACGTCGCCACCGGACCCGACCTCGCCTGGTCGTGGCTCGAACAGGGGTGGACGCTGATGCCCGAGGCGCTCGACGACCGGGTGCGCTGGAGCTACTCGCCGTTGGCGCCGTGGCACCTGGCCTACACCACCAGCGTCCGGGCGCTCGACGTCGACATCGCCGGCGAACCGGCGCTGCGCGACGGGCGGGCGACCCGTGTCGACGCCGAGGAGATCCGGGCAAAGGCGGCCGAGCAGGCGGTGCGGCTGCACGCCCGGCTCTGACGACGCAGCGAC
>JAWLEC010000152.1:0-7304 GCA_041686315.1 Ilumatobacteraceae bacterium
CTCGGCCTTGCGCGCCGTGATGTAGGTGCGTACCCCGTTGGCCACCAGCCCCGACGCGATCATGTAGCCGATGCCGCGTGACCCGCCGGTCACCACGGCGACCTTGCCGTCGAGTCCGAAGAGGCTGGCGAGGGCGAGTGGGGACGGGTCGGATGCGCTCATCGCCCGGTTGTAGCACCATGCTGGTGTGATGAACCAGATTCTCGAAGTCGACCGCACGTCCATCGGCCAGACGCGGCTCGTCGACGCCGACGAGGCGGATCTGGCCGACGGCCAGGTGCGCCTGCATGTCGACCGCTTCGCCGTGACCGCCAACAACATCACCTACGCCGTGTTCGGTGACGTGCTCGGCTACTGGAACTTCTTCCCGGTCGACGACGAGCGATGGGGTCGGGTGCCGGCGATGGGGTGGGCCACCGTGGTCGAATCACGCCATCCCGACCTCGCCGTGGGGAGCCGCTACTACGGCTGGTATCCCATGGCGCGCACCGTGGTGTTCACCGCCACCGCCACCGACGACGGGTTCCGCGACGACGGCGAGCACCGTCAGCAGCACGCGCCCGTGTATCGCCGCTACGTGGCCACCGATCACGACCCGTCGCACGACGACGCCCCCGACGGCGAGGATCGCCACGCGCTGCTGCGCGGCCTGTTCTTCACGGGGTACCTCGCCGACGAGTCGTTCGACGACGCCTGTGGAACCGATGCGGCGCCGTACTTCGGGGCCGAACAGGTGGTGGTGCTCTCGGCGTCGTCGAAGACCGGTATCGCCTTCGCGCAGCGGGTGGCCGCTCGCCGCGACGCCGGGGCCGATCTGCGCGTGATCGGGCTCACGTCGGCGGGCAACGTCGAGTTCGTCGAGTCGCTCGACTGGTACGACACCGTGCTCACCTACGACGACGTCGCCTCGATCCCCGCCGACGTGCCCACCGTGTCGATCGACATGGCCGGCAACCCCACCGTGCTCGCCGCCGTCCACCGGCACCTCGGCGACCACCTGCGGTACTCGATGACCGTCGGTCGCAGCCACCACGACGCCCCGCCACCGGATCAGGCAGCCGAGCTGCCCGGGCCGACACCCACGCTGTTCTTCGCCCCGACCGCAGCCAAGCGCGGCATCGTGCAGTGGGGTACCGAAGGCTACGCCCGCCGCTCGGCGGAGGCCCTGCGCGACTTCGTGGACGCCAGCCGGTCGTGGCTCACCGTCGACCGTCGCACCGGCGCCGACGGCGTGCAGTCGGCCTGGGCCGACGTGTACGCCGGGTCCGTCGCCCCGTCGGTCGGCGTCGTCGCCGGCTTCGACCCGCCGTCCGGCGGATCGTGAACGATCCCGCCGCCACGCCCGCCCTGGCCGACATTCCACCCGCGGCCGGGCGACGGCTCGCCGTCCGCATCACCCCGGATGCACTGCGGCAGGTGCGCAGCGGCCACCCCTGGGTGTACGCCGACTCGATCACGTCGATCGGCCCCGACGGCCACCCTGGTGCAGCCGGCGATCTTGCCGTGATCTTCGACCGTGACCGCTCGTTCGCGGCGATCGGGCTGTACGACCCGGTCTCGCCGATCCGGATCCGCATCCTGCACGTCGGGCGCCCGCGGCGGATCGACATCGACTTCTGGGCGGCCGCCGTGGAGGCGGCCGGCGCCGTCAGACGCCCCTTCACCGAGGCCGACCACGCCGACGAACTCGGGTACCGGCTCGTGAACGGGGAGAACGACCGGCTGCCCGGCATCGTCGTCGACCGCTACGGCGGCGTCCTCGTCGTGAAGCTCTACTCGGCGGTCTGGTTTCCCCACCTGAACGACCTCGTCGGCGTGTTGAACGACGCCACCGGTGTGGCCGACGTGGTGCTGCGTCTCGCCCGGAACGTCGCTTCCGGCGACACGCACGGGTTCGCCGACGGCGACGTGATCAGCGGCCACGTTTCGGACGGGCCGGTCCGGTTCCGCGAGGGGGATCTCCTCTTCGCGGCCGACGTGCGCCACGGTCAGAAGACCGGGCACTTCCTCGACCAGCGCGCCAATCGGCTGATGGTGGGGGCCATGGCGTCGGGGCGCGACGTCCTCGACGTCTTCGCCTCCACCGGCGGGTTCAGTGTGCACGCCGCCGCCGGCGGAGCACGATCGGTGCTCGCCGTCGACGCCTCGGCCCCCACGCTCGCCGCCGCCGAGGCCAACATGGCGCTCAACGCCGATCGGCCCGAGGTGGCGTCCTGCCGTTTCGCCACGCGGGTCGGTGACGCCTTCGAGGTGCTCGCCGACCTGGGACGGACCGGCGAGCGGTACGACCTGGTGGTGGTCGATCCGCCCTCGTTCGCCCAGCGCCGTGCCGACGTCGCCGGCGCCCGGCGTGCCTACGGCCGGCTCACCCGGCTGGCGCTCGAGGTGCTCCGTCCGGGTGGCACGCTCGTGCAGGCGTCGTGCTCGAGCCGGGTGTCGCTCGAGGACTTCTTCGACACCGTCACCACGGCCGCCACCGCCTCCGGACACCGCCTCCACGAGATCCTGCGGACCGGCCACGACGTCGACCATCCGGTCGGCTTCCCCGAAGGCGAGTACCTCAAGGCCGGCTTCTGGAGCGTCGAGCCCGATCGGTAGCACCGAGTTCGACTGGGAGGCGGCCAGCCAGACGAAGGCGATCCTCGGCAACATCGCCCGTCGGCCCCCGCATGCCGGGTACCACCTCGCCGACATGGCGGCCGACACCGCCGGCCTGCTCGATGCGCTCGGGATCGACTCGGCGCACGTCGTGGGAATGTCGATGGGCGGCATGATCGCCCAGAGCTGCGCTCGTTGACGTCGGTCATGTCCCACACCGCCGCAACGCCGAGCGCGCCGCCTGACCAGCCCGGGTTCAGCCGACGATGCGATGCCCGACGGGCGTGGCGCGTCGCACGTGCCCCAGCAACATGCTCGCCTTCACCGTGGCGTTGGCACCCTGCGGGACCGCGTTGCGTTCGTTCGTGCGCCAGGCCACCACGTCGTCGGACGAACCGTCGTCGACCGCGATGTACAAGCTGTAGCGGTCGCGCTCGAGCCGGCGCAGCACCGGTCGAGGCAGCGGCGACACCTCCACCGGTCGCCGGGCCCGCACGATCACGCCGGTGCGTTCCACCGATCCGAGAGCGTCGGCCGCACCCGCGAACGCCATCCACAGCCCCAGTGCGATCGGGAGCCACGACAGCAACGCCAGAGCGGTGGCCACGTCGGCGATCAACCAGGCCTGGGCGGGAAGCTGCTCGTAGGCCCAGTCGAAACTCTCGCCCCGGGCCACGTCGGCGAACCATCGCCGCGCCTGCATGCCGGCGAATGCGACGACGACGCCGACGGCCAGCGACACCCACGGTGCCATGCCGTAGGCGGGCCGTACGGGGTAGCGCACGCGCACCAGCCGGGCCCGGCCACCCACCGAGCTCCACGCCCGTCGAGGATCCTCACGGGCGAGCGGAAGTTCCACGGCTGCGCCGTCGGCCAGACACATCGCAGTGGCGTAGGCGAGCCGGCGGTCACCCACATCGACGGCACTCGGTGCCATCTCGGCGAAGCCCGCGCCCACCAGGCGTTGCCGGACCGCCAGCCAGCGCGACGTGGCGGCCAGACCCTTGTCGGTGTGGGTGAACGATGGCCGCACGAGGTGCATCACCAACCGGAAGCCGATCACGACGAGGAGCAGCAACAGACCCCAACCGATGATGCGGCGTTCGACCGAATCGATCACCGCCACCTCGGTGTCGCCCGAACTGCGGGCGATCAGCCACGTCATCACGGCGACCGCCCACGCCCCCGCCGGCAACAGGAGATCCGCCGGTGACCAGCGGCGTCTGACGAGACCGGTCTCCCTGGCCTCGATCTCCACGAGGCCCCGGAAGCGTTTCCACCACGACCCCTGGACGTCGACTGCCAGATAGCGGGCCGGGATGGCGCGATCGCTCGTGTACCGGGCCATCACGTGCTGCAGGACGAGCCGTTCGTGTGGGCGCAGGGAGTCGCCCTCGTAGGCCGCGGCCGACGGCCGGACCCGGCCCAGCTCGTCGTCCTGGTCATCCGGCGGCAGCAGACGTACCCAGCCGCGGGCGGCGAGATCGATCAGCGTGGCTCGGAACGCGGCGGCAGTCACGGTGGCATCGTTGGTGAGTACGTTGACCACCGCCGGGGCGTCGGAGCGCAGCGCCCCCGCCGACTCGGCGGGTGCGGGTCGGGTCGGGGCGGTCTCGGACTCCGCCCGACGCAGCAGCACCGCGGCAGCGACGAGCGCAACAGCCGACAGTACGAGCCAGCCGGGTGCATGCGCAGGAGCGACGAAGCCCACCGCCGCCAGTGCGAACGTCATATCGACATTGTTACATCACGCCGTGTGCTCACGCCTCGCCGACGTCGTGGGAGTCCTGACGGAACCACACCGTGCGCTGGGGGAACGGGATCTCGATGCCGGCTCCGTCGAGTGCCCGCTTGAACTCTTCGCGGAGCGCCCGTTGCAAGCCCCATTGCGAACCCGGTTTCGTGCGCACGGTCATCCGGATGGTGATGCCGTCGGCGCCGAGCGCCTCGACGCCGAGCAGCTTCGGCTCCTCGAGAACCGCCTCCGCCCACTCCTCGCGTGTCGTGACGTCCTCGGCACACTCGATGATCACGCGCCGGGCCTCGGCGAGATCGGAGTCGTAGGCCACGTCGACGTCGACGAGCGCCACCGACCAGAGCTGCGACATGTTCCCGACCCGCTGCACGTAGCCGTTGGGAACGTGCCAGACCGTGCCGTCGAGACCTCGCAGCACGGTGGTACGCAACGAGATCCTCTCGACGGTGCCCGTGGCCTCGTCGAGGTCGACGATGTCGCCGATGCCGTACTGGTCCTCGATCAGCATGAACAACCCGGCGATGCAGTCCTGGACGAGACTCTGGGCACCGAAGCCCAACGCCACGCCGGCGATGCCGGCACCGGCGATCAGCGGCGCCAGCTCGATCCCCATTTCGCCGAGGGCGATGATGAACGCCAACGACCAGATCAAGATGGCGATCGTGCTCCCGAGCACCGCCGTGATCGAGTTCACGCGTGCGGCACGACGCGGATCGATTTCGGCAGTGACCACGTCGGGAGTGATCAGTGCGTCGGTCCGGTCGAGGCCGAGACGGTTCAGCTGGCGAGCCGCAGCGACACGGTCGGGAGCCATCATCCGAGCGACCGCCCGTGCCAGGTAACGGCGGGCGAACATCGACAGCACCCAGGCCAACACGAAGATGAAGGCGATGGTGACCACGCGATCGGAGATCTGCGAGAGGAACCCGTTGCCGGTGATGTCGTACACGCCCTCGCACAGCCAACCCGGGTCGTCGCCGCAGGCACGGATCAGGTCGGGGTCGAGCTCGCTCTGGCGGAATTTCTCGTCGGTCTGCACGCCCGAACCGTAGCCAGCGCAGGTCGTACGATGCACGGCGGGGTTCCTGGCGGCAGCCGTCGAGGACGCTCCGGGGAACAGGCGCAGCGGTACACTCGCCGCACCAGTGTGCGCCCGGCGCTGCGCGCATCGAACCGTCACGTCCAGGCCCCGGAGGTCCTCATGTCATCAGTCACCGACCATCGCTCCGGAATCCGCCTCGGTGTCGTGGGGACGGGGTACGTGGGGTTGACGACGGGTGCGTGTTTCGCGTCGTTGGGGCATCGGGCGGTGTGTGGTGACATCGATCCGCGCAAGGTGGATCTGTTGAACGCGGGGCACATCCCGATCGTGGAGGACGGGCTCGAGCAGGTGGTCAACGATGCCCGGGCGGCGGGGTTGTTGGAGTTCGTGTTGGGTGCCGAGGCTGCCGCGGATGGTGCCGACATCGTGTTCTTGTGTGTGCCGACGCCGCAGGGCGACGACGGCAGTGCGGATCTGACGTACATCCAGGCGGCGGCGGCGCAGATCGCGCCGGTGTTGAAGCCGGGTGCGGTGGTGGTGAACAAGTCGACGGTGCCGGTGGGGTCGACGTTGGCGGTCGAGCGGGTGTTGCAGCGTGACGACGTGTTCGTGGTGTCGAATCCGGAGTTCCTGCGGGAGGGCACCGCGGTGGCGGACTTCCTGCAGCCCGATCGGGTGGTGATCGGCAGCGCGGACCGTGGGGCGGCCGAGCGTGTGGCGGATCTGTATGCAGGGATCGACACGCCGATCCTGATCACGGACCCGGCGTCGGCGGAGACGATCAAGTATGCGGCGAACGGGTTCCTGGCGATGAAGATCTCGTTCGTGAACGCGGTGGCGGCGATGTGCGAGGCGGTGGGCGCCGACGTGGCGGCGGTGGTGGAGGGGATCGGTTCGGACAAGCGGATCGGTGGGCAGTTCCTGCGGCCGGGTCCGGGCTGGGGCGGTTCGTGTTTCCCGAAGGACAGCCGGGCGTTGGTGAAGATCGCCGAGGACCACGGGTACGACTTCTCGATGATGCGTGGCGTGATCGAGGTGAACTCCGAGCAGCTGGAGCGGATGGTCGCCAAGATCGAGCGGGCCGCGGGCCGCGATCGTGGCCGGCTGGACGGCGTGACGGTGGGGGTGTGGGGGCTGACGTTCAAGGCGGGCACCGACGATCTGCGTGAGTCGCCGGCGTTGGCGATCATCGCCGAGTTGCGGACGGCGGGTGCGGCGGTGCGGGCGTTCGATCCGACCGTCGATCCGGCCACGGTGGCCGAGTCGGCGCCGCACCATGCCCGGGTGCTGGACGGCATCGAGTTGGTGTCCGATGCCCTCGACGTGGCCGATGGTGCCGACGTGGTGGCGCTGTTCACCGAGTGGCCCGAGTTCGCCAAGCTCGACCTCGATGCGGTGGCGGCGCGAGCGGGTGCGGGCACGACGATCGTCGACACCCGCAACCTGTTCGACCCGGTGCTGGTGCGTGAGGCCGGGCTCGACTACGACGGGGTCGGTCGCCGCTGATGCGCGTGCTGGTGGCGGGCGGAGCGGGTTTTGTCGGCTCGCACCTGTGCGATGCGTTGCTCGACCGGGGCGACGAGGTCGTGTGCGTCGACAACTTCGTCACCGGCAGCGCCCGCAACGTGGCGCACCTGGCCGGCCACGACGGGTTCCGGCTCGTCGACCACGACATCTGTGCGTCGTTGCCCGATTCGCTGCTGGCTCCGGTCGACGCGGTCATGAACCTGGCCAGCCCGGCGTCGCCGAAGGACTATCTGGCCGAGCCGATCGCCACGCTCGACGTGGGTTCGATCGGCACCCGCAACGTGTTGGAGCTGGCCCGGCGGCACGACGCCCGGTTCTTCATGGCCTCGACCAGCGAGGTGTACGGCGACCCGCTGGTGCACCCGCAGCCCGAGTCGTACT
>JAWLEC010000021.1:0-30750 GCA_041686315.1 Ilumatobacteraceae bacterium
TGCCCGCTTGTGCGCCGTGGCGAGCAGGTCGTGGATCTCGAGTTCGGGGTCACGGTGACCGGTTCGGTCGGCCAGGTCGAGCGCTGCGGCGAGCGTCGACACGGCCCGGTCGAGATCGCCGAACCGCAGCGCCACCCGACCCTCTGCGAGCATCACGCCGAGTTGCTCGGACGGCGCCAGTTCCCCGCCCGAGGCCAGCCGGGCGGTCCAGTGCGCCCGGGCCTCGTCGAAACACGCTGCGGCGGCCTCGCCGTCACCGAGACCGGCATGCGCCTCGGCGACGTCGGCGAGGAGGCTGCCGACGAGGTGATCGGCGTGCTCGCCGGCGAGCCCGACGGCGCGGCGCCCGAGACGGATCGCTTCGGCGTGGTCGCCACGACGGCCGCTGAGCCGAGCGAGGTTGCCCAGCACCATGGCGTCCACGTCGGGACGCCCGAGCGGTTCGTTGGCGGCCAGCGCCGCCTCGTAGGTGGCCATCGCCCGATCGTGGTCGCCCATCGACTGGTGGATCGCCGCAACGGTGTGGAGGATGCGACCCTCGTCGACGAAGTGGTCGGTGGCGCGGTACACCTGCAGCGCCCGCAGTGCATGCTCGAGGGCACCGGCGTGGTTGTTGGCCTGGTAGTAGACGACGCTGATCAGGTGCAGCGACCAGGCAAGGGTGAGCGAGAGGTCGTCCTGCTCGGCCGACTCGACCACCTCGAAGGCGAGACCGAACGCCTCGTCCATCCGTCCCGCCTGATGCGCCAGCGCTGCGAGCTGGTAGATCGCGTCGGCCTCCACCCGGTCGAGGCCTGCTGCCCTGGCCGTCACGCGGGCGTCGAGGACCAACTGACGCGCCCGGTCTGCGTCGGACGTGCGACAGCGGATCGCCTCCTGGAGGAGGGTGCGAGCATGATCCTCCTCCTGCGCCCGCCGGTCGGGCTCGAGGGTGACCTGCTGGTTGCTGTGTGACTCGCTCACTCGATCTCTCTTCGCCCGCCGGTCGGGCCGTCCACCGCCCCGAGTCGATGGCGACAGTATCTGTCGCTCGCTGCGGCGGCGAGGCTTCCGGTGCGATCTTGAACAAAGGCAGACCGGCGCCGTGGTTCGGCCACGGTGCGTAACCTGATCGACGCTATGAGAGGACACCGCGGCGCGCGGCGCATCGAGCCTGGAGCCGTGTGGTCGGTCGCCCCCGTGTTCGCCGTCCTCCCCTTCAGCCTGTTGGCGCTGTTCGTGCTGTGGCTCCCCGTCGGCTGGCTCACCGACGTGCGCTACTGGTGGGTGGTCGCCGGCTTCGCGGCGGCAGGTCTGCTGCTGTTCGTCCGACCGTTCCAGGTGCTCGTCCTCACGCCCATCCTGGGCGCCCGCCGGCCGACGGCCGCCGAGGCCGGGGTGATCGAACCGATGTGGGCCCGCATCGCGCAGGCGAACGATCTCCCGGCCGGTCGCTTCGTGGTGCGGGTACTGCCGTCGGATGAATTGAACGCCTACGCCTGCGGCGGCCATCTGGTGGTGGTGACGACGTACGCCGTCGGCGAGTTGTCCGAGCGCGAGTTGCGGGGTGTCCTGGCCCACGAGTTGAGCCATCATCTGGGGCTGCACACGGTGGCGATCACGCTCGGCCACTGGATGTCGGCACCGGTCGTCCTCCTCGCCCGCGTGGGGTTCTTCCTCGAGAACGTCGCCCATGCCGCTGCCGGCAGCTTCGGGAAGCGCTCGCCGCTGGTGGACGCCGTGAGCAACGTGGCGGCGGTCGTGCTGGGAGCCGCCTCCTGGGTGTTCACGGCCGGGTTGCGAGCGAGTGATGCGCTGGCCAATCTCGTCGGCCACGCCTCCGAGTTCGAGGCCGACCAGCGGGCGGTGAGGATGGGATTCGGCCGGGAGCTGGCGGCGGCGCTCCGGCAGGTGCTGGCGAGCGGGAGTGGCGAGCGCACCCGCGGCTGGCGGGCGCGGCTCGGTGCGTCGCACCCCCCGGCACGGACCCGCGTGGCGCGGATCGAGGCGCTGATGCGCCACCCCGCGCGCTGACGTACCGGTCGGGCTCCGCGGCGAAGGTCCGCCACGTCGTGGATCTGGTGCAGCACGGGCGGGTTCAGGCCGTGATGGGCGCGACGACGGCGTGCAGCAGGTCGACGAGATCGGCCGGAGCGACTCCGACGTCCATCCCCCGCTTGCCGCCGCTCACGTAGATCACGTCGCACAGCTCCACCGATTCGTCGACCAGGGTACGCAGCGGTCGACGTTGGCCGAGCGGGCTGATGCCACCCACGACGTAGCCGGACGACCGCTCGGCCCGCCCCGGCTCGCACATCGTGGCCCGCTTGCCCCCGGCTGCCGACGCCACGCGCTTCATCGACAGCTGGCAGCTGACCGGCACCACGGCCACCACCAACGTGCCGTCCACGTCGACCACCAGCGTCTTGAACACCTGATCCGGCGGCAGGTCGAGGGCCTCGGCAGCCTCACGTCCGAAGTCACGGAGGTCGTCGCTGCGGTCGTACTCGTGGACGGTGAACTCGACGCCGGCGGTCTCGAGTGCGACGACGGCCGGAGTCACGTCGTCGATCGTAGGCCGGTCGGCGGCAGCCGCGTAGGGTCGCCGTCGTGCGTCTCCGCGTGGACCCCTCGACCGATCCCTCCGTCTACGACTTCGCCCACGAGATCCGGGTGCGGTTCGTGGAGACCGACGCGATGGGCATCGTGCACCATTCCAACCACCTCGCCTACTTCGAGGAGACCCGTGTGGCGTACCTCCGCGAGATCGGGCACCCCTTCACGCAGTGGCGCGACGACGGGTTGGAGTCGCCCGTGCTCGAATCGTTCGTGCAGTACCGCAACCCGCTGCGGTTCGACGACGTGATGACGGTGCACCTCCGCCTCGCCGCCGTGACGCGGGCGACGTTCCAGATGGCGTACCTCATCACGGTCGACGACGCCGACGACGCATCGGAGACGGTGCGCGCCACCGGCGTCACCGTGCACGGGTGCACGACACTCGAGGGGCGGCCGACGCGCCTGCCCGTATGGCTCCGCGAGCTCGGCGAGCGCCTCGACCAGGCGCCGTAGGGCGGTTCGACGGTCTCGGTTCGTCGCGGGCATCTCGGCCTCGTCGGCGGACGTGAGGGTTCGGTACGTTCGCGCCCATGGCTGACACAGCGACTCCGGCGCGGATCCCCATCGTCGACTACCTGATCCTCGACGACGGCGGACCACACCTCGTGGCCCACGAGTGCACCGGCTGCGGCGCCCGTTTCTTCGACCGACGCAACGCCTGTGCGGCATGTTCCGGCACCGATTTCCGGCGCGTGGAGATCGCCACCGAGGGCGTGCTGCGCACGTTCACGATCGTGGCGTTCGCCGCACCGGGCGTGGAGGTGCCGTTCGTGTCGGGGGTGGTCGACTGCGACGGCACCAGCGTGCGCGGCAACCTCCGCAACGTCGAGCCCGACGCCGACCACCTGCACACCGGGATGCGCGTCCGACTCACCACCTACTCGCTCGGCACCGACGACCGGGGCACCGAGGCGATCGCCTTCGCCTTCGAGCCCGCCGATTCCTGACCCACACCCGCCCATTCCTCACCCGCCCATTCCTCGTTTGCGTGACACTTTCGTGGGCCCGTCCCGAAGAATCTGCAACGCAAACGTGGGACCGCTGACCAATGACCCGCCGGCCGCCAGGCCGAGACGATCGAAACGGAGCACCCATGAGTGACGACATCTGGATCCTCGGGATCAACATGACCAAGTTCGGCAAGCACACCGATCGCGACGTCGTCGACCTCGCCGCCGAGGCCGTGATGGCCGCACTGGCCGACGGGGGCGTCACGATGGCCGACATGGGCGTGCTCGCCGCCGGCAACCTGATGGGATCCGGGGGCATCGGCCAGCAGATCCAGAAGCAGGTCGGCCAGACCGGCATCCCCGTGTTCAACGTGTCCAACGCCTGCGCCACCGGCGCCACGGCGTTGCGCACCGCGATCATGGCGATCAAGGCCGGTGAGTGCGACATGGGCCTCGCCGTCGGTGTCGAGAAGCTGGCGGGTGCGGGCCTCCTCGGCGGCGGCGGGCGCGCCAAGCAGGACAGCCACGAGTGGGAGCCGCAGGGCCGCTTCGGGGCCGTGGCCACCACCGACGGCCGGATCGGCACCGACACCATGCCGGGCGTGTTCGCTCAGGTGGGCATGGAATACGGCCACAAGTACGGCGGCGCCGACTTCGAACTGTTCGCCCGCATCTCGGAGAAGAACCACGCGCACTCCACGCTCAACCCGCTCGCTGCCTACTCCAAGCGCTTCACGCTCGAGGAGATCATGGGCGACATGATGATCGCCTACCCCAACACGCGCCCGATGTGTTCAGCCAACTGCGACGGCGCTGCAGCCGCCGTGGTGGTGAGCGGCGAGAAGTTGAAGACGCTGTCGCTCGAGCAGCAACGCAGGGCCGTGAAGGTGTCGGCGTCGGTGCTCACCTCCGACCCGTACCAGGAGGCATGTCAGGTGTTGCCCGACGTGAACACACTCACCCGCAACGCGGCGACGACCGCCTACGAGCAGGCCGGTGTCGGCCCCGAGGATCTCGACCTGGTGGAGCTGCACGACTGTTTCGCGACCGCCGAACTCGTGCACTACGACAACCTCGGCCTGTGTGAGGAGGGCGGCGCCGTCGACTTCTTCGAGTCGGGCGCTCCCTGGCGTGACGGATCTCTGCCCGTGAACGTGTCGGGCGGTCTGCAGTCGAAGGGTCACCCCATCTCGGCGACGGGGATCGCCAACATCTGGGAGGTCTGCCATCACCTCCGCGGCGAAGCCGGCGACCGCCAGATCGAAGACGCCAAGGTCGGGCTCGCGCACGTGATCGGCCTCGGCTCGGCGTGCGGCGTGCACATCCTGGAGAAGTCCGCCGTCTGACGCGATCGGTCGGCGTGGAGCGCCGGCCGCGACCCGAGCGGCTCCGGGCTCACATCTTGAGCGTGGTGCCGCCGTCGACCACGAAGATCTCGCCGGTGGCGTACCGGTTGCGCAGCAGTGCGAGCACGGCCTCGGCGCAGTCGTCGGGTGTCGCCGACCGCGGGATCGGCGAGATCGCGGCGATCGCGGCGTGCATCGTGTCCCAGTCCTCGGTCCACGGCGTCGCCACCAGCCCAGGGGCCACGGCGTTGACGCGGATCGGGCCGTAGCTCTTGGCGAGGAGCAGGGTCATCTGGTTGAGCGCCGCCTTGGTCATCGAGTAGGCCATCGACGAACCCACCGGGCGCACACCGGCGATCGAGGTGATGTTCACGATGTTCGGGTCCTCGGAGTGACGGAGGTGCGGGATCGCCCGCTTGGTGAGCCACCAGGTGCCGAACACGTTGACGTCGAACGTCCTGCGGAAGATGTCGTCGGTGAGGGCGTCGAGATCCTCGTGCGGGACCTGTGTGGTCCATCCTGCGTTGTTCACGAGGATGTCGAGCTGCCCGTACTGCTCGACGGTGCTGTCGACCAGTGCGTGCGCCTCGTCCTGGTCGCTGATGTCGGCACGGATGTAGGCCGACTCGCCCGGCAGCGACGCCGACACCGCCTCGCCCGCCTCCACCGACGACGACGAGTTGACCACCACGGTGGCACCGAGTGCCGACAGACGGCGGGCGGTCTGTTCCCCGATGCCGCTCGACGACCCGGTGACGAGGGCGACACGGCCGGCGAACTCGGAACTGATGTCGGACATGGCCCGCACCGTACCCTCAGGTGGGGGCCGGGAGGTGGGCGTTCAGGAGGTCGTGCGATCCGCGGGAGGAATCACGACGACGGGACGATCGCTGTGGTGCACCACGTGATGGCTGGTGCTGCCGAGCATCTGCTCCTCCCCCACGCCGCGTGACCCCACCACCACGAACGAGGCGTCGAGTTCGTGCCCGAGGTCGAGCAGCACGTCGGCCGGGCTGCCGTACACGATCTCCGCCCGCCAACGCAGGTCGGGGTCGCCCTGCAGGGCTGCGCACCACTGCGAGCGCAACAACCGCTCGATGTCGTCGCGGTGTCCCTCCGACGGGACGTGGCGGCCTTCGATCACCGTCATCAGGCCGAGCGCGTGGAACACGGCCAGGTCGATGTCGAACGCCTTGGCCAGGCCGGCCGCGAACGCCAACGCCCGCTGCGCATTCGGTGATCCGTCGACGCCCACCACCACCGGGCCACCACCGCCACCCGGCGACAGCCCGGCTGCCGCCGCACGTTCACGGGAACTGGATGTCGACATGGTGGATCCTCCGGTCGTCGGAGCCGCTCGGCCCACCACCGATCGTACTGGGGGCGTGGGGCGCGACGAAGGGCCGAACGGCCGTGGCCGCCACGCCACCGCCCGGGTCTGATGGAACCGTGACCGTCGTCCTCGAATTCCTGGGTGCCGCGCGCACCGTCACCGGCAGCCGCTTCCTCGTGCGCACGAGTGCCGCCACGGTGCTCGTCGACGCCGGGCTCTTCCAGGGCCGCAAGCGAGATCGGCTGGCCAACTGGGAGCCCTTCCCGGTGGATCCGGCGACGATCGACGCCATCGTGCTCACCCACGCCCACATCGATCACAGCGGCTGGCTTCCGGGCCTGGTCCGCGACGGCTTCGACGGTCCGATCGTGTGCACGCCGGAGACCCGCGACCTGTGCGCCATCCTCCTGCCCGACGCTGCCCACCTCCAGGAGGAACAGGCGCGGTTCACCAACGAGCGCGGGTTCGGCAAGCACCGTCCCGCGCTGCCGCTGTACGACACCGACGACGCCGCCGCCACGATGCCGCTGTTCCGAGGCGTGCCGTTCGGGTCGGACACCGAGGTCGCCCCCGGTGTGGTCGCACGGCTGGTGCCTGCCGGCCACATCCTCGGATCCGCGAGCGTGCACCTCACGATCACCGACGACGGCACGGCGGACGACGGCCGCCCCACCACCCTGCTCGTCAGCGGCGACCTCGGCCGGGGTACGCATCCGCTGGTTGCCGGCCCCGGCACGCCGCCCCCCGCCGACACCGTGCTCGTCGAATCCACCTACGGTGATTCGATCCATCCCGACGACGCCGACGAGATCGAGGAGTTCGCCGACGTCGTCCGCCGCACCGCAGCGCGAGGCGGCATCGTGTTGATCCCCGCATTCGCCGTCGACCGCACCGAGGTGCTCCTGGTCGTGCTGCGCCAGTTGATGGAGTCCGGCAGGGTGCCGACGCTGCCGGTGTTCGTCGACAGTCCGATGGCGCTGCGGGTGCTCGACGTGTACCGGACCGCCATGGGAGTCGGGGACGCCGAGGTGTGTCGCTCGCCGCTCGACGACTGCGGCCTGTTCTCCTTCGACCCGGGCGGCGGCCTCCACGAATGCCCCACGGTCGAGGACTCGAAGTCGCTGAATCAGCTCACGGCGCCGGCGATCATCATCTCGGCGTCGGGTATGGCGTCGGGCGGACGGGTGCTGCACCATCTCAGCCGCTTGCTCCCCCATCACCGGAACTCCGTGGTGCTGTGCGGCTTCCAGGCGGCGGGCACCCGGGGACGCCAACTCGCCGACGGTGCCCGGTCGGTGAAGATGCTGGGCAGGTACGTGCCCGTGCGCGCGGAGATCGACGTGCTCCGCTCGCTGTCGGTGCACGCCGACGCCGACGGGTTGGCTGCATGGATCCACGCGCTTCCCGGCGAGCCGGCGAGCGTGTTCGTCGTCCACGGCGAACCCGAGGCGAGCGATGCACTCGCCCGACGGCTGGCAGCCGACGGCTGCAACGCAGTGGTGCCCCGCCAGTTCGAGAGGGTGCAACTCGACTGATCGCGCGGTCACGGCGGTGGCGTCCCGTGACGTTCGACCCTGCCTGGCACCCCGCGAGTGCGCCAGGATGACGGGATGGATGCCCGACAGGAAGCCACCCAGATCCTCAGCGAGACCGAGTGTTGGGAGCTGCTCGATCACGCTGCGGTGGGGCGACTCGCGGTCGACGTGGCCGGTCAGCCCGACATCTTCCCGATCAATTTCGTGGTGGACGACCGTGGCATCGTCTTCCGCACGGCGGCCGGCACGAAGCTGGCGGGCGCCGTGCTCAACCGGCTCGTGGCCTTCGAGATCGACGGGTACGAACCCACCGAGCGCGCCGCATGGAGCGTCGTGGTGAAGGGCCACGCACGTCCGATCGAGCGCATGCAGGAGATGTTCGAGGCCGAGGACCTGCCGTTGTTCCCGTGGCTGGCGTGGGAGAAGCCGAACTTCGTGCGGATCGACCCGACGGTCGTCACCGGCCGCCGCTACCACATCGTCGACGGGGCAGCCCTCGACTCGTCGATCGGATGGGCCCCGGAGACCGATGACGACGGCGAGCCGCTGGCGGCAGAGCCCGAACCCGGCGCGCCGTTCCATCCGGGTGCGCCGAAGCTCCATCCCGACTGACCCGTCGCCACGGGCAGCGCCGCCTCAGCCGGCTCGGACGACGTTCACCGGGTCCGAGCCGCCGAGTGCGGCGGTCACGTTCGACAGCGTCGTCTCCGCGATGGCCGCCAGTGCCTCGCGTGTGAGGAACGCCTGGTGCGCGGTGATGAGCACGTTGTGGAACGTGAGCAATCGCGCGAACACGTCGTCGTCGAGGATCTCGTCGCTGCGATCCACGAAGAACAGGTCGGCCTCCTCTTCGTAGACGTCCAGTGCGAGTGAACCGATCTGTCCGGACTTCAGGCCGTCGATCACCGCGCCGGTGTCGACGAGCGCACCACGACCCGTGTTCACCAGCATCACACCGCGACGCATCCTGCCGATCGCGTCGGCGTCGACCAGATGCCGCGTCTCGGGGGTGAGCGGGCAGTTGAGGGTGATGATGTCGCTCTCGGCAAGCGCCTGGTCGAGGTCGACGTAGTCCACCCCGAGGTCGAGGAGATGCTGGTCGTGGTACGGGTCGACCGCCAGGACGCGGCAGCGGAGGTGCCAGAGCAGGCGGGCCACGATCGCCCCGATCCTGCCGGTTCCGACCACACCCACCGTCTTGCCGGCCAGATCCATCCCGACCAGGCCGTCGAGGGCGAAGTTGCCGTCTCGCACCCGGTTGTAGGCGCGATGGATCCGCCGGTTGAGGGCCAGGATCAACGCCAGCGTGTGCTCGGCCACGGCATTCGGCGAGTACGCCGGAACGTGGACGACCGTCAGACCGAGCTGTTCGGCTGCTGCGACGTCGACGTTGTTGTGGCCCGCGCACCGCAATGCGACGCACCGCGTTCCGCCCGCGGCGAGTGCCTCGAGGACGGGCGCCGACAGCACGTCGTTCACGAACACGCACACGGCGGGCGCCCCGGCGGCGAGCTCGGTGGTCGCGGGCTCGAGACGGGCGTCGAGGAAGACGAGGTCGTGTTCGTGGCCGTGGCGGTCGTTGGCCTCGGTGAAACCGACACGGTCGTAGCTCTTGGCGGAGAAGAACCGGATCTCTGACATGGCCTCAGCCTGCCACGTGACGGTCAGTCCTCGTGCGGGACGACCACGACCGGGCAACTCGAGCCCTGCAGCAGCGCTCCGCTGACCGAACCGAGCAACCCTGCAGCCACCCGTCCGAGCCCACGTGACCCGACGACGACCATCGACGCCGTCTCGCTGGCCTCCGACAACGCGTCGCGTGCACCGCGGAAGACCACCTCGCGCTGTGCCCGGTGGTCGGGATCGATGGCATCGATCGCGGCAACCATCTCGCGGCCGTGTGCGCGGATCTCGTCCGGATAGCGCTCCAGCTCCTGGTCCTGGTCGAACCAGGGCGCCACGTCGACGGCCACCACCGCCCGGACCGACGTCGTGTCGTGGGCGACGCGCAGCGCCCAGCGCAACGCCTCGGTGGCCTGCTCGCTGCCGTCGAACCCGATCACGATCGGCCCGTCGGGCGCCGAGGTCGCGTCCCAGTCGGTCGGTACCACCACCACCGGTGTGTCCGCGTGCGTGGCGCAGTACCGGCTGACCGAGCCGAGGACGTGGTGCCGCAGGTCACCACTGCCCCGCCGCCCCACCACCAGCAGGTCGGCATCCTCGGCGGCTTCGACGAGGACGTGAGCCGCCTGGCCCTCCTCCACCACGGGCGTGACGTCCACACCGGTGTCTCCCACGGCCTCGATCGCCTCGTCGACATCGTGGGCGGCCGTCGCCTCGATGCCGAGCTGGTCGACTCCGAAGCCGCGCCGGGCGGCGAACAGCGTCATCACCGTCGGCACGTGGAAGGCCGTGGTGGCCTCGACCACCACCGGGGACTCCGGCTGCGCCGGTGGGCGCGACGAGGCGATGCGGTGCACGGCCCAGCGGAGAGCGTTGACCGCGGCGGACGATCCGTCGACACCGACCACCCAACGCCGGCCGGTGACGGGCTGGTCCGAGCTGGGCTGGTCGGCGGCGTGTCGATCGGCGGCGTGCCGGTCCGGAGTCTGTTCGTCCATGGCCGCAGTATCGCCCGGGAGCAGCCGAGGGCGCCAGGTGACGAAGTCCTCTTCCGTTCCGTCCCGGCGGCCCAGATGATGGATGTGCACCCCATCGCACGGGGCACAGGGCGTCGCACACGCCACGTCGTCGATCCACCAGGAGTCGCCATGAAGATCACCGAGTTGGCCATCCGAGAGCCGGTCGTGGTGTCCCGCGACGCCACCATCGCGGCCGCTGCCGAGACCATGGCCGTGGCAGGTGTCGGTGCGTTGATCGTGATGGACGACGGCAGCCCGGTCGGCATGGTCACCGACCGTGACCTGGTCACCCGCGCACTGGCCAAGGGGCTGCCCGCCGACGGGCGGGTCGACGCCGTGATGACGATGGATCTCGTCACGTTGGAGGCCGATGCGGAGGTCGACGACCTGTTGCACGCCTTCCGTCATCACGCGGTCCGCCGCGTGCCGGTGATCGCCGGCGACCGGGTCGTGGGTGTGGTGTCCCTCGACGACATGGTCGTGTCGGTGGCATCGGAGATGACCGACCTGTCGCGAGTGCTCGCCGCTCAGATCATGTTCCCGCACGCCGGCGACGAGGCGCCGCCGCCCGTCCCCTACTCGTAACGATCAGTCATGGCCGACGACGCCCCGCTGGAAGTGCTCGACGAGTCGACGTGCTGGGAGTTGTTGCGCAGCGTGCCCGTGGGGCGGCTGGCCATCCCCACCGACGACGGCCGCGTCGAGATCTTCCCCGTGAACCATCTGGTCGACCAGGGCTCGATCGTCTTCCGCACCGCTCCCGGCACCAAGATCAGTGAGATCGCGCCGCCCGAGCGCCCCGGCGACCAGCCCGCCGACCGGACGTGCCGGGTGGCGTTCGAGGTCGACGACGCCGCGTCGGTGGCGGCCGGCGAGGAGGTGCTGGCGTGGAGCGTGGTGGTGCAGGGCACCGCCTCGTTGTTGACCACGACGACGGACCTGTTCGACAGCTTCGATCTCGACGTCCGGCCCTGGCACCTCGCCAGCAAGCCGTTCTTCGTACGGATCGTCCCCGAGACGGTCACCGGACGACGATTTCGCGTCCGCCGCAACGCAACGTCGTCCACCGACACCGACGGGTGACCTCCGACCCTTGCCACCCGGGCACGCGTCGGACACGATCGAGGGAGAACGGCACCGACAACGAGGTCCGAGCCGTGCTGGAAGGAGTCTGCGATGGTCCAACACATCATCGTCCCGGTCGACGGATCGGACGCCTCGTGGCGCGCCGCCGACACTGCGATTGCGCTCGCGCGCCGATGTGACGCATCGGTGGACGTGGCGGAGGTGGTGTTCGACCAGCCCGACGTCGCGGATGCGATCGCCCGTCTGACCGCACGCCTCTCCGAGCGGGACACGGCCGGGCTCACCGTCGCCACACGCGTCGAGATCGCACCCGAGAGCGTCGCCCAGACCGTCGCGGCACTGGTCGAGGTCCAGCCGGACGCCACCGTGGTCATGGCATCCCATGGCCGTGGGCGGTCGGCGGCGCTGCTCGGCAGCGTCACCGAGGAACTGCTCCAACGGATCTTCGGACCGATCCTCGTCGTCGGCCCGCGTGCCACCTCGCCCGACTTCACCGGTCCGATCGTCGCCACCGTGGACGGTTCCGACGCGTCCGAGTCGGTGCTCCCGCTGGCAGCGGCATGGGGGATCGAACTCGGTGTCGAGCCGTGGATCGTGGAGGTCACCGATCCCGACGTGGTCGTGTCCCCCGACCTCAACGAGAGCGCCTATCCCGCCCGCCTCGCCCGCAAGCTCGGTCAGGAATCGGGTCACACCGTGCAGTTCGACGTGTTGCACGGTCGCCACGTGCCCGACGAAGTGGCGTCGTTCGCCGACACGCTCGGCGCCTCGATGGTCGTGGCCAGCACCCACGGCCGAACCGGAATGTCGCGATTCGTGATCGGCAGCACCGCTGCGGCGTTCGTTCGCCACGCTCCGTGTCCCGTGTTGCTGGTGCGCCCACCCCACCTGCGTGATCGGGCGAGAGGTCGGGTCCAGCGCCAGGAGGTCTAGCATCAGGGTCAGATGACCCACGACGAACTCGCCGGCGCTCTGATCGATGCAAGTCCCGACGGGCTGATCCTCGTCGACGAGGACGGCGTCATCACACTCGCCAATCCCGTCGCCGCGGAGATGTTCGGCCGTCGCATCGACGAACTGGTCGGGTCACCGGTCGACGAGTTGGTCCCCGTGGAATTCCGGGCAGGGCACGAGCACCATCGCGCCGCATACACGGCCGATCCGGCCACCCGGCCGATGGGCAGCGGGCTGCGACTGTTCGGCCAGACGTCCGACGGCGCCATGTTCCCGGTCGAGATCAGCCTGAGCGCGGTCGTCCTCGACGGCGGCACCTTCACGATCGCCACGATCCGCGACGTCAGCGAACGCCAGGAGGCCGTCTCGCAGATGGCGCTGCTGCAGGACCGGGAGCGGATCGCGCGCGACATCCACGACATGGTGATCCAGCGCCTGTTCGCGGCCGGGATGAACCTGCAGGCCGTGCAGTCCCAGGCACAGCCCTCCTACGTCAGCGCACGGATCGGCACGGCGATCGACGACCTCGACGACACGATCCGTGAACTGCGTGCCGCCATCTTCCGGCTGGGCCAGCAGGGCGAACGGCGGACCCTGTCGGCACAGATCACGGAACTGGTGCACGAACGCGCCCGCCACCTGGGTTTCGAGCCAGCGCTCCGCCTGGCCGGTGATCTCGACCACCTGCCCGACTTCATTGCCGACCAGCTCGTCGCGACCGTCACCGAGGGTCTGTCCAACATCGTCCGTCACGCCGAGGCGACCAGCGCCGACATCCACGTCCGCGCCACCGATGGGCAGCTCTCGTTGGTGATCGGCGACAACGGCAAGGGCATCCCCAGCCAACCGAAGCGCTCGGGGGGCCTCAGCAACATGATGTGGCGGGCGGCCGAGCTCGGTGGCAGCTGCACGGTGGGCCCCAACGAGCCCACCGGTGCACGGCTGCACTGGCACGTCCCCATCGCCTGATTCCGCCCGGGGGCGTCCGAGCCGGACCCGGGCCCGCGGGGCGGCGAGCGGTCAGGTCTCGTTGCGGTGGCGTTCCTCGAGGCGTGCCGACAGAGCGGCCGCTTCGGTGCGACGCGCCATCCCCAGCTTCGCGAGGAGGTTCGACACGTAGTTCTTGACGGTCTTCTCGACATCGTGGGCGGCCGTCGCCTCGATGCCGAGCTGGTCGACTCCGAAGCCGCGCCGGGCGGCGAACAGCGTCATCACCGTCGGCACGTGGAAGGCCGTGGTGGCCTCGACCACCACCGGGGACTCCGGCTGCGCCGGTGGGCGCGACGAGGCGATGCGGTGCACGGCCCAGCGGAGAGCGTTGACCGCGGCGGACGATCCGTCGACACCGACCACCCAACGCCGGCCGGTGACGGGCTGGTCCGAGCTGGGCTGGTCGGCGGCGTGTCGATCGGCGGCGTGCCGGTCCGGAGTCTGTTCGTCCATGGCCGCAGTATCGCCCGGGAGCAGCCGAGGGCGCCAGGTGACGAAGTCCTCTTCCGTTCCGTCCCGGCGGCCCAGATGATGGATGTGCACCCCATCGCACGGGGCACAGGGCGTCGCACACGCCACGTCGTCGATCCACCAGGAGTCGCCATGAAGATCACCGAGTTGGCCATCCGAGAGCCGGTCGTGGTGTCCCGCGACGCCACCATCGCGGCCGCTGCCGAGACCATGGCCGTGGCAGGTGTCGGTGCGTTGATCGTGATGGACGACGGCAGCCCGGTCGGCATGGTCACCGACCGTGACCTGGTCACCCGCGCACTGGCCAAGGGGCTGCCCGCCGACGGGCGGGTCGACGCCGTGATGACGATGGATCTCGTCACGTTGGAGGCCGATGCGGAGGTCGACGACCTGTTGCACGCCTTCCGTCATCACGCGGTCCGCCGCGTGCCGGTGATCGCCGGCGACCGGGTCGTGGGTGTGGTGTCCCTCGACGACATGGTCGTGTCGGTGGCATCGGAGATGACCGACCTGTCGCGAGTGCTCGCCGCTCAGATCATGTTCCCGCACGCCGGCGACGAGGCGCCGCCGCCCGTCCCCTACTCGTAACGATCAGTCATGGCCGACGACGCCCCGCTGGAAGTGCTCGACGAGTCGACGTGCTGGGAGTTGTTGCGCAGCGTGCCCGTGGGGCGGCTGGCCATCCCCACCGACGACGGCCGCGTCGAGATCTTCCCCGTGAACCATCTGGTCGACCAGGGCTCGATCGTCTTCCGCACCGCTCCCGGCACCAAGATCAGTGAGATCGCGCCGCCCGAGCGCCCCGGCGACCAGCCCGCCGACCGGACGTGCCGGGTGGCGTTCGAGGTCGACGACGCCGCGTCGGTGGCGGCCGGCGAGGAGGTGCTGGCGTGGAGCGTGGTGGTGCAGGGCACCGCCTCGTTGTTGACCACGACGACGGACCTGTTCGACAGCTTCGATCTCGACGTCCGGCCCTGGCACCTCGCCAGCAAGCCGTTCTTCGTACGGATCGTCCCCGAGACGGTCACCGGACGACGATTTCGCGTCCGCCGCAACGCAACGTCGTCCACCGACACCGACGGGTGACCTCCGACCCTTGCCACCCGGGCACGCGTCGGACACGATCGAGGGAGAACGGCACCGACAACGAGGTCCGAGCCGTGCTGGAAGGAGTCTGCGATGGTCCAACACATCATCGTCCCGGTCGACGGATCGGACGCCTCGTGGCGCGCCGCCGACACTGCGATTGCGCTCGCGCGCCGATGTGACGCATCGGTGGACGTGGCGGAGGTGGTGTTCGACCAGCCCGACGTCGCGGATGCGATCGCCCGTCTGACCGCACGCCTCTCCGAGCGGGACACGGCCGGGCTCACCGTCGCCACACGCGTCGAGATCGCACCCGAGAGCGTCGCCCAGACCGTCGCGGCACTGGTCGAGGTCCAGCCGGACGCCACCGTGGTCATGGCATCCCATGGCCGTGGGCGGTCGGCGGCGCTGCTCGGCAGCGTCACCGAGGAACTGCTCCAACGGATCTTCGGACCGATCCTCGTCGTCGGCCCGCGTGCCACCTCGCCCGACTTCACCGGTCCGATCGTCGCCACCGTGGACGGTTCCGACGCGTCCGAGTCGGTGCTCCCGCTGGCAGCGGCATGGGGGATCGAACTCGGTGTCGAGCCGTGGATCGTGGAGGTCACCGATCCCGACGTGGTCGTGTCCCCCGACCTCAACGAGAGCGCCTATCCCGCCCGCCTCGCCCGCAAGCTCGGTCAGGAATCGGGTCACACCGTGCAGTTCGACGTGTTGCACGGTCGCCACGTGCCCGACGAAGTGGCGTCGTTCGCCGACACGCTCGGCGCCTCGATGGTCGTGGCCAGCACCCACGGCCGAACCGGAATGTCGCGATTCGTGATCGGCAGCACCGCTGCGGCGTTCGTTCGCCACGCTCCGTGTCCCGTGTTGCTGGTGCGCCCACCCCACCTGCGTGATCGGGCGAGAGGTCGGGTCCAGCGCCAGGAGGTCTAGCATCAGGGTCAGATGACCCACGACGAACTCGCCGGCGCTCTGATCGATGCAAGTCCCGACGGGCTGATCCTCGTCGACGAGGACGGCGTCATCACACTCGCCAATCCCGTCGCCGCGGAGATGTTCGGCCGTCGCATCGACGAACTGGTCGGGTCACCGGTCGACGAGTTGGTCCCCGTGGAATTCCGGGCAGGGCACGAGCACCATCGCGCCGCATACACGGCCGATCCGGCCACCCGGCCGATGGGCAGCGGGCTGCGACTGTTCGGCCAGACGTCCGACGGCGCCATGTTCCCGGTCGAGATCAGCCTGAGCGCGGTCGTCCTCGACGGCGGCACCTTCACGATCGCCACGATCCGCGACGTCAGCGAACGCCAGGAGGCCGTCTCGCAGATGGCGCTGCTGCAGGACCGGGAGCGGATCGCGCGCGACATCCACGACATGGTGATCCAGCGCCTGTTCGCGGCCGGGATGAACCTGCAGGCCGTGCAGTCCCAGGCACAGCCCTCCTACGTCAGCGCACGGATCGGCACGGCGATCGACGACCTCGACGACACGATCCGTGAACTGCGTGCCGCCATCTTCCGGCTGGGCCAGCAGGGCGAACGGCGGACCCTGTCGGCACAGATCACGGAACTGGTGCACGAACGCGCCCGCCACCTGGGTTTCGAGCCAGCGCTCCGCCTGGCCGGTGATCTCGACCACCTGCCCGACTTCATTGCCGACCAGCTCGTCGCGACCGTCACCGAGGGTCTGTCCAACATCGTCCGTCACGCCGAGGCGACCAGCGCCGACATCCACGTCCGCGCCACCGATGGGCAGCTCTCGTTGGTGATCGGCGACAACGGCAAGGGCATCCCCAGCCAACCGAAGCGCTCGGGGGGCCTCAGCAACATGATGTGGCGGGCGGCCGAGCTCGGTGGCAGCTGCACGGTGGGCCCCAACGAGCCCACCGGTGCACGGCTGCACTGGCACGTCCCCATCGCCTGATTCCGCCCGGGGGCGTCCGAGCCGGACCCGGGCCCGCGGGGCGGCGAGCGGTCAGGTCTCGTTGCGGTGGCGTTCCTCGAGGCGTGCCGACAGAGCGGCCGCTTCGGTGCGACGCGCCATCCCCAGCTTCGCGAGGAGGTTCGACACGTAGTTCTTGACGGTCTTCTCGGCGAGGTACATGTCCTGGGCGATCTGCCGATTGGTGTATCCCTCGCCGATGAGGTCGAAGATCCTGCGTTCCTGCGGTGTGAGGTCGTGGAGCCGGCCCTCCTCGCTCTCGCGCAGACGTCGAATGGCCAGACGGACCTCCGCATCGTCGAGGTACCGGCGGCCGGCAGCCACTCCCCGGATGGTGTCGACCAGCTCGTTGCTCCGGATCTGCTTGAGCACGAACCCGGCGGCGCCGGCCAGACCGGCATCCACGAGCGCCTGGTCGCTCTCGAACGAGGTCAGGATCAACGCCGTGATCTCCGGGAACTCGGAGGTGATCTGGCGGCACACGTCGATGCCGTTGCCGTCGCCCAGGCGCACGTCGAGCACCGCCACGTCGGGTCCGCAGGCACGCACCACCTCGAGCGCCGTGTCGGCGTCGCCCGCCTCGCCGACCACCGTGAGATCGGGTTCCGCCTCGAGCGCCGCGGCGATCCCCCGTCGGACCACTTCGTGATCGTCCAGCAGGAAGACGCGGATCGGCGTGAGGTCGCTCATCGCCTCATTGTCGCCGGACGGTTCGACGCGTGTCGAGTCATCACCGCGTCACGCGTCCGCCGTGTCGGCGAACGGCACGACGGCGATGGGCCGGTGCACGTGGTGCAGCAGCCACGTCGACACCGATCCGAGCAGCGCCGAACCGACCGCACCGTGACCTCGAGCTCCGACGACCACCATGTCGGTGGTCTCGGCCGCTTCGGCCAGGGCCGAACGTGCCGTCCCGCGGACGAACTCACGCTCGAGCGACACACCTCGTTCGTCCGCCTCGTCGGCGACCGACTCGACGAGGTGGTTGAAGCGTTCGGCAGCGAGGTCGCTGGCGTCCGGGAAGAAGAACGCATCGGCCCCGACGGCGAGCGGGGTGGCGTCCCACACCCAGACGACGGTGATGGTGCTGTGCGGCGCCGCGAACCCGATCGCCCAGCGCAGTGCGGTCATCGAGTTGGGGGACCCGTCACAGCCGACGAGCACCCGTCGGGCGGGCACGGCCTCGGCATCGTTCGGCACCACCACGGTGGGCACGGTGGCGTGCGTGGCGCACTGGGTGCTCGTGGAACCGAGGAGCAGCCGGGCGAATCCGCCTCGTCCGCGGCTGCCGATCACGAGCATCGAGCCTTCGGCCGCAGCGTCGAGCAGCACGGTGGCGGGGCTCCCGTGGCCCACGAGCGGCTGCACGGGCACGGACACCTCCGTGCGCGTCCGTTCGGCCAGACGCTCCACCTCCACGGCGGCGGCACGGCGCAGGTCGTCGTCGTCGAACTGGGCGACCACCGGCCCGGACATCGGGTAGGCGCCCGACACCGGTGTCTGCCAGGCGGTGACCAGTTCGAGTGCCGTCGCCCGTCCGGGTGCGTTGGCCTCGGCCCACCGCAGTGCGTTCTCGGCGCACTCGGACCCGTCGATGCCGACGACCCAGGTGCCGTGGGTCGGTGGGGCGGTCCCCCGCGCCCGCTTGATGTCGTCGATGATGGCCATGTCTCGCTGCCCCTGTCGTCTCTCACCGGATCGCGCTCGGTGATCCATGAATCGATGAAGCCACGTCGGGTCCCGCAGCGGGCAGGGCCAAAGGTCACCGGGCGCACATCGCGCCTCGCCGGCGAATCGGCGGCGTACCTGGCGCTGCAGCTTCGATGACCATCGTCCCTGGCCACGGACTCCGGCCCGGCGCATGATGATGACGTTTGCCGACCGACGACCCCCTGGGAGTGAACATGACCGTCTCCGACTATCCCGCCTACCGCAAGGAACTCCGCCGTGGTTACCGTGACCTGATCGCCGTGATCCCCGACCAGATGAAGGGGTTCGGCGATCTCCACCGCTCGGCGGTCGCCGACGGGGCACTGCCGCAGTACACGAAGGAACTGATGGCCGTGGCCATCGCCATCTGCACCCAGTGCGACGACTGCATGACGTTGCACCTGCACGATGCACTGAACGCCGGAGCCACCGTCGAACAGGTCCACGAGGCGATCGGCGTGGCCCTGCTGATGGGCGGGGGCCCGGCCTCCACGTACGCGACGCACGCGATGACGGCACTCGAACAGTTCACCGCCACGCCGGCGACGTGACTGCCACGCCGGCGCGTGATCGGGCCCGCGCCGGCGCCGCAGCAGCCGCCATCTCGGCATCACCGTGGGCATCCGAGGCCGGCGACGTCGTCGACGTGCTGCGCTCCGACGCCGAGCACGGTCTGTCCGGCGACGAGGTCATCGCCCGCCGGGCGGTGTTCGGACGCAACGAGCTGCAGGAGTCACCGCCCGAGCTGTGGCCGCAACGGCTGGTCCGCCAGTTCGTCGATCCGCTGGTGGGTCTGCTGCTGGTGGCGATCCTCGTGTCGGTCCTCGCATGGCTGGGCGACGGTGCCGACGACGCACCGGTGGAGGCGATCGTCATCGCGCTGATCGTGGTCGCCAATGCGGTGATCGGGTTCTGGCAGGAGACCAAGGCGATCAAGGCCGTCGATGCACTGCGCGAGCTGGCGGCGACACGTGTGAGCGTGATGCGGGACGGGGCGGTGACGACGGTCGCCAACACCGAGCTGGTGCCCGGCGACGTGGTGCTGCTGGCCGAGGGCGACGCCGTGGGAGCCGACTGCCGGCTCGTCGACGCCGCCTCGCTCCAGGTCGCCGAGGCGCCGCTGACGGGCGAATCGGAGGCGGTGACGAAGCAGCCCGACAGGCTCCCGGCCATCACCGAACTGGCGGAGCGCACCAACATGGTGTTCAACGGGACGGCCGTGGTGCGCGGTCGGGGCCGAGCCGTGGTGGTGGCCACGGGGATGGACTCCGAGATCGGGCGCATCGCCACCTTGCTGGACCGGGCGACCGAGGACGCAACTCCTCTCGAGCAGCAGATCTCGTGGCTGGGCAGGGTGCTCGGAATCACCGTCGTCGTGCTGGCGGCCGTGGTGGTGGGCGCCATCGTGCTGGCCGCCGAGACGCGCTCGTCGACCACGATCGTCGATGCATTGCTGGTGGGCGTCTCGCTCGCCGTGGCTGCAGTACCCGAAGGACTGCCGGCGATCCTCACGATCGTGCTGGCGCTCGGCGTGCAGCGGATGGCTGCCCGCCGAGCCATCGTGAAGCGTCTGTCGTCGGTGGAGACACTCGGATCCGCATCGGTGATCTGTACCGACAAGACCGGCACGCTCACGCGCAACGAGATGACGATCGTGCGAGTCGTCACGGCCTCGGCCGACGCACGGGTGACCGGCTCCGGCTACCACCCGGTCGGCGAGTTCCTGGTCGATGGCGCACCCGTGCACGAGGACGACCAGCCGGCGCGCACCGAGATCGAGCTGTTGCTGGAGGCGGGCAGCCTCGCCAACGACGCCACCCTGAGCGAGGACGAGCCGGGCCGCTGGAGCGTGCTCGGCGACCCGACCGAGGCGGCGTTCCTGGTGGCGGAGCGCAAACTCGGGATCACCGAACGGCGTCGGATGCGCTACGAGCGTGTGGCCGAGGTGCCCTTCAGCTCCGAACGCAAGATGATGACGACGATCGATCGCGACGGGCATCCAACGGCGCCGAGCGAGTTGATGCTCGTCACCAAGGGCGCCCCCGACGTGCTGCTCGAACGTTGCACGCACGAGCGCATCGCCGGGCGGGTGGTCGAACTCACCGGCGACCGCCGAGCCGAGCTGGCGTCCACCGTGGAGCACCTCGCCGACGACGCGTTGCGCACGCTGGCCGTGGCGTACCGGCGCCTCGACGACGTGACAGGGCCCGTCGACGAGAAGGTCGAGCGCGACCTCGTCCATCTGGGTGTCGTCGGGATCGTGGATCCTCCCCGTCCCGAAGTGGCCGACGCCGTCCGTGAAGCCCGTGCCGCCGGAGTGAGGGTGATGATGATCACGGGAGACCACCCGCGCACTGCAGCCCGGATCGGCGACCAGCTCGGCGTGGAGACACCGGGCGAGATGGCACTGGTGCCGGGACCTCGCGACGGCGTGCCCGGTCGCGAGCTCGCCGCCATGGATGAGCAGCAGTTCACCGACGTCGTGCGGACCCGTTCGATCTTCGCTCGTGTGAGCCCCGAACAGAAGCTGCACATCGTCGAGTCTCTGCAGGCCGACGGAGAGATCGTGGCGATGACGGGAGACGGGGTCAACGATGCCCCGGCGCTGCGCCAGGCCGAGATCGGCGTGGCGATGGGCATCAACGGCACCGAGGTCTCCAAGGAGGCCTCCGACATGATCCTGGCCGACGACAACTTCGCCACGATCCTCCGAGCCGTTCGTGAGGGGCGCGAGATCTTCGCCGACATCCGCAAGTTCCTCCGCTACCTGCTGGCGTCGAACGCCGGCGAGGTGCTGGTGATGTTCGTCGGTGTGCTCGCGGCCGGCGCGCTGGGGCTGACGGTCGCCGCATCGGGTGGCGGCGGCGAGACCCTGGCGGTCCCGTTGCTCGCCACGCAGATCCTCTGGATCAATCTCGTCACCGACAGCGCGCTGGCTCTGGCCCTGGGCGTCGACCCTGCGGTCGACGACGTGATGAAGGCCCCACCGCGCCGTCTGACCGACCGGGTGATCGACAGGAGCATGGTGACGACCATCGCCCTCATCGGCGTGACGACCGCCGTGGCCGGCCTCGTGGCGCTGGACCTGGAGCTCGCCGGCGGGATGCTCGGCGGCTCGGGAGACATCGGGACGGCGCGCACGATGGCGTTCACCACCGTCGTGCTGGCCCAGATCTTCAATGCGTTCAACGCCCGTTCCGACCGATCGAGCGCCTTCGTGCGGATGTTCGACAACCGGCTGCTGTGGGCGGCCGCCGGGCTCACCGTCGCACTCCAGGTCGCCGTGGTGCACCTCCCACCGCTGAACCGCGCCTTCGACACCGAACCGCTCGATGCACAGCAGTGGGCGATCTGTGCCGCACTGTCGAGCAGCGTGCTCGTGGTCGACGAGATCCGCAAAGCGATGATCCGGCCCCGAACCGCCGACATGTGAACGACGACGAGGTCCGGGTCGTGGCACGAACGGCCCGAGAGCGCTAGAACATCGTCATGTCCGACGACGTGCTGGACGACGAGGCGGCCCCACGACGCTGGCCGCTGCTCGTGGGCCTGGTGGTGGTGGCGGGTGGTCTGCTCGCTGCACTGTTCCTGTTCGATGGCGACGACGCCGACGCCCCCACGGTGACATCGGACCCGGCGGCGGCGCCTGCCACCGAACCGGCAAACACCGAGGCACCGACGACCGAACCACCGACGACCGGGGCACCGACGACCGGGGCACCGACGACCGAACCACCGACGAGCGGGGCACCGACGACCGGGGCACCGACGACCGAGCAGCCCGATCCCGAGCAGCCCGAATCGGCCATGTGGCCGTGGGCGGTCACCGGAACCCGCTTCGACGAGCCGACGGCCGCCGCCGAGAGCTTCGCCACCGACTTCCTCGGATTCTCCGACCCGATCGTCGGCGAGTTCCTGGCCGGCGACACCCGCTCGGGTGAGGTCGAGATCCGGCCGCGTGTCGACGGCGCTTCGGCGGTCGGAGCCACGGTGGTGTTCGTCCGCCAGGTACGCGACGACGACTCGTGGTGGGTGCTCGGGGCGGCCGCCGAGAGCATCACCATCGACACCCCCGAGCAGGGTGACGTGGTGACCAGCCCGCTCACGGTGAGCGGTACGGCCCGGGCGTTCGAGGGAACGGTCGACGTGGAACTCCGGGCCGACGGCAACGGCGAGCCCATCGCCACGTCCTTCGTCACCGGTGGGGTCGGTCCGGAGCTGGAGCCCTTCGAGGCGACCGTCGAGTTCGACACCCCCGGTGACGTCGCAGGAGCGCTGGTGCTGCTGTCGACGAGCCCGGAGGACGGCTCGGTCGTCGAAGCGAGCGCCGTGCGGATCAGCTACAGCGACTGAGGCCGCCGGACGACGCACTCGAACTGACGAACGACCCCGGCGCAAATCGGCCGATCGGGGGCATGATGGTGTGCATGATCCCCCACATGCTCCACGGCTCGGCAGGCCGCTCCGGCATCCGGTCGGGTGCGACGGTCACGGTCGCCGCTGCACTGCTGCTCGCCACCGTCGCCGGATGCGGAGGCGACGGCGACTCGTCAGGGCCCGACGGCGGCGTCGGGACCGCGACCGCCCAGGCCGACGCCTCCGACCTCGCCGCCGATCCCTTCGCCACGCTCTCGGTCGCCGAGGCCGACGCCGTGCTCGCCGACCCGCCCGACGATCTCGTGCTGCTCGACGTACGTACCCCGGAGGAGTTCGCCGAGGGCCACATCGAGGGCGCCGTCATGGTCGACTTCTACCGCGAGGACTTCGCTGCGCAGCTCGCCGAGCTGGATCCGGACGTGCCCTATCTCGTCTACTGCCGATCGGGTAATCGCAGCGGGCAGACCCTCGGCGTCATGCAGGAACTCGGTTTCTCCTCTGCCGTCGACATCGGCGGTGGTGTCGTGGCCTGGGACGGAGCCGGCCTACCCCTCGTGCCCTGAGCGGCGCCGACGATCGGAGAGCACCCGGGTGAACTCGGCGCCGGCCAGCAGGATCTGCGCTTCGTAGTACAGCCAGATCAGCACGAGGAGCACGGCACCGGCGGCGCCGGCCACCGACGAGGCGCCGTACCGCCGCAGGTAGGCGCCGATCAGGACCGTACCTCCGGCGATGAGCAGTGCCGTGACCGTCCCACCGATGATCGCCGCCCGCCAGGGTACGCGGACCGTGGTGACGTACCGGAAGAGCAGCGTGACGGCCCCGATGCCCAGCGTCCAGGCGCCGGCGAACCCGACGAGTTCCGAGAGTGAACGCAGCAGCGGCACGTCGGGAACGAGCCCGTCGAGCAACGAGGTGACGGCGTTCAGGGCCAGCGAGAGCACGATGACGGCGCCGAAAGCCAGCACGACGAGGAAGGCGAACACCCTGCGGACGATCGACACCCGGAGCCCCGAGCGGACGGGCAGCTCCCAGATGGCGTTGAAGGCGTCCTGCAGGGCCACGACGACGAGCGTGGCTGCGAGCACGAGCGAACCGGCCCCGACGAGGCCGAGCCCTGCGGTCGGGTCGAGGTCGTCGAACGTGGCAGCGAGAGAGGTCGCCACCTCGCTGTCGTCCGCACCGAAGATGCGCGAGATCTGCTCGGCCAGGTAGGCCTGCACGTCGTCACGCGACACGAAGATCCCGGCGAAGATGACGGTCAGCACCAACACCGGAACGGCGGCGAAGAGGCTGTAGTACGCCACGGCTGCGCCGAGCCGGATCGTCCGATGCGCCTGCCACTCGCCGTAGGTGAGGGTCAGCACCGCCTTCACGCGGGCGACCACGTCACGGTCGGTGATGGTCGTCACGCCCCGATCGTACGGTCGTTCATCGTCGTTCTCCCAGCAGGGGACGGTCTGCGGGGAGGCGGCCGACGACGGTCAGGCCGAACGGATGGCGTCGACGAGTTCGGCCTTCGACATCGAGCTGCGGCCCTCGATGTCGAGTTCCTGCGCCCGTTCGTAGAGGTCGGCCTTCGTCCAGTCCTCGAGCACTGCGGTGTCGTGGTCGGGGCGGGCCGCGCGAGCGGCATCGTCGAGCAGCGCCGCTGTCTCCTCGTCGGCTCGACTGGCGACACGAGACGTCTGGGCCCGTGCCTGACCGGCTGTTTCCCTGGCTCCCCGGTCGACGGCATCCGCTGCCCGCCGGGTCGCTGTGCGGGCCTGGTTCGTCGTCGCCGACACGGCGCCGTCGGTGGTGTCCGACATGTTGCCGATCCGGCGGCTCACGTCACCCGCGATGCCCCCGGCGGTCGACACGATGCGGTCGGCGGCTGCGCTGCCGAATTCGGCCGCCTTGCGCGGCGTCTCGGGCAGACGGGCCTGGAGCTCGTCGAGGCGACGGCCGAGTTCGGAGACGGCGTCACTGATGCGCTCTTCGATGTCGGCACGCAGCCGCTCGAGCTGCTCACTGTCGATGCGGGGGGTGGAGGGCGAGATCTGCATGGGTGTGGCCTTCCCCGTCGTCACGGCGTCCAAACCGGGGTGGACCCGGGCCGGTCGACTCGAACCCGTCCGGCGACCGAGGCGAATCGGGCCACCGAGGTGGGTCAGGCGACGGAGGCGAGTCCGGCCGACTCCTCGCTGTCAGCTGCAGCTCGTCGACGCCGTACCACGACGACGATCCCGATCGTCGCCACCAGGGCCAGTGCGCCGATGACCAGCCACGAGGGCCGTCGGCGGACGGTGTCTCGCACACGATCGGGAGCGCTCACGTCGGGCAGATGGACATCGGGGAGTCGGACATCGGGCAGGCGGAGGTCCGACACATCTGGCAGCGACAGATCGGAGAGATCGACATCGGGAAGTCGGACGTCGCGACCCCAGCGTGCTCCGGTGTCGGCCAGATGCGAGATGGTGGACAATGCGTCGGAGCGTGACATGCCGGCGGCCTACCCGGAGGACGGCGCCACGAAACCCGCGGGCCGGATCATGACGACCGATCACGGGGGCCGGAGTTTGGAGCGGCCATCGCCGGGGAACGGGAGCGGATGTGGCATTCATCCTCTGGCTCCTGGCCGTGGTCCTCGTGATCGCAGGCATCGTCGCGCTCTTCCGGCGCGAGGTCGTCTACGGCGTGTTGCTGATCGTCATCGGCCTCCTCGTCGGACCGGGAGGAGTGTCGGTCTTCACGTGAGCGACGAGGAGAGCAACGTGATCCTGTTCGACCCCGACCCGGTCACCGTCCTCGACAGGCACGTCGACGACGATCGCACCTCGAGTTGCGTGATCGACCCGGCCGACTGGGCCGAACGCGGCCTGCTGCAGCGTGCCGGTGAGGCTCTCACGAAGACCGTCTCCGGAGGGCTCTGATGCGCACACCGGCTGCTGCGAGCAGCCGCCCATGAAGCGGCCGGACGTGAACGGCCGGGCGGGTGACTGGATCTCGAGCAGGCTCGGGCTCGTGCGGATGCGCCAGGTCGCCGATCAACTGCGCCACCGGCTCGTCTTCGTGCCGGTGCTGTACGTGGTGGGAGCGCTGGCGCTGTCACAGGTGTTGCTCGCCATCGACCGCGCCCTCACCGACCAGACACTGCCCGACTGGGCAAGCACCACGGTGCCCAGCGCGCGTTCGGTGTTCGCGGCCATCGCCGGCGGGCTGATCACCTCGGTCACCCTGCTGCTGTCGATGATGCTGGTGGCGGTCCAACTGGCCAGCAGCCAGTTCTCACCGCGCACCCTGCGCGACTGGTTGGGGAACCGTACTCTGCAGCACGCCGTCGGCATCGTGCTCGGTACTGCCGTGTTCTGCCTACTGGCCCTGCGCAGCACCCGCGATTTCGACGAGGACGGCGCCGCCATCGTCCCCCATGTGACGGTGCTGTTCGCCGTCATGCTCGGCGTCGTCTCGCTGGTGGCCGTCGTGCGCGCCGTGGACCGGATCACGCACAGCCTGCGCGTCGGGTCGGTGGCGTCACGAGTCGCCTCGAACACCGTCTCCGTCGCCGAACGGGTTGCTGCCGACGACCGCAACCGGCGACAGGACGTGGCCCCCGAGTCGGGGGCGCTGGCCGGGACGGGCCCGGTCCGAGCGCCCATCGGCTCGGTGGCGATCGAAGCCGCACGGTCCGGATGGGGGCAGCAGATCGACGAGGACGCCCTGTTCGCGGGACTCCCCGAAGGAACGACGGCGTATGTGACGGTGGACCTCGGGGCATTCGTCGCCGAACGGGTGCCGGTCATGTGGGTGTCGCCACCGACCGTCGACGTCGACGAGGACCTGCTGCTCGATGCGGTCGCCGTCGGCGACAGCCGCACCATGCAGCAGGACATCGAGTTCGGGATCGTGCAGCTTGCCGACATCGCCGTGCGGGCGCTCTCGCCCGGGGTGAACGATCCGGTGACGGCGACCGACGTCATCGCCCATCTGGGCCGCGTGCTGCTCGCCGCCTGGGAGAACGAGGCGCCCGACCGGACGATTCACCGCGATGGCCGTACCGTGGTGCGCCGCCGCGTCGACCATGCGTCGCTGCTCGAGCGGGCGGTCGGCCCGATCCGCCGCTACGGCGCCCACGACCCCACCGTGGTTGTGGCGCTGGCATCGATGTTGCGCATGCTCGAGGCGGAGACGGCTCGGCGATCCCTGCCGGGCCCCGAGGAGCCGATCCGTCGCACGCTGGCCGAGATCGGCGACGGCGCCGACCGGTCGGGTTGGAGTACGTCGGAGCGGGCCCTGCTCGACGACGCCCTCGCATGACCGGACCGGCCGGCGCGCGTGGTGCGCTCCTCGACGTCACGTTTCGCGTCGGGCCGTTCGGGTAGTGCAGCGTCATGACGGAGACGACGAACTCGCCCTGCGCGCTGCGTGTCCGCCGGTCGTGAGCGACACCTCTGCATCCGCTCGACCGGGGAACCGAGCCGCGACCGACGAAGTCCCCATGGACGGCGACGCCCCGTCCGAGATCGAGGCCGACGTGGCGATCCTCGGGGCCGGGAGCGCCGCCGAGATCCTCGCCGCAGCGCTGTCCGACTCACCGCTGTCGGTCGTGGTGTTCGAACCGTCGCTGGTGGGGGGCCAGTGCCCCTTCGTCGCATGCATGCCCAGCAAGTCGATGCTCCACGATGCGGCCGTCGGACGCCGGTGGGACACGGCTGTCGCCCGACGCAGCGACGTGGTCGATCACCTCGACGACGGCCGGCACGCCAGTTCACTCCAGCAAGACGGTGCGACGCTGGTGCGATCGGCCGCACGTTTCGTCGACCCGACGTGCGTGGAGGCCGGCGGACGCCGCTATCGGGTCCGCCACATCGTGATCGCCACCGGTGCCGACTCCGTGGTCCCCCCGATCGAGGGGCTCGCCGAACTCGGCGACGCCGTGTGGACGAGTGCGGATGCCATGCGCTCTGAGGAACGACCGACTCGCCTCGCCGTGATCGGCGGCGGCGTCATCGGCTGCGAGATGGCACAGCTCTTCGCGGGCTTCGGCACCGAGGTCCACCTGTTGGACGTGGCGGAAGCCTCCTTCCCCGACCTCTACCCGCAGGTCGGTGAGATCGTCGACGACGCCCTCCGGGCACGAGGCGTGAAGATCTGCCGGGGGACGACCGTCGAGGCGGCCTCGCGTCGAGGCGGCAACGTCCGGCTCGAACTCTCGAACGGTTCGTCGGTGATGACCGACCGCGTCCTGGTGGCCACGGGCACCCGGCCGCGGCTGGAGGAACTGCAACTCGATCGGATCGGAGTCCACGTCGACGACAGGCTCCCGGTCGACGATTCGGGACGAGTCGCCGCACCGGGATCGATCTGGGCCATCGGCGACGTCGCCGGTCGAGGCGAATACACCCATCTCGCCAAGCACCAGGCGCAGGTGGTGGCGAACCATCTCGACGGTGACGGCTCACGCCGCTTCGACGACGTGGTGCTGCCCGCCTGCGTGTTCGTGGAGCCACCGGTGATGACGGTCGGCCCGACCCGCGCTCAGCTCGAGGGCGACGACGACGTGGTGTGGGCCACCGGGGAACTGTCGGAGATCCCACGTTGGTCGACCGACGAACTCATCGGCGGGTTCCTCGCCGTGGCTGCACGTCGGAGTACGGGTTGCCTCGTCGCCGCTCACGGCGCCGGAGCCAGGTTCGACGAACTCGTCCACGCGCTCGTGGTGGCGATCGACGGTCAGGTCCCCGTACGGCGACTGGCCATGTCGATGCAGCCCTTTCCCACCGTCGGCGAGGTGCTCGGCCCGATCTACCGTCGCCTGCTCACCCAGCTCGACTGAACCGGGCAGTGCCCTGCGGTGAGCGAATTCTCACCGCCTCCGCTCACTGGGGGTCAGCCGCCGGAGCACCTCGGCCTCCGCGGCACTCGCCTCCGGCCCGTAGTGGCACACCAGCACGCCCCCGCCGCCACAGTGCGGGCACCGCAGCGCCGACACGTGGAGCATGTCGTCCGGATCACTCGCGCCCTCGAGACGTCGGGACCATGCCCGCTCGAACTCCTCGACCGGTGCTGTCTGATCGCACCGTCCGCACCGCAACGTGCCGGGCGGCGCATCGTCGTCGATGGTGATCTGGGCGTCGAAACCCAGGTGATCGGCTGCGCGCAGCACGTCGCCGAGCTGTTCGGCGCCCTGCGTGGCGTCGGTCGCATTCGTCACGGCGTCGTCGGCCTGCATGCGGGACACCTACCCGGACCGGTGTCGGCCCAATCCCGGTCGGCCGGGAGTCACCCGGCCGACCGGGATTGGGCCGGCCACTCGATGCAGTGTCCGCTCACACGCCGGCGGGATGGGCGAACTCGAGCCAGGCGCCGTAGCCGCCGAGCAGGTCCGAGACGTCCTGGAAGCCGGCATTGCGCAGCAGGCTCGCTGCGACCGACGACCGGTAGCCGCCGGCGCAGTACACCACCGTCGGCGCGTCCTGGTCGAGTTCTCCGAGACGGGACGGCAACTGGCCGACCGGGATGGGCACGGCGCCCTCCACGGCTCCGAGAGCGATCTCGCCGGGGTTGCGGATGTCCACGATCTGGAGGTCGTCGACGTCGGAGCGGCGGGCGTCGAACTCGGGAACGGTGAGGCGCGACGCACGCTGCGTGCGGTCCGGGTGCTCTGCCATCACCACCAGCGGATCGGCCAGGTGACCCACGACCCGGTCGAAGCCGATCCGGCCCAGCCGATTGCGCGCCTCGAGCTCGAATCCGGGCTCGACCAGGAGCACGATGTCGACGTCGTGCGGCACCACCGATCCGGCGAACTCGGCGTAGCGGCCGTCGAGACCCACGTTGACCGAGCCGACGAGGTGACCGTGGGCGAACTCCTCCGGAGTCCGGCCGTCGACGAGGATCGCCCCGGCATCGAGGCGCGCCGTCACCTCGTCGAGGGACAGCGCGGTGAGCGGTGCGTGCTCGTCGAGCAGGGCCCGTTCCTGGCGGTTGAGGACCGCGTCGTACACGAAGTACGACGGCGCCGGCGGCTGCCCCTCGGTGACGAGGCCGACGAACGTCTCCTTGTCGGGCGCCAGCAGCGCATAGTTGTTCACCCGCTGGTCACCGATCGTGGACCAGGTGTCGGTGGACAGGTTCTTGCCGCACGCCGAGCCGGCACCGTGGGCCGGGTAGACCCGTGTGGCGTCGGGAAGCGTGAGCAGTTTGCCGTGCAGACTCTCGTAGAGCTGATCGGCGAGTTCGTCGCGGGTGTAGCCGAGCGAGGCGAGCAGGTCGGGGCGTCCGACGTCACCGATGAAGAGTGCGTCGCCGGTGAGGACACCGTACGGAACGTCGTCGGACGCGTGCTCCCAGACGACCACACTGAGGGACTCGGGCGTGTGACCGGGCGTGTGGCGGATCTCGAGCTGCACGTCGCC
This sequence comes from Ilumatobacteraceae bacterium, assembly GCA_041686315.1. Taxonomy (GTDB): domain Bacteria; phylum Actinomycetota; class Acidimicrobiia; order Acidimicrobiales; family Ilumatobacteraceae; genus Sva-07. The sequence continues at coordinate 30,423 of JAWLEC010000021.1, forward strand.
CAGCGGGATCCGCTCGCCGTCGTGCAGTTTGCGGGTCTCGAACTCGGTCTCGGCGACCGACGAGTAACCGATCTCGGCGCCGGTCGCTGCGGCGAGTTCCAGATGCCCGGAGAGGAAATCGGCGTGGAAGTGGGTCTCGATGACGAGTTCGATCGTCAGCCCGGCCTCGGCGGCGTCACGGACGTACTCGTCGATGTCCCGACGCGGGTCGACGACCACGGCGCGGCCCGTGGTGTCGTCGCCGATCAGGTACGAGGCCTGCGAGAGGCAGTCGAGGTAGTACTGAGTGAACTTCATGTCGTGCTCCTTGGCAGCCAGAGGTTGCGCT
>JAWLEC010000153.1:0-7100 GCA_041686315.1 Ilumatobacteraceae bacterium
CTCGTTCGTCACCACCATCGACTCGTCGAGTCCGGGAATGTCGATGGTGGCCGCCGTCGAGCCGCCGGCGATCACCACGTGCTCCGCCCGGACGTCGACCGTGGCGTCGCCCGTGTCGACCCGCACGACGTGAGCGCTGCCGTCGCGTTCGCCCGTGAGCGTCGCCCACCCTCTCACGAGGTGGACGAGTTCGTGCCCGGTGATCATCTCGTCTTCCTCGTTCACGAGCTCGTCTCGACGGCGGCGGGTGTGGGCGAGCGGGTCCGGGATGCCGACGGCGGCGGCGTGCAGGAGGGTCTTCGACGGGATGCAGCCGACGTTCGTGCAGTCGCCACCGATGGCGCCGCCTTCCACCAGCACCACGTCGTGACCGAACCCGGCGAGGCCGATGGCGGCGGTGAGCCCTCCCGAACCGGCGCCGATGACGGCTGCCAGGTAGGTGCGGTGCGGATCGTGTCCGATCATGTGATCTCCTGCGTTCGTGGTTGACGTCGTCGGAGCAGTCGGGCCACCAGCAGGCTGACGACGAAGATCGACAGGCTGGCGCCGAGGGTGACGGGGTCGATGCCGCCGAGCCCGTCGTCGAGGTCGTCGAGCGATGCACCGAGCAGCACGAACGACACCGTGCCGGGCAGCGAGCCGAGTGCCGTGGCGACGAGGAACGGCAGCCAGGCGAGGCGCAGGATGCCCGACAGGTAGTTGACGAGGTCGTAGGGCAGGAACAGCAGTCGCATGATCAGCACGGTCTCGAAGCTGTTGTCGCGCATCCGCCCCGACCAGCGCCGGGCGAGCGACTGCTCGGCCTCGTCGGTGCCGTCGTCGCTGCCCGGTGCACGCCCGAGCAGGCGGCCGATGCCGTAGGCCAGCATCGCCGACGCGTTCGCCGCCACGACCACCACGAGCACCCCGGCCACCGGCCCGAAGAGCAGACCGCCCACCACGGTGAGGATCGACGCCGGAAACAGCACCACGGGCCGAGCGAGGTACACGCCGATGTAGGCGAGCACTCCCCACCACGCGCTCCCGACGGTGTCGACGAACTGCTGGGCGGTCTCGGTGGTGGAGAGGCCGGTGCTGCTCTGATGGCGCTGCCATGCCACCACCGCCGTCAGCCAGACCGCCAGCACGGCGCCCCGTTGCGCCCAGCCCGTCCACCGCCGTGCTGTCGGCGTCGCGGCGGGCGAGGTGAGGTCGGTGGCGGTCATCGCAACACGCTCCGCGACCACCACAGGCGTTCTCCCATGGTGACGGCGACGGCGGCCGCCATCACGCCGAACACCCAGACGGCGATCGACGGCACGGCGAGCGCCAGCGTGAAGAACACGATGGTCTCGGTGCCCTCGACGAGGCCGCGGGGCATCACCACGGAGGTGACGGCGCCGGCGGAGCCGCGCTTCTCGAGCACCGCCGAGATGTACGTCCACGACACGGCGTTGACGTAGAAGGTGGCCAGGAGGACGGCGGTCACGATCCAGCCGGTGCGGCTGTCGATGCCGGCCGCCACGCCGAGTGGGATCGCGGCATAGCCGATGGTGTCGAACACGATGTCGACGAACCCGCCGAGGTCGCTGGCCGTGCCGCGGTCGCGGGCGACGGCTCCGTCGAGGCCGTCGGCGAGCCGGCTGAGCAGCCACAGCGCAACGGCGACGACGGCGAGCTGCCGGGAGGCCGCCAGGCCGGCGCCGACGGCGGTGAGCAGCGACAGCATCGACAGCAGCGTCGGGTGCAGCCGGCCGACCGGGCCGGCCACGACCGGACCGAGGTACCGGTCCTTCACCGGCCGGAGCGCGCCATCGAGCATCACGTTCACGAAACCACGCCCGTGCCGAGATCGTTCCCCGATGTGCACCGGGTTTCTCGTTTCATCACCCGCCCCATCCGAAAAATGCCTCGCTCGTAGCGCCTCGCGCTACGAACCGGGCATTTTTCGGGATGTGGGGGGCGGATGTGAGCGGTGGGTCAGCGGAAGCCGACCACCTGGTGGGGGGTGTAGGGCTCTTCCAGGCGGGCGATCTCGTCGTCGGACAGGGTGAGGTCCACGGCGGCGACGGCGTCGTCGATGTGGTGCTCCCTGGTGGCGCCCACGATCGGCGCCGTCACGAACGGTTTCGACAGCATCCAGGCCAACGCCACCTGGGCGCGCAGCACGCCCCGCTCGCCGGCGATCTCGGCGACACGTTCGACGATCACCCGGTCCTCGGGCTGGTACAGCACCTTGCCGAACTCGTCGGTCTCCGACCGTGACGTGGTGTCGTCCCAGTCACGCGTCAACCGGCCACGTGCCAGCGGGCTCCACGGGATCACGCCCACACCCTGGTCGGCGCACAGCGGCATCATCTCGCGCTCCTCCTCGCGCTGGAGGAGGTTGTAGTGGTTCTGCATGCTGACGAACTTCGTCCAGCCGTGCAGTTCGGCCGTGTACTGCGCCTTGGAGAACTGCCACGCCCACATCGACGATGCACCGAGGTAGCGCACCTTGCCCGCCTTCACCACGTCGTGGAGCGCTTCCATCGTCTCCTCGATCGGCGTGCGCCGGTCGAAGCGGTGGATCTGGTAGAGGTCGATGTAGTCGGTGCCGAGGCGGCGGAGGCTGTGGTCCACCTCGGCGAGGATCGCCTTGCGCGACAGGCCGAGCGCGTTGCGGCCGTTGCGCATCGGGCCGTGCACCTTGGTGGCGATCACCACGTCGTCGCGGTCGGCGAGTTCGGCCAGGGCGCGGCCCACGTACTCCTCGCTGGTGCCCATCGAGTACACGTTCGCCGTGTCGAAGAAGTTGATGCCCGCATCGAGCGCACGCCGGATGAACGGTCGGGAACTCGCCTCGTCGAGCGACCAGGGGTGCGTGCCCTGGTCGGAGGCTCCGAAGCTCATGCAGCCGAGGCAGATCCTCGACACGTCGAGGCCGGTGTTGCCGAGTTTCACGTACTTCATGGAGTGCTCCCGTCGAGGTGGTTCGAGCGGATCGTAGGCGGGGCCCTCCCGGCGGATGGCAGCGGTCCGCGGAACGCACGATGGTCCGATGGTGGAAGCGAGTAGTCCAGTACTGACTACTGGTGGGGCTAGGGTGGCCGGATGCGTCGGTCCCGGTGGTGGCGAGTGGCGGTCGGCGCCGTCGTGGCGGCCCTGCCGATGGCAGCCTGCGGGAGCAACGACGACGCGGGTGGCGAGATCGTCGTCTTCGCTGCCGCATCGCTCACCGAGGCGTTCACCGACATCGCCGACGCCTACGCCGAGGTCGAGCCCGATGCCGAGGTGACGGTCAACTTCGCCGCCTCGTCGCAGCTCGCCTCGCAGATCCTCGAGGGCGCCCCTGCCGACGTGTACGCCTCGGCCGACACCCGCACGATGGGCCGGCTGGTCGACGCCGGTGCCACACGCGGTGAACCCGTGATGTTCGCCACCAACCGGGCCGTGATCGTGGTGGAGCCGGGCAACCCGCTGGGCATCACCGGCCTCGCGGACCTCACCGCGCCCGACCTGGTGGTGGTCACGTGCGCACCCGAGGCGCCGTGCGGTTCCTATGCGTCGGAGGTGTTCGAGCGTGCAGGTGTGGACGTGCAGCCCGACTCGCTGGAGGCCAACGTCAAGGCGGTGGTCACCAAGGTGGCGCTCGGTGAGGCCGATGCCGGGATCGCCTACGTCACCGACGTGCTCGCGGCGGGTGGCGACGTCGACGGCGTGGCCATCCCCGACGACGTCAACGTGGTCGCCGAGTATCCGCTGGCCGTCACGGTCGACGCCGGCGCGGGAGTGGACGGGTTCGTCGACGTCGTGCTCGGCTCCACCGGCCGGCGGATCCTCGTCGACCACGGCTTCGAGGTTCCGTGAGCGGTCGGCGAACGGCGGACCGCGCCCGGGCGCACCGGGGCGTCGGACGCGAGCGGCTGCCCCTGCCGGCGCTGATGCTGGCCGTCGTGGCCGCCGCCTTCTTCGCGCTGCCGTTCCTCGGGTTGCTGCTGCGTGCCCCGTGGGGGTCGTTGCTGGAGGTGCTCGGCCGTTCATCGGTGCGGACGGCGTTGTGGCTGTCGATCCGCACGTCGGTCACGGCTGCGGCGGTCGCGGCGCTGTTCGGCGTGCCGCTGGCCTGGCTGCTGGCGCGGATCGACTTCCCGGGCCGGGGTCTCGTGCGGGCACTGGCCACGCTCTCGATGGTGCTGCCCCCCGTGGTGGGCGGTGTCGCTCTGTTCGCCTCGTTCGGTCGTCGCGGCGTGTTCGGCCAGTACCTCGACGACTGGTTCGGCATCCGGCTGCCGTTCACCACCACCGGCGTGGTCGTGGCCCAGGTGTTCGTGGCGATGCCCTTCCTGGTGCTCACGGTGGAGGCGGCGCTGCGCCAGATCGACCACCGCATCGAGGACGCGGCGCGCACGCTCGGGGCCGGCCGGTGGTACGTGTTCTCGCGGGTCACGCTGCCGAGCATCCGGCCGGCGCTGATCGCCGGCGTCGTGCTGGCGTGGGCACGGGCGCTGGGGGAGTTCGGAGCCACGATCACCTTCGCCGGCAACTTCCCGGGCGAGACGCAGACCCTGCCGCTCGCCACCTACCTCACGCTGGAGACCGACCCCGACGAGGCGATCATCATCGCGATGCTGCTCATCGCGGTGAGCTTCGTGGTGCTGCTGGGCCTACGCGACCGTTGGCTCGGTGGCAGCCGGGATGTGGTCGCGTGACCCTGCACGCCGACGTCGAGCTGCGGCTCGGTGGTTTCCACCTCGACGTCGAGTTGCAGGTGGGCCGTGGCGAGGTGCTGGCCGTGTTGGGGCCGAACGGCTCGGGCAAGAGCACCCTGCTGCGCGCGCTCGCAGGTCTGGCGCCGATCGACCACGGCAGCATCCGTCTCGCCGACCCGGTGTGTGGAGACGTCGTGCTCGACGACCCCGACGCCGGCGTGTTCGTGCCCCCGGAGCATCGGCCCGTCGGGGTGGTGTTCCAGCAGTACCTGCTGTTCGACCACCTCACTGCGCTCGACAACGTGGCGTTCGGCCTGCGTGCCCGCGGCGTGAGCCGGGTGGACGGGCGCCGCCGGGCCGCCGAGTGGCTCGAGCGTGTCGGCCTGTCCGACCACGCCGGGTCGCGCCCGCAAGCGCTGTCGGGTGGCCAGGCGCAGCGGGTTGCGTTGGCACGCGCGCTGGCCGTGGAGCCGAGGGTGCTGCTGCTCGACGAGCCCCTCGCCGCACTCGACGTCGCCACGCGCCGACAGGTGCGACGCGACCTGCGCACCCACCTGTCGGGTTTCGACGGGGTCCGGCTGCTGGTGACCCACGACCCGGTCGACGCCTACGCACTCGCCGATCGTGTGGCCATCGTCGACAGCGGTCGGCTGGTGCAGTGCGGCACCGTGGCCGAGATCACGGCGAATCCGCGGTCGCGCTACGTGGCGGAACTGGTGGGGACGAACCTGGTGACGGGCGTCGTCGGCGCCGACGGCCTGGTGACGCCCGACGGGGTGGTGGTGTCCGCGGTGTCGGACTTCGTGGGCCCCGGATTCGCCCTGCTGCGCCCGCAGTCGATCACGCTGTCGCGGGCACAGGTCGACAGCAGTGCACGCAACACGTTCGCGGGCACGGTCGACGACATCGACCGCATCGGCGACCGCGTGCGTGTGGGCGTGGCCGGGCGGCTGCATCTCACGGCGGAGATCACGGAGCGGGCACTCGACACCCTCGGGTTGCAGCTCGGCGACGAGGTGTACGCCGTGGTGAAGGCCACCGACATCGAGACGTACCCGGCATGAGCGGGTCCGACGCAGCGCCCCCGCCACCGCTGCTGGGGGAATGGGCCTGTCTCGGCATCCTCCACGGCGAGCCGGCGCACGGCTGGGCGGTGGCGAAGAGGTTGCGGCCCGACGGCGACATCGGACGGATCTGGACCCTGTCGCGACCGCTCACGTACCGGTCGCTCGACCAGCTGGCGGTGCGCGGTTGGGTGCAGCCGATCGCCGAGGAGCCCGGCCACGCCGGCCCGAGCCGCACGATCCTCGCCGCCACGCGCCGCGGCCGGGCCCGGTTCCGTTCCTGGGTGGTGACGCCGGTGGAGCATCTCCGCGACCTGCGCAGCGAGCTGCTGCTCAAGCTGGTGTTCGCCGATCGCATCGGCCTCGACACCACCGAGCTCCTGGCAGCGCAGGCGGTGATCGTCGACCGGCAGGCTGCACAACTCGCCGGCCGACGCGATCCGCTCGACGTGGTGGACCTCTGGCGCGTGGAGGCGACCGCCGCGGCGCAGCGGTTCATCGCCCGCGCGTCGGCCCGGGACTGAACGCCGGACGGACCTGACCGGGGGGTTCCGTCCGGACTCGGCAGGCCCCACGGGCCGGTCAGCCGCGGGGCGGAGGGCTCGCGTGTCAGGTGATGACGATGGGCATCGGGCCGGCGTCGCGGATCTTTCGCATCAGCTGCTGCTGCTCGAGACGGTCGAGTAGTCGTGTACACCCGCTGGTCGACACGACACCTTTCTCCGCCAGATCCCGGGGTCGGAGCTGGCCGTCCGACTCTCGGATCTGGCCGATCGGGTCGCCGCCTTCAGCGTCTGACAGGAGACCCTCGACAACCCACGGAGCCAACGTAGCGAGCTCTCGGCGCTCGCTCTGCGGGACGGCTCAGAGACCCAGGAGTCGGGCCAACTCGTCGGCGGTGACGTCGCCGGGTGCACGGCCCTCGGCGGCGGCACGGCGGGCGAGGCGGGCGACCGTGGCGTTGATCGGTGCCGGTAGGCCGTGGCGGCGGGCGATCAATGCGATCTCCCCGTTGAGGTAGTCGGTCTCGACGTCGCCGGTGCCCCGTGCGAGCGACTGCCAGGTCGACCCGCCGAGGCCCTCGGGCTGTCCGGGCACCTCGCCGATCTCCATCCCGCCGGCGGCCCGCTCGGCGGCTTCACTGGCGTCGTCGGTCACCTCGATGCCGGCCCGATCGAGCACGTCGCGGGCTTCGGCCTGGGCGGCGCGTACGAGCGGGCCGATCGCCTCGCCACTGCCGGCGAGGGCCTGGAAGACGTTGCCGATGTTGCTGATCAGCTTGCGGTACTTCCACGGCATCACGTCGGCCGGCCGCACGATGCGCATGCCGGCTGCAGCCCAGTCACGCTCGATGGCGTCGAGCACC
>JAWLEC010000154.1:0-7053 GCA_041686315.1 Ilumatobacteraceae bacterium
TGCCGTCGGTCGTCGACGTCGACCAGTCGCTGCAACTCGGCTCGTTCAAGGACCAGATCGTGGCGGTCGAGGCGATGCTGCGCGACCCCGAGCAGTACCGGGCCGTGGTGGACACGATGTTCGAGACGATGTCGGGTGAGTTGCTGGCGGCCGACGAGGTCGCCCGCGTGAACGCTCTGCGCCGGGCCGAGCACGAGGTGGTCCTCCTTCCGGTCCTGAGGCCGCGGCAGCTTCTGGCCCTGAGGCCGCGGCAGCTTCCGGTCCTGGGGCCGGACCGGCGCGCCGCACGGCGCCCGCCACCCGGCCGAGCGGGGTTCAGCCGAACGCGTCGGGGTCCTGATCGGCCGCATTGCTGACGTCCCGCCAGGTGGCGGCCACGTTGCCGCCGACGGGGAAACCTCCGGCGTCACGCAGCAACTGCGCCGTGTGCATCAGGTTCCAGCTCATGATGGTGGCGTTCTTGTCGGTGAACTCGCTGTCGTAGCCGGCCGGCACGTCGGACCCCTCGACCGCGTCGCCGTAGCTGGGGCCCGGCCCGATCTCGCCGAGCCAGCCGCAGTCCGCCTGCGGCGGGATCGTGTAGCCGATGTGCGAGAGGGCGTACAGGGTCTCCATCGACACGGCCTTCACCCCGTCTTCGTTGCCGGTCACCACGCATCCACCGGCCTTGCCGTAGTAGAGGTACTGGCCGAACTCGTTGGTGTTGCCGCTGGAGGCGTAGAGCCGCTCGATCACGAGCGATGCCACGCTCGACTTCGCCCCCAGCCAGATCGGCGTGCCGATCACCAGGATGTCGGCGTCCATCACCCTGGCGTGGATCGCCGGCCAGTCGTCGCGTTCGTCGCCGAGGGTGGTGGTGTCCTCCACCATCCCGAATCCGATCTGATGGTCGAGCATGTGGATCAGGTCGACGTCGACGCCCTCGGCCGTCATCACTCCGGCCACCCTCGACAGCAGCCGGCGGGTGTGACTCCGCGACGCGTCGTGCCCCAGCGAGCAGTTGAGCAGCAGGGCGGACAGACCGGTGAACTGAGCCATGGCCGGACCGTACCGCGCCCGCCGTCAGGTGTCGGTGAAGACCGGTGGGCGGTTCTCGAAGCCGGCCATCACGGCTTCCACCTGGTCGGGCGACCCGATCTGGGCACCGATCACGCGTCGTTCTGCGGCGAACTGCTCGGCGGCTCCCTCGTTGGCGATCCGGTTGAACAGCTCCTTGGACCCGCGCACGGCGCCGGGGCTGCGCGACGCGATCTCGCGGGCCAGCTCCATGGCATCTGCCTTCGGGTCGTCGCCGAGGCGGGTGGCCAGGCCGAGATCGAGCGCCTCGGTACCGGAGAACACCCGGGCGGTGAAGGTGAGTTCCTTGGCCACGTCGGGTCGGACCAGCCTCGACAGGACGAACGTACCGGTCATGTCGGGCACCAGACCCCAGTGCACCTCGCGCACCGACAGCTTGGTGTCGGGATGCACGATGCGGATGTCGGCGCCGAGCGCGATCTGCAACCCCCCACCGAGCGCATGGCCGTGGACGGCGGCGATCACGGGAACCGGCACCTCCTGCCACACCCAGCAGACCTGCTGGCCGAGATGGGTGATGCGGCCCTCGGCCATGGTGCCGGGGCTGCCCTCGGAACGTGCGGCGGCGTCGGCACCATCGTCCGCGCCGGCCATCGCCTGGAACGACGAGAAGTCGAGGCCGGCGCAGAACGACGCACCGTCGCCGGACAGCACCACGGCGCGCAGGCCGGGCTCGGTCTTGAGGCGCTCACCCGCGTCGGCGATCGCCGTGAACATGGCATTGTCGAGGGCGTTGCGCTTGTCGGCGCGGTTGAACACGACGTCGGCGACGCCGTCGTTGACGGTGATGAGCACGCGATCGGACATCCGGAGAGTCTCGCAGCCAGGCAGTGCGGGGGCCGAAGCGGTCAGATGGCCGACGTCGGAGGGATCCGTCGGACGACGGAGCGGTCGATGTCACCGACGCTGCTGCATCCGGTGAGGGCCATCGTGCGCTCGAGGCCGTCGCGGAAGAACGACAGCACGTGGTCCACGCCCTGCTCGCCGGCGACCCCGAGGCCGTACAGGTACGGGCGGCCGATCGTGACCGCGTCGGCGCCGAGTGCCAGCGCCTTCACGATGTCGCTGCCTCGCCGGATTCCGCCGTCGCAGATGATCGTGGCCGAGTCCCCCAGTTCGTCGCGCACCGGTTCCACCAGGTCGATGGGTACGGGTGCGTCGTCGAGTTGACGGCCACCGTGGTTCGAGAGCGCGATCCCCTGGACACCGGACGCCACCGCCTGCTTGGCGTCGGCCACCGTCTGGATGCCCTTCAACACGATCGGGCCGTCCCAGATCGATCGCAACCAGTCGATGTCGTCCCACGACAACGACTGGTCGAAGTTGTTCTTCACCTTCTCCGCCAGCGAGAGTGCCGTGCTCCCGTCGAGTCCGGCCTGCCCGGTCAGGTTGGCGAAGGAGATCGGCTCGTTGGTCAGGAAGTCCCACGTCCACGCGGGGTGCAGCGCACCGTCGATCAGCGTGGACGGCCCGATCTTCGGCGGCAGCAGGAACCCGTGGCGGACATCGCGTTCACGCCGTCCGAGGACCGCCGTGTCCACCGTGAGCCACACGGTGGAGTAGCCCGCCTCGCGCGAGCGGGCCACCAGATCCTCCACGAGCTTGCGATCCCGCCACGTGTAGATCTGGAACCACTTCTCGCCCTCACCGGCGTCGGCCACCTCCTCGATCGACCGTGTCCCCATGGTGGAGAGCGAGTACGGCACACCAGCTCGGGCAGCCGCCCGGGCAACCGCGAGTTCACCCTGCGAGTGGGCGATGCGGCTGTATCCGGTGGGCGCGATGATCACGGGCATCGACGCCTGCCGCCCGAACAGTTCGACGGAGGTGTCGAGACCGCTCACGTTGCGCAGTACCCGCGGTTGGAACTCGTAGCCGGTGAACCCGGCGACGTTGCGGCGCATCGTGCGCTCGTCCTCGGCACCGCCGTCGATGTAGTCGAACACGCCGCGCGGCAGCCGCCGGCGCGCCATCCGGCGCATGTCCTCCACCGTGACCGATCGTTCCAGCCGTCGCTGCTGCGGCCGCAGCGTCGGCAGCTTCAATCGCACCACCGACCGGAACGTCTGGATCATGCCCATGGCGGAGAGGCTAGATCGACCGGCGGTCGGGCCTGCACAACGACCGGCCTGCACAACCATCGGCCTGCACAACCATCGGCTACTCGACGATGCGCAGACCGCTGGGGGTCATCGACGGCTCGGCCTGCGGCAGGTCGACCACGAACTCGGTGCGGTGCGCCGGGAACACGTGCTCGCTCACCAGGACCGGGTCGCCCGACCGGTCGGTGGTGACGCGCAGGCAGCGCAGCACCGGCGATCCGACGGGAACGCCCAGCAGCCGGGCATCGGCGGGCTCGACGAGGTCGGCGGCGATGGTCTGGGTGGCACCGTGCAGATCGACGTCGAGCAGTTCGTAGAACGGACAACGCTCGACGTCGCGACGCGAGAGGTTGGCACCCAGTTCGGCCGGGCACCAGACGGTGACGACCGCGAAGGGCTCACCGTCGGCGAGATTGACCCGCTTCACGTGCAGGACGTGCTCGACGCCGAGCAGCTTCTGCACCCGGTCGGGTGCGTCTTCGTAGGCGAACTCCTCGATCTTGCGCTCCGACAGCTTGCCGACGCCCTCGACCTCCGACTCGATCGTGCCGAGTGACTGCAGGCTCTGACGTACCGGCTCGGTGGCGACGAACCAACCGAAGCCCTGGCGGGCGGCGATGAGACCCTCCTCGCGCACCAGCTCGAGGGCGCGGCGGATGGTGACCCGGGACGCGTGGAACTCGCGGGACATCTCGGCTTCCGACGGCAGGACCGACCCCGACGGTGCGTCGCGGGCGCGCTGTCGGAGTTCGTCGGCGATCTCCTGGTATCGGATCTGACGCATGCCGGTGATCACTCCCTCGGTCGTCCCACGCCCGAGGGCGGGGTCGTGTCCGCTGTTTGCGCGGACCACAACTTGTATTATAGTTGTCTACATGACCGATGCGAGCCACAACGGCGCCACCACCCCGATCGACCTCGTGGAGAACGTCTACGCCACGCTGCCCGAACGGGTGGCACTCGGACGCGAACGCCTCGGCCGTCCGCTCACCCTCACCGAGAAGATCCTCGTCAACCACCTGTCCGACACCGACCAGCCGATCGAGCGCGGCATCAGCTACAACGACTTCGCTCCCGACCGCGTCGCCATGCAGGACGCCACGGCGCAGATGGCGCTGCTGCAGTTCATGACCGCGGGCCTGCCCGAGGCTGCCGTGCCGTCGACCGTGCACTGTGACCACCTGATCCAGGCCAAGGTCGGCGCCGACATCGACCTCGGCGTGGCCATCGACACCAACCAGGAGGTCTACGACTTCCTCCGGTCGGTGTCGGCCAAGTACGCCATCGGCTTCTGGGGCCCCGGCTCGGGCATCATCCACCAGGTCGTCCTCGAGAACTACGCCTTCCCGGGCGGCATGATGATCGGCACCGACAGCCACACCCCCAACGCCGGCGGCCTCGGCATGGTCGCCATCGGCGTGGGTGGCGCCGACGCCGTCGACGTGATGACGGGCTTCCCGTTCAACGTGCGCTGGCCGAAGGTGATCGGCGTGAAGCTCACCGGCCGGTTGTCGGGCTGGGCGAGCCCGAAGGACGTCATCTTGGAGGTCGCCCGCGTGCTCACCGTGGAGGGCGGCACCGGCGCCATCGTCGAATACCACGGCCCCGGCGCCGACTCGATCTCCGCCACCGGCAAGGCCACGATCTGCAACATGGGCGCCGAGATCGGTGCCACCACCTCGCACTTCCCCTACGACGCCAACATGGCCGTGTACCTGAAAGCCACCGGCCGTGAGGCCATCGCCGACGCCGCCGACACGGTCGCCGAGCACCTCCGCGCCGACGACGGGGCGGTCTACGACCAGCTGATCGAGATCGATCTCGACCAGCTCAAGCCGCTGATCAACGGCCCGCACTCACCCGACCGCGCCCACCGTGTGGGCGCCGACGGCGTCGGTGCCGCGGCGCGCGAGAACGACTGGCCGCTCGAGCCGTCGGCCTGCCTGATCGGATCGTGCACCAACTCGTCGTACGAGGACATCACCCGTGTGGCGTCGATCGCCCGCCAGGCTGCTGCCGCCGGGCTCACTGCGAAGTGCGAACTGCTCATCACCCCCGGTTCCGAGCAGGTGCGCGCCACCATCGAGCGCGACGGTCTGCTCGCCGACCTCGAGGCCATCGGCGCCACGGTGCTCGCCAACGCCTGCGGCCCGTGCATCGGCCAGTGGTCGAGGCCCGAGTCGATCACCGGCCGGCCGAACACCATCGTCAACTCGTTCAACCGCAACTTCCCCAAGCGCAACGACGGCTCGGCGAAGACCCTGAGCTTCGTCACGTCGCCCGACACGGTGCTCGCCATCGCCCTCGCCGGACAGCTCGACTTCGATCCCACCGTCGACACCGTCACCGCCCCCGACGGGACCGAGATCGCCCGGTGGAACCGGTCGGCGAAGTGCTCCCCGACGCCGGCTACGACCCCGGCGAGAACACCTACACCGCTCCCCCGGCCGACGGTTCGGACGTGGCGGTCGAGGTGTCACCCACCAGCGACCGGCTGCAGCTCCTCACCCCGTTCCCCGCATGGGACGGCAACGGCTACGAGGGTCTGCCCGTGTTGATGAAGGCGCAGGGCAAGTGCACCACCGACCACATCTCCGCAGCCGGGCCCTGGCTGAAGTACCGGGGCCACCTCGAGAACATCTCGGGCAACCTCTTCGCGGGGGCGGTCAACGCGTACACCGGCGATGCCGGCACCGGCAAGGACATCACCGACGGTGAGACGCGCGCCTATCCCGAGATCGCCCAGCGCTACCACGAGGCAGGCATCCGGTGGGTGGCGATCGGCGACCGCAACTACGGCGAAGGGTCGTCGCGTGAACACGCGGCGATGGAGCCGCGGTTCCGGGGCGGCCTGGTGATCCTCGCCCGGTCGTTCGCCCGCATCCACGAGACCAACGCCAAGAAGCAGGGCCTGTTGCCGCTCACGTTCGCCGACCCCGCCACCTACGACCTCATCGAGGAGGACGACCGCGTCAACGTGCTCGGCCTGCCCCCGGTGCCCGGCGAGAACATCCGCTGCCAGATCGTGAAGCCCGACGGCACCACCATCGACTTCGAGGCGCTGCACACGTTCAGCCCCGAGCAGGTCGAGTGGTTCCGGGCAGGTTCGGCACTCAACATCGTCCGCCAGAAGGTCGCCCAGCAGTCCTGACCCACCGCCGGATGCCACCTTGTACCGTTCGGCGGATGGAGATACGCGAGGCGATACGCACCAACGGCACGGTCAGGCGGTTCACCGACGACCCGGTCGACGACGCGACGATCGCCTCGATCCTCGACGACGCCCGGTTCGCGCCGTCGGGCGGCAACCGCCAACCCTGGCGCGTCGCCGTGGTCGAGGACCGGATACTGCGCCGTGAACTCGCCACCCTGATGCAGCCGGTCTGGGACGAGTATCTCGAGACCGCGATGGCCGGTGGCACCCCGTTCAACGTCGTCGACTACGAGCGACCCGACGTGATCACCCCCGGCAAGGCCAACGATCTGCTCGCCGAGATCGAGTCGGTCCCGGTGGTACTGGCCGTGGCCGCCGACCTCGGCAACATCGCCATGATGGACGGCGACCTCCACCGACCGCCCATCACCGGAGGCGCGTCGATCTATCCGTTCTGCTGGAACCTGATGTTGTCCGCCCGCGCGCACGGCCTCGGCGGGGTGATGACCACGTTCCTCAGCCGGGTCGAGCCGGCGGCCGCCCCGGCCCTGGGGCTCCCCGAACACCATGCACTGGTCACCACGATCTTCCTCGGTGTGCCCGAGCACCAACCGACGAAACTGAAGCGCCATCCGGTCGAGGCGTTCACCACCCGCAATCGGTTCGACGGCCCCACGTTCCCCTGAGAAGCGACAGGGGGGTCGGACCCCGCTGTCGCTT
>JAWLEC010000155.1:0-7038 GCA_041686315.1 Ilumatobacteraceae bacterium
CTCCCAGGGTCGAGGTCGAGGCGTTGGCCCGAACTTAGTGACGCTGCGCGGGCGGCGGCGTATCGAGCTGACCTGCTGCGGTGCGGACGGTCAGCCGCAACAGCCGTCCGCGGAGCCGCTCGACACGACGGTGTTCAGGAGTTGTTCGGCGTCGCCGTGCTTGACGTACCACTGCCAGCGATTGCCGTCGGGTGCGTTCACCCACGTCTCGGTCTCGACGCCGATGATCGGGCCGTCGAAGTCATTTCGACAAGCATCGACATGCGAGCGGAACCGATCGAGGTCTGTCAATCTGTATTCGTGAACACCACCGACGTCACATCCGAACCCGAGCCGTGTTGTGCGCCGTTGCTGCGCTCGGCACTCGACGAGGCGCAGGCCACCGAACTGGCCGAGTTGATGAAGGCCCTCGCCGATCCGGTGCGGCTGCGGTTGGTGTCGATCGTGGCGTCGGCCGAGTCGGGTGAGGTGTGCGCATGCGATCTGCCGGCCCTCGTCGACCGCAGCCAGCCGACGGTGAGCCATCACCTGTCGCTGCTGGCGACAGCGGGGGTCCTGGAGCGCGAGCAGCGCGGCAAGTGGGCGTGGTTCCGTCTGCGGCCGGAACGCTTGGCCGCACTCGGTGACGCCCTGGTGAACACCCGATGAATTCACTCAGTTCTCATTGAATCAATGAGAACTGAGTCTCTACACTCGGTGGACATGGACTCGGTGGCGGAACGTGCAGCGGTGCATGCTGCGCTGGGGGAACCCGCTCGGCTGGCGATCGTGGAGGATCTCGCGACGAGCGATCGCTCACCGACGGAGCTCTCGATCAGCTTCTCCCTGCCGACGAACCTGCTCGCCCACCACCTCGACGTCCTCGAGGACGTGGGTCTGATCGAACGGTTCGTGTCAGCGGGTGACCGACGCCGCCGGTACGTCCGACTCGTCCCTGGGCCTCTCGCCCGGCTCGGCATCGTCGCCGTCCGTCCGGCGGGGCAGGTGCTGTTCGTGTGCAGCCACAACTCGGCGCGCTCGCAGCTGGCGGCCGCTCTCTGGAGCGCACGCACCGGCGAGCCTGCGTCATCGGCGGGCACACACCCGGCCGATCGCGTGCACCCGGGCGCCGTCGCCGCAGCGGCGCGAGCGGGCCTCGACCTGGGCCGCGCCGAACCCCGGCTGCTCGACCCCGACGAGCACCCCGATCTCGTCGTGACCGTGTGTGACCGTGCCCACGAAGAGCTCGCCCCCGAAGCCGGGTGGTGGCACTGGTCGTTGCCCGATCCGGTCGAGGACGGCCGGCCCACCGCGTTCGATGCGGTCGTCACCGATCTCGACGATCGCATCCGAGCAGTCACCAACTGAACCAGCAAGGAGTCCCCGTGAACGACGAACCCCGACCGACGACCGAGCAACCGTCATGAGCACCCGGATCGGCATCAACGGCTTCGGCCGCATCGGTCGCCTGGTCGTCCGCGCGCTGCGCGAGCAGCCCGGGCTCGAGCTCGTGCACGTCAACGAGCCGTTCGCCGACGTGGCGACGGCGGCACACCTGTTGGAGTTCGACACCGTCCACGGACGCTTCGCCGGCTCCGTCTCCGTCGGCGACGACCGGTTGGAGATCGACGGAACTCCGGTCGGCTACTCCTCGATCGCCACGCCAGGCGACGTGCCCTGGCACGTGGCGGGCGTCGACGTCGTGCTGGAGTGCTCCGGCAAGTTCCGCACCAGTGAGCTGCTCGCCCCGTACTTCGATCGGGGGGTGCGCAAGGTGATCGTCGCTGCCCCGGTGAAGAGCGAGGGCGTGCTGAACATCGTGATGGGCTGCAACGACGATCTCTACGACCCCGCCGTCGACCACGTCGTCACGGCGGCGTCGTGCACGACGAACTGCCTTGCACCGGTCGTCAAGGTGCTGCACGAACAGATCGGGATCGAACGCGGCGCGATCACCACGATCCACGACGCCACCAACACCCAGGTCGTCGTCGACGCCCCCCACAAGGACCTGCGCCGCGCCCGCTCGGCGCTCAACTCGCTGATCCCGACCTCGACCGGGTCGGCGACCGCGATCACGATGATCTACCCCGAGCTCGCCGGCAAGCTGAACGGCGTTGCGATCCGGGTGCCGCTGCTCAACGCCTCGCTCACCGATGCCGTCTTCACGATGACCCGCGACGTCACCGTCGAGGAGATCAACGGGTTGCTGCGCGATGCAGCCGACGGCGAACTGAAGGGCATCCTCGGGTTCGAGGAGCGGCCCCTGGTGTCGGCCGACTACACCAACGACACCCGATCCGGCATCGTCGACGGGCCGTCGACGATGGTCGTCGACGGCCGGATGGCCAAGGTCCTGATCTGGTACGACAACGAGTACGGCTACGCCTTCCGCATGGCCGACCTCGCGGCCAAGATCGGCGACGGGGTCACCGAGGGCCTCACGTCTCCGAGGACGAACGAGGCTGCAGGGTGAAGCTGCGCAACTACGTCCTGGTCACCGCCGGCTACTGGACGTTCACGCTCACCGACGGCGCGCTGCGGATGCTGGTGCTGCTCTACTTCCACGAGCTCGGCTACTCCCCGGTGGCGATCGCCTTCCTGTTCCTCCTCTACGAGTTCATGGGGATCGTCACCAACCTGGTCGGCGGTTGGGTCGGCGCCCGCAGCGGCCTCAACCGCACGCTCCTGGTCGGGCTCGGCATCCAGGTGATCGCCCTCGTCGGGCTCACCTTCCACGACCCGAGCTGGATCGAGTGGATCTCGGTCGCTTTCGTGATGGGCCTCCAGGCACTGTCCGGGGTCGCCAAGGACCTCACGAAGATGAGCTCGAAGAGCGCCGTCAAGTTCATCGCCGGCGAGGGCACCCTGTTCCGCCTCGTCGCCATCCTCACCGGCTCGAAGAACGCGCTCAAGGGCGCCGGCTTCTTCCTCGGCGCGGTGCTGCTGTCGTGGATCGGCTACGACGCCGCACTGTGGTCGATGGCCGCCATGATCACCGTGGCGCTCGTCGCCGTCGGCGTGTTGCTCGACGAGGACATCGGCCGGGCCAAGGTGAAGCCCAAGCTCCGGTCGATCCTGTCGAAGTCGACGGCGATCAACCGGTTGTCGGCCGCACGGTTCTTCCTCTTCGGATCGCGTGACATCTGGTTCGTCGTCGCACTCCCGGTGTTCCTCGACGAGGTCCTGGGCTGGTCGTTCGAGCAGATCGGCGGGTTCCTCGCCGCCTGGTTGATCGGGTACGGCATCGTCCAGTCGTTCGCACCGCGGCTGCTGCGACGCTCACTGTCGAGCGTCGACGCCGAGATCGGCGCAGCTCGCACCTGGGCCTTCATCCTCGGGGTCGTGTCCGCCGCCATGGCGGTGGGCGTGGCAGCCGATGTCGCCGTCACCGCCGTGGTCGTCGGCGGGCTGATCGTGTTCGGCGTGGTGTTCGCGATCAACTCGTCACTGCACTCCTACCTGATCCTGGCGTACTCCCGGGGCGACGACGTGTCGCTCGACGTCGGCTTCTACTACTCCGCCAACGCCACCGGACGCCTCGTCGGCACGCTGCTGTCGGGCGTGCTGTATCTGTGGGGCGGCCTCGAAGGAGCGCTGTGGGGATCGGCAGCGTTCGTGGCCATCACGTGGCTGCTGACACTGCGCCTACCGGCACTCACGACCGACGACCGACAGCCGGTGGGCACCCCGATCGCACGTTGACTGCGGACTGTGACATCTCGCCGACCACCTGCACGCCCCGGGTTCACTGATCGTCGAGTTGCCGGTCGAGTTCCCGGAGGCGCCTCGACGAGCATCGGCTCGTGTCGATCCGTGGGGGCCGGCTCGTCGGCGAGTCCGAGGACGTCGCCCGGACCAGTCCGGTGCACGCCACATCCGGGGCATCGTCGGACACCCCGAGCGCAGTCCCGATACCGAAGCCGTCGATCGGTGCGTTCTCGTGCAGCAGCAACCGCTCGATCTCGTACTCGTCGAGGCCACCGCTGGCGAAGACCTGCATCGTCTCGGTCAGCTGGTCGACCTCGATGGCTCGCTCCACCCCGCGCGGTGTGTCGTCGGTGTCGACCAGCAGGACCGTGCGTTCACCGAAGGCCGACGCGAGGGCCCGGAACGCCGCCGTCTCGTCCTCGTGGGCCTGCCGGCAGCGAGCGGCCTTCGTCGCCAGCGTCGTCTGCACGGTGATCTGATTGAGTGCGAACGACTCGGCCAGCTGCGCTTCGCAGATGGGAGCGTCGACCTCGAGAATTTGTCGTGAGCTCGTAGAGGTCCACCAGCAGCGACGGCAAGATGTCGTCGGGACGTCTCGCGTCGCGCGTCGACATGTACGGGGGATGGTTGCTCCATCACCGCGATGGCAAACCCGCGTGACCCCGTCCTCCGCGGTCGATGCGAACCTCGGTGACGCCGAACCGCCGTCCTAGTCGACCTGGATGACGTGGCCGAGCACCACGAGACGACGCCATCGGGCGAAGCCGTCGGTGTCGATCGTCCACGAACCGCTCGCTCCCGACAACCGACGGTCCACGTAGATCTCGGTGCCGGCCACGTCGAAACGTTCCACACCATCGAGGTCGTCGGGCGCACCGGGCTCGGCGACCGGCACGGCGGCAGCGCCACCGCAACACCCGTGGCGGCGGCTCGCACGGACGTGCACCGCTCGACCGGCGAGCAGCGCTCGCGCCGACTCGGTGATCTGCGGAGAGCCGACCACGGCGTCACTCACGACGGCCGTACTCCGGTCGCCGGGGTGGTCGGGAACCTGTGCCGGGTCCGGTTGGCGTAGCGCACCAGCGCCAACATCACCGGCACCTCGACCAGCACGCCGACCACGGTCGCCAGCGCCGCCCCCGACTGCAGGCCGAACAGGGCGATCGCGGCAGCGACGGCGAGCTCGAAGAAGTTGCTCGCCCCGATCAACGCGCCGGGCGCAGCGACCGCATGGCGGATCCTCCACACCTGCATCCACCGGTACGCGACCACGAAGATGAACACCGTCTGGATCGTCAGCGGCACCGCGATCAGCACGATGTGGAACGGGTCGTCGAGGATCACGTCGCCCTGGAAGGCGAACAGCAGCACGAGCGTGAGGATCAGCCCGGTCGGCGTGACGACCCCGATGCGCTTCATGAAGACCTCGTCGAACCACACCGTCCCCTTGCGGCGCAGCAGCCACAGCCGGGTGACGTACCCCGCCGCCAGTGGAATCACGATGTACAACACCACCGACAGCGCGACCGTGTCCCACGGCACCTCGATGTCCGACACGCCCAGCAGGAACACCACGATCGGGGCGAACGCCACGAGCATGATCAGGTCGTTCAGGGCCACCTGCACGAGCGTGTACGCCGGATCGCCGCGCACGAGGAGGCTCCACACGAACACCATGGCCGTACACGGCGCGGCGCCGAGCAGGATCGCTCCGGCGAGGTAGTCGCGGGCGAGCGCCTCCTCGATGAACGGCGAGAACACGACCAGCAGGAAGAACCACGAGATCGCGAACATCGTGAACGGCTTGATCAACCAGTTCACGACCGTCGTGACGACCAGCCCCCGCGGTTCGCGTCGCACGCCCACGATCGACCCGAAGTCGATCTGGACCATCATCGGGAAGATCATCGCCCAGATGAGGATCGCCACCGGGACCGAGACGTTGGCGTACTCGTAACGCGACAGCGTGTCGGGAACGCCGGGGAACACCTGACCGAGCGCCACCCCCGCCACGATCGCCAGGGCGACCCACAGCGTCAGGAACCGCCCGAAGACACCGAGGGCGGCAGCGGCGCTCGGCTCCGCAGCCGTGCCGGCGGTGTCCACTGCCTCGACGTCGGGCACGTCGCTGGTCGCCATGGGTCCAGTCTGCCTCGATTCACGGGCGAACCACGATGAGCTCTCCCCGGCACTCGGTGCGGCGCCCTGCGGATCGGCGCTGACCACGGGTGATGGTCAGCGCCGATCCGAGTGTGAGGTGAGATGTGGTCAGCCGGCGTTGAACAACCCGATCGCACCTCGTCCGGGGAAGTTGAAGGCGTGGTTGACCAGGGCGTAGGTGCCGTCCTCGGCGGTGGTCATCTCGATCACCGCGCCTTGGGCGGGGGCGAGGTCGACGGCCTGGGAGCCCCAGTTGCCCTCGTTGCCCGCACCCAGGTGGACGCCTTCCTTGATGACCTCGTGGAAGATCCCGCCGACGACGTGGAAGGAGGTGTCGATCGACGGGCCGACGTTGAGGACGTACATCCGGATGTCCTCGCCGGTCGTGACGTCGAGGGGGTTGTCGGCGTGCTGGGCGGCGATGCCGTTGAACATCTGGAAGTCGGGTGCCGGCGCTGCCTGGTTGGCGGCGGTGTAGGAGCTGACCTCGCCCTGGGGGCCGAGGTACCACTCGTTCTGGACGAAGAAGAACTCGTCGTCGACCGGTGGCAGGCCGCCTTCGGGTTCGACGATGACCATGCCGAACATGCCGTTGGCGATGTGGTGCAGCACCGGTGCGGTCCCGCAGTGGTACATCCAGACACCGGCGTAGTCGGTGGTGAACTCGTAGACGAGGTCCTCACCGGGGGCGATGGAGGCCATCTCGTCTTCCATGGACACCTGGGAGGCGTGGAAGTCGATCGAGTGCGACACCGACGCCTCGGGCGGGTTGACCAGATGGACGCGGACGGTGTCGCCAACCTGGGTGCGCAGCACCGGGCCAGGCACCTCGCCGCCGAAGGTCCACACGAGTTGCTCATAGCCGTCGGCGACGGTCATCAACTTCTCCTCGACCACGAGTTCCCACTCGATCAGGTCACCGCCGTCTTCCGCGCCGCCTTCGATCAGGGTCACACCCTCGCCTTCACCGCGTGCCGGTGGGCGCGGATCTCGCAGGGCGTACGGGGCCGCGTCGGGATTGGCCTCCACGCTCGCTTCCGCTGGCGGGCCGGCGTGGTCGTCGCCACCGCCTGCCGTCTCGACCTCGGGCGTGTTGCCGGTGCTGATGAGGCCGACCATGCCGGCGTCTTCGTGTCCGGGGATCGAGCACCAGTATCAGATGCCACCGTCGGGGACGGCGAACTCGAA
>JAWLEC010000022.1:0-29562 GCA_041686315.1 Ilumatobacteraceae bacterium
CGCCGAGCGCATGCCGCAGCAGCACGGCGTGTCGATCGCCCACGGTGACTACCGCTTCGGCAACTGCCTCACCGACGTCGGTCACGGCCGCATCGCTGAGGTGCTCGACTGGGAGCTGTGCACGCTCGGCGACCCGCTCGCCGACGTGGGCTACCTCGGCGTGTACTGGGCCGACCCGGGCGCCGAGCAACTTCGCCCCAACGATCCCACGGGCATCGAGGGCTTCCCCTCCTACGGCGAACTGCTCGAACGCTACGCCGACCGCACGGGCCGCGACCTGTCCGAGATCGACTACTACGTGGCGTTCTCGTCGTGGCGGCTGGCCGTGATCTCCGAGGGTGTCTACGCTCGGTTCCTGCACGGGGCGATGGGCGACCAGCAGATCGAAGAGGCGCAGCTCGATGCGTTCAAGACCGGTACCGAGCTGCTCGCCGAGCAGGCGCTCGACGCCATGAGGAGGCTGTGATGACCGACGCCGACCACGACGTGTTGGACGGCTGGGAGCCGGGAGAGTTCACCGCCGCCGGAATGACCTATCCGACCTACCGCCGGGGCAGCGGGCCCGGTGTGGTGGTGATCCACGAGGTACCCGGCATCACGCCGCTCGTCACGAGGTTCGCCGACGAGGTGGTCGAGCGCGGGTTCACCGTCGTCATGCCGTCGCTGCTGGGCGAGCCGGGCAGGGCGCCGTCCAACGGCTACGCCGCCGTCTCACTGGCCAAGGTGTGCATCGCCAAGGAGTTCACCACCATGGCGCTCAACCAGACCTCGCCGATCATCGCGTGGCTCCGGGCGCTGGCACGCAACCTGCACAACGAGGTCGGCGGACCGGGCGTGGGTGCCGTCGGCATGTGTTTCTCGGGTGGGTTCGCCCTGGGGATGATGGTCGACGACATCATGCTGGCCCCGGTGCTGTCGCAGCCGTCGCTGCCGTTTCCGGTGGGCTCGGCCCGTGGCGCCGATCTCAACCTGTCGCCCGACGACGCCGCTGCGGTCGCCGAGCGTGCCGCGCACGGATGCCAGGTGCTCGGATTGCGTTTCCGCGACGACATGGCCGTCGGCGACCGGTTCTCCACCCTGCGCGAGCTGCTCGGTGACGCGTTCATCGCCATCGAGCTCCCCAGCGCGAAGAAGTCCGACCACTCGGTGCTCACCGAGCAACGCGACGATGCCAGCGTCGAACGTGTCCTCGACTTCTTCGCGGAGAAGCTGCTGACGTGATCTCACGGGTCACGGCGATCGTGCTCGTCGTGGTCGGTCTGGTTGCCACGGCGGCGGGCCTGGGCCTGCGCCTCTTCCTCTCCGACGACGACGAGGGCCACCACGACGGCCGGCTCCCCACCTTCGCGTTGTCGTCGACGTCGGGCACCGACGCGCTGGTGATCCACCAGGACGGCGACGGGCCGACGCTCACGGTGGCGATCGAGCGGGTCGGCCAGCCGCTCACCGGATTCGACGAACTCCACGGTGCTCCCCTGCACGTGTTCGCGGCGACGACCGAACTCGACCGGTTCGTGCACGTCGACCCCGTGATCGGCCCCGACGGACGGTCGGCGCCGATCACGCTCCCGGCGGACGGTACGTACCGTCTGGTGGGCCAGGTGGCGCCGGCCGGTGGACCGGATCTCCTCGAGCTCGGCGCCGATGTCACCGTCGTGGGTGCGGGCGGCGGACCCGAACAGAACATCGCCGACGGCGCCGTGTGGACGAACGGTGATCTCACCGTGACCCGCCAGGGCTTCGACTTCGTGCTGTCGGAGCCGTTCGACGGTCCGGACTTCCACGGCGGGCCCGCGTTCCTCGCGATGTTCCGGGCCGACGACATGGCGTTCGTGCACGGCCACGCACAGCTGGTGGACCCCGACCGGTTCCGTTTCGAACTCGCCGTGCCGGGCCGGGGCGACTACCTCGCGGCGCTGCAGTTCCTCCCCGCCACCGAGGCCACCACCGAACCTGTCACGGCACTGTTCCGCTTCACCCTCTGAGGCGTGCGTGTCCGGGATCGCTCGGGAGTTCGACCGAAACGTCAGCGGGGCCCGCCGTCGACGTCGATCACCGTGCCGGTGGTGTACGAGGACGCGTCGCTCGCCAGGTACAGGGCCGTGCCCACGATCTCGTGCGGCTGGCCGCCCCGCCCGAGAGCGAACCCCGATCGTGCCGACTGTTCGAACGCGTCGAGGTCCCACGCCTTGGAGATGTCGGTGAGGAACGGACCCGGGGCGATGCAGTTCACGCGCACGGTCGGCCCGAGCGTGCGGGCGAGCCCGTAGGTGAGGTTGTTCACGCCGGCCTTGGCGGCGCCGTAGACGAGTTCGTCGGGGCTCGGCCGATGGGAGGCGATCGACGACACGAAGATGATCGACCCGCCGTCGCTGCCGCCGTGGTCGGCGCCGGCCATGCGGGTGCCGACCAGCGCCGAGAGGCGGAACGGCCCTTTCAAGTTGACGTCCATCACCTTGTCGTAGAGCTCCTCGGAGACCGTGTCGACGCTGGGATAGAGCGGCGACATCCCGGCATTGTTGACCAGGACGTCGCAGCGGCCGAACGTGGCGTAGACGGTCTCGTACAGGCGGTCGGCGTCGGCCCACCGCCCGGCGTGATACGCCACCGGGAGTGCCCGGCGACCGAAACGGTCGGTGACCTCGGCGGCGAGGGATTCGCAGGCGTCGACTTTGCGGCTGGCGATCACGACGTCGGCGCCCTGCTCGGCGAACGCGAGCACCATCTCCCGGCCCAGCCCGCGTGAGCCTCCGGTGACCACGGCCACCCGACCTGTGAGATCGAAGAGGTCGGCGGTGGACGAGGCGTCGGTCATGGCGGCGATCCTCGCGCACAGCCCACCCCGGAACTCACGCATGCACGAGCGGCGTGTTGCATCCGGTGTCAGACACCGGATGCAACATCACATGGCGAGGGCGGCCCGGCGCGCCTCGAGCACCGCTTCGTGGACGGTGCGCGGTGCGACGGCATCGCCGATCCGGACCGTGGCGCGGTCGCGCGGTTCGGTCGGGAGACGGAACCCGCAGTCGACCACCACAACGCACTCGATGAGGCGGCGCACGCCGCTGTATCGGTCCTCCACCTCCACGCCGTGGGCGGTCACCGAGCGCAACAGCGTTCGGCGTTCGATGCAGACCCCACGCTGCTGGAGCCGGCTGTTGGCCGGGGCGAGATCACCGGTGCGAGACAGTTCGTTGCCGGCGATGTTGTCCTGGGTGACGAGCACCGCCCGTTCGCCGAGTTCCTCGGCCAGTGCCACCGCAATCGGCCCGCCGATCGGATCGAACAGCACGACCGACCCCTCCTCGGGCAGAGATTCGGCGCCACGGCGGACGTCGGCGACGTCGAGGACCGGGACCGCGTCGTCGGCGACGTCGTAGGAGCGACGGCCCGGCAGCGATCCTGTCGCCTGCACCACCACCGCACGCTCGTCGAACTCCATCGATCCGTCGTGCAGCTCCTGGCCGACCGTGGTCCCGCACCGGATGTCGGTGCCGAGACGTTCGTGTTCGCGCCGCCACCAGTCCACGAGCGCACCGTTCGGGCCGGCCACGCGGGCCAACCCGCCGATGTCGTCGTCTCGCTCCACCACGGTGACGTCGTGGCCGCGGAGCACGGCGACACGGGCCGCTTCCAGCCCCGCGGGGCCGGCACCCTGCACCACCACCCGCCGCGGATGTGGCGTCGGCAGGTACCAGTCGGGGTCCTCGGTCTCGCGTCCGCTGGAGGGTTCGGCGATGCAGGTGACGATCGGGTTGCGCACGTCACGCACCTGACAGACCTGGTTGCACCGGGTGCACGGGCGGATCCGTTCGACGTGGCCCGCCGCTGTCTTCGCCACGACGTCGGGATCGGCGATCTGTGCCCTCGTCATCTCGACGCCGTCACACAGCGACGGGTCGTCGTACCCGCCGAGCGCCCACTCGGCCTGGCCCACGTCGACCACCGACCCCTGCAGGAACACCGCCACGTCGCGACCGTCGGCACCCACCGCATCGTGCACGGCCCTGCAGACGTCGACGTTGAACCCCGTCGGCTCGTGGAAGTCGGGGCGGGTCTTCTCCGCGGAGTAGATGGAACCCCGTGTCACGACGAGGTAGTCGAGCCCGGCGGCGGCGAGGGCAGCGGCGATGCCCGGCGCCATGTCGGGCGTGATCCCCGCCCACGGAGCGAGCTCGTCGCACGACAACCGCAACCCGACAGTGCGGTCACCGGCCGCACTGCGCACCTCCTCGACGACCCGGCGGGCGAACGACAGACGGTCGGCACCCCACTCGTCGTCGCGTTGGTTGGTGAGCCCCGACAGGAACTGGCGGACGAGGCTGTGCTGACCGGCGTTGATCTCCACGCCGTCGAGGCCCGACTCCACGGCGAGCGCTGCGGCCGTGCCGAACCCCTCGATGACCGCGGCGATGTCGTCGGGCTCCATCCACTTGGGCACCTCACGGGTGTTCACCTCCGGGACGCGCGACGGAGCCCACAGCGGCGCCTGGCTGTAGGCCGACGAGCCCTGCCCGCCGGCATGGTCGAGCGAGGCGATCACGAGCGAACCGTGCGGCCGGCAGGCCTCCACGACGGCCGACCAGCCGTCGTGGCACCGTTCGGCGAGCGGCGCCCGCTCGTACGGCCAGTCCGACGGATGCACGGAAGCGCCCTCGACCACGACCGTGCCACAGCCGCCTCGGGCCCGCCGTTCGTAGTAGGCGACGTGGCGGGCGCCGATCGACCTGTCGTCGGCTCCCAGATTGGTCACGTGCGGGCCGAACAGGACGCGATTGGGGGCGGTCCGGGATCCCAGGGTGATCGGCGTGAGCAGTTGCATCAGGTCACCGAGTCTGGCTGAGGGAGTGCTCCTCGCGCCGAATCATCCGCACGATGTTCGAGGCGTGCTTCGCCACGATCAGGGCGCACAGTGCACCGACGGCGAGGAACTCCCAGGCGGGCGCACCCTGCACGACCAGCCCGAGGGGGACGAGCCCGACCGCGACCACCGACCCGAGCGCCGCTTTCCCCGTGACCCTCGAGATCAGCCACCAGAGACCCACGGCCAGCGGAGCGAGCAGGGGCTGCACCACCACCAGGACGCCGGATCCGGTGGCCACCCCCTTGCCGCCCCGGAAGTGTCGCGTGACAGGGAACATGTGGCCGACCACTGCGGCCGCGCCGCACCAGTACGCCATGGGCACTCCGTCGACCACCAGCCCGAGTCCGGCGGCGAGGGCGCCCTTGCCGGCGTCGAGCACGTACACCCACACCCCCGTCCGCCAGCCGAGCGCCCGTGTGACGTTGGAGGCTCCGGGATTCCCCGAGCCGAACGTGGAGATGTCGATGCCGTTGGCGCGGGCGATCAAGATGGCGCTGGGGAACGTCCCGAGCAGGTACGCGATCGGGACGAGGAACCACATGGCCGAGTGGCCGCCCGGCTCAGCGCCGGCCGATGCTGACCGGCACCCGCTCGGGCTGCTGCGCCGGACGGGGCGGCTTCGAGTGGTCCATCATCGGCCGCGGGCGTTGCTCGATCGAGGCGGCGAGCATGGCGGCTTCGCCGTGACCGCCGACACACTCGGGGTCGGGCCCGTCGAGCGGGATCCCGACGAAGAACTTCGCGGCCATGCACCCGCCCTGGCAGGCGTCGTAGGCCCCGCACGAGGCGCACGCGCCGGCCGACTGCGGTTCACGCAGTTCGGTGAAGAGCTCGCTCTCTTTCCAGACGCGGGTGAAACCCCCGTCGGAACGGACCGAACCGGCCTTGAACTGGTCGTGGATCACGAACGGACAGGCGTAGACGTCGCCGATCGGGTCGATGAGGCACACCACACGGCCGGCACCGCACATGTTGAGCCCCGGCAGCGGGCCGGATCCGTTCTCGACGCCGATCGCATTGAGGTGGAAGAACGAGTCGCCGGTGAGCACGTTGTCGCCGTGAACGAGCAGCCACTCGTAGATCTGACGCTGCTGGGCGTTGGTGGGGTGCAGCTCGTGCCACGAGTCGGCGCCACGACCCGACGGGCGCAGCCGCGTGATGCGCAGCTGGGCGCCGTAGGAGTCGGCCAGTGCCTTGAACTCGTCGAGCTGGTCGACGTTGTGGCGGGTGACGACCACCGAGATCTTGAACTCGCCGAAGCCGGCATCGCGCAAGTGCTCCATCGCCCGGATCGCCGTGGCGTACGAGCCGTCGCCGCGCACGGCGTCGTTGGTGACGGCGTCCGTTCCGTCGAGGCTGATCTGGATGTCGAGGTAGTCCATGGCCGCCAACCGGCGGGCCTTCTCGGCGTCGATGAACGCGCCGTTGGTGGAGAACTTGACGCCGATGCCGCGCTCGATCGAGTACTCGAGGAGTTCGAAGAAGTCACGCCGGATCATCGGTTCGCCGCCACCGATGTTGATGTAGAACACCTGGAGGTCGTGCAGTTCGTCGAGCACGGCCTTGGCCTCGTCGGTGGTGAGCTCGCGCGGGTCGCGGCGTCCCGACGACGACAGGCAGTGGACGCACTCGAGATTGCAGGCGTAGGTGAGTTCCCACGTGAGGCAGATCGGGGCGTCGAGGCCGCCCTTGAGCTGCTCGACCAGGTGGGTGGGCCCGCCGCTCATCGGACCGCTCCGACACGCAGCATCTCCGACTCGGTGAGCGACTGCAGGGCCCGCTCGAACGACGGCCAGCGACGCTCGTCGATGTCGCAGGCACGCAAGGTGTCGGCCAGGGTGGCAGACCCGTCGAGACGGCGGACGACGGAGACGACGTCGGGGTGCTTGAGGAAGATCAGCTTGCGGTTGCCGTAGTGGTAGGCGAGCGCGCCGAAGGGCTCGGGGCGGAGAGCGACCTGCGGGTCGAGTTCGAGACAGGTGTGGAGCATCGGAGACGGGCGGTGCCGGAGGCGACGGAGGCAACGTCCGGCGTCAGTAGACGCCGCACATCCCGTCGATGGAGATCTCCTCCACGAGCAGCTCGTCGTCGAGCAGCTCGTCGGTGGTGTCGGCGGCGGTGCCGGTGACGGCCGTGTCGACCGTGTCGTGCTGGGTGTCGTCCATGGTGCGAGGTTACCGAACACCTCGCGACGGGAGAGAACGGGGATGGCTTGCCGAGATCAGGATCAGGCGACCGAGCGGCGGCGGCCGTCGTGTGGGGGCGGTCGTGCCGGGTGCCGTGCTGGTGGTGGGAGGGGGCTGCGGGCCGGCATCGCCGAAGCGACCGGTGGCCGTAGTCTCGGGGAGTGATCCTCCGCCGGCGCCGAGCCACCGACCTCGCCAACGGACCCGGCGCCACCGGCCCTGGCCGTGAGCGGAACCGACGACCCTCCGCCCTCCTCGCGGCGGGGATCGCCGCCGCGATCGCACTGGCGGCGTGCACACCCTCGTCGGGCGTCGACGACCGCGAGGCGAACCGCACCGACACACCCGTGGCCACGGCGAGCCCGGCGAGCACGGCAGCACCCCGGCCCGTCGACGGCTCCACACCGGTCACCGCCCCCGACCCCACCGGGTTGCCCCCGGTCTCCGAACCCGATCCGGCCATCGTGACGGGCGAACTCGACAACGGCCTGCGCTACCTCATCCGCTCCAACGACAATCCCGGGTCCCGCGTCGAGATGAGGCTGGCCATCGACGCCGGATCGGCGCTCGAGGACGACACCCAGGTCGGCGGCGCCCACTTCCTCGAGCACATGCTGTTCAACGGCACCGAGCAGTTCCCCGAGAACGAACTGGTGGCCGTGCTGCGCAGCTTCGGCGCAGCCTTCGGCGCCGACATCAACGCCTCCACGAGCTACGACGAGACCGTCTACCGGCTCACGATGCCCACCCGGGACGACGAGGTCGTGGAGACCGGCCTCGACGTGCTGGCGCAATGGCTGTCGGCGGCGACCATCGATCAGCAGGCGGTGGAGGACGAACGCGGCATCGTGCTCGACGAGTGGCGGGGTTCGGAGGCGAGTTCGGGCGGCCGGATCTTCGACGCCCTCGAGGAACTGTTCCTCGCCGGGTCGCCGTACGAGGGGAAGGACCCGATCGGCACCGACGCAGCGATCGCCGCCACCGACGCCGAGCCGTTGCGTCGCTTCTACGACGACTGGTACCGGCCCGACAACGCCGCCGTGGTCGTGGTGGGCGACATCGACCCGGACTCCATCGAGGCGGGCATCACCGAGCGGTTCTCCACGGCCACCGACCGCGGGACCACGCCGGTGCGACCGGAACTCACCATCACGCCTTCGACCGAGCCGAACGTGATCGTGCTCGCCGACCCCGACGTGGCGGAGGGGTTCGCCGCCGTCTCCCTCCCGCTCGCGGCCCCGTCCGTCGACCCGTCGTCACCCGCCACGACACCGGAAGCGCTCGTGCAGCGGTCGATCCTCGATCGGATCGCGTTCGACATCGTCGCCACCCGGCTCGGCAACGACGCCCTACGAGGAGAGGCGCCGTTCGACGACGCCCGCGTCGACGACAGCGGTTTCGTGCGTGGCCTCGATGCTCCCGAGATCGTGGTGTCTGCCGACGGCGTCGATCTCGCCGCGGCCACCCAGGCCGTGTTCGACGAATACGAGCGCGTCCGCCGGTTCGGGTTCACTCCCGCCGAGGTGGAGCGTGCCACGTCGACGATCCGCAGCGCCGCGGCGTCGCTGTTCGGCGGCCGGGACTCGCGCCAGGATGCCGACTTCGCCGACGAGTACGTGCGCCACGTGCTGCAGGACGAACCGATCCCCACGGCGGAGGCCGAGTTCGCTCTCGTCACCGCGATCCTCGATCGCGCCACACCGGAGACCGTGGCCCACGGCTTCGTCGATCGGCTCGACCGGACCGGCGCTCATGTGGCGGTGGTGGTGCCGTCTGCCGAGGCCGACCAGGTGCCGCCGGAAGCAGCATTCGTGGCGCAGGCGTCGACGCGGCGCGACCGCTCGCTCGAGCGGCGTGCCGACGACGCGGTTGTCGACGGCGACCTGATGGTGGCGCCGGATCCCGTCGAACCCGTCGCGACCGAGCGGCTCTCCGACGCCAGCGCGGTGTCGTTCGTCGCGCCGACGGTGCTCGAGTTCCCCAACGGCGTCCGTGTGTCGATCAACCGCACCGACATCGCAGAAGGGCAAGTGGTGTTCGAGGCGCGCAGTCCCGGAGGGCTCACCGCACTCGACGAAACCGACATTCCGGCCGGTGATGCAGCGGGAACGGTGGTGGGTCGAAGTGGCGTGGCGACCTACGGGCCCGTCGAACTCGACGGGTTCCTCGCGGACAAGGACGTGGCACTGCAGGCCGGCATCGACACCTACACCGAGGCAATGGCCGGCTCCGCCGCAACGAGCGACCTCGACATCCTGTTCCAGCTGGTCCACCTCCTGATGACGCAGCCGCGCGTCGACGACGTCGCGCTGGAGCGGTACCTCGACGACGAACTGCCCTTCGCCGCCGACCCGTCGATCGACCCCGCGTACGCCGAGTTCGACACGCTGCTCGACGCCCGCTACGACGACCCGCGCTATCTGCTTCCCACGGTGGAGTCCCTGAACTCCGTGAACGCCGACGACGTCGAGCGTGTGTTCCGCGACCGCTTCGGTGACGCCTCCGACTTCGTCTTCGCCTTCAGTGGTGATCTCGATCTCGAGGCCACCCGGCTGCTCGCCGCCCGCTACCTCGCCACGCTGCCCGCCACCGGCCGCGACGAGGCGGTCGACTTCGTGGAGCCGCCGGTGCCGCCGGGCATCGTGAGCGAGACGGTCAACGCCGGGGAGGGCGAGCGGGCGAGCGTGTCACTGCTGTTCACCGCGCCTGCCGGTGCCGACCGGCGTGACGACGTCGCGGCCAGAGTGGTGCAGGAGGTGATCACCGGCCGTCTCACCGACACCATCCGGGAGGAACTCGGCGAGTCGTACTCGCCGTTCGCGGTGGTGCAACTCACCGGTGGGGCGACGCCCAACGCCGAGGTCTACCTGTCGAACACCACTGCTGCCGACCTGGTCGACGACGTGGCCCGCGCCGTGCTGGAGCAGGTCGACGACCTGCGCGCCAACGGTCCGTCGGACACCGAGTTCGCCGGTGCGTCCGAGACCGTGCGCCAGCAACTCGACCTCTACAGCAACGAGCAGATCAACGACGAGGTGTTGAAGGTGCTGGTCGATCCGGCCGGGAACGCATCGTTCGACGGGTTCCTCGCCCAGCCGTTCCTGCTCGACGCGATCGGTCGCACCGAGGTGCAGCAGTACATCAACGCCTGGATGCCGTCGGACCGGTACATCGAAGTCCGCGTCCTGCCCCGCTGACGCGTCCGGGGGTCAGCGCATGTCGGCAGGGGCGACGTTGCGCTGGCTCACTTCCACGAGGTCGCCGCCGCGCACCTCGTAGCTCACCACGTGGTCCACCGAGTGCTGGCCGCTGCGGGCCCTGCCCGACACCACGTCGAGCTCGGTGCCGTCCACCAGCGGCACGAGCGCGATCGCCCGGAACCCCTCGTCGGTGCCCGGCGACGAGCGCTTGTCCTCACGCAGCAGCAGCCCCGAATCCCACACCCACACGTCGTCGACGCTCACGAAACGGCAGCGATGGCTGGTCTTCGACTTCGCCACCATCCCGCCCGGACACACGATCAGGCTGCCCTCCACCCACGGCAACACGCCCAGACCGTCACGCCCGAAACCGGTCTCGAAGCCCGACGCGATGATCGCGTCGTGGTCGCCGTTGGTGATCGCCCGCTCGATCTGCACCTGGCGCACCGCCTCGGCGAGGTTGTGGAGCTCGTCGTCGGACATCTCCCGCACCGCCGTCACGACCGCGTCCGGGTCACTCGAACCCGAGAGTCGACCGTCGAACGGGTCGGCCGCTGCACCTGCCATCGCACCAGTGTGGCGCCAGGTGTGTCCGATGCCACTCGCCGCGCCCTGCTCGCGTAACGTTCGCGTCATGCAGACCAAGGCAGCAGTACTCAGAGGTGTCGGCCAGGACTGGGTCATCGAGGACATCGAACTCGACGCCCCGCAGTCGGGCGAAGTGCTCGTGGAGATGAAGGCGTCGGGCATGTGCCACTCCGACGAACACCTCGTCACGGGTGACCTCGCCGGTGCCACCCCCGAGCCACCGCTGATCGGCGGGCACGAGGGTGCGGGCATCGTCCGCGAGATCGGCCCGAACGTGACCGGTCTCGAACCGGGCGACCACGTCGTGTTCGGCTTCATCCCCGCCTGCGGCCAGTGCCCGACGTGTGCGTCCGGCCACTCGAACCTGTGCGACATCGCCGGCGAGTCGTTCGCCACCGGCAAGCAGATCAGCGACGGGACGGCCCGTCACCACACCCACGACGGCCACGACCTCGGTCTCATGTGTCTGCTCGGCACCTTCGCTCACCACACCGTGGTCAACCAGGCCAGCGTGGTGAAGATCGACGAGGACATCCCCCTCGACCGTGCCTGCCTGCTCGGTTGCGGCGTCGTCACGGGATGGGGCTCGTCGGTGTACGCCGCCGAGGTCGGTCCGGGTGACTTCGTCGCCGTGGTGGGTGTCGGAGGCATCGGCGCCAATGCCGTCCAGGGCGCCAAGCTCGCCGGCGCACGCGTGGTGGCGGCCATCGACCCCGTCGAGTTCAAGCGTGAGAAGGCGATGGAGCTCGGTGCCACCCACACCTACTCGTCCATCGCCGAGGCGATGGAGGGACTCGGCGACTCGACCTGGGGCCGCGGCTTCGACAAGGTGATCATGGCGATGGGGGTCGGCGACGGCGACGCACTCGGCGAGGCGTTCCATCTGGGCGGCAAGCGCGCCAAGATCGTCGTCACCAACATCCATCCCACGGTCGAGCCGTCGATGGCCGTCCCGGGCGCCTTCCTCACGCTGTTCGAGAAGCAGATCGTCGGATCGCTCTTCGGGTCGGCGAACATCCGCAAGGACATCCCGCAGTTGCTCGAGCTGTACACGCAGGGCCAGCTCGACCTCGACACGTTGGTCACCAAGACCTACTCGCTCGACGAGATCAACCAGGGATTCGCCGACATGCGTAGCGGCAGCAACATCCGCGGCGTGCTCCTCTACGACTGACCGTGACGACGTTGCATCCGGTGTCTGACACCGGATGCAACGGTGACGTCTCGACGAGCGATCGACCGTCCATCGAACAGGGGGAAAACGTCATGAGGAGTCGCGCCGCCGTCCTGCACGGCACGCACCAGGACTGGGAGGTCGTCGACATCGACGTCGACCCGCCTCGGGCAGGCGAAGTGGTCGTCGAGTGGCGGGCCGCCGGCCTGTGCCACAGCGACGAGCACATCGTCACCGGCGACATGGTGCCGCCCGAGGAGGCGTGGCCGCTGATGGGCATCGAGGAGTTCTTCCCGATGATCGGCGGCCACGAGGGCGCCGGCGTCGTGGTCGACGTCGGCGCGGGAGTCCGCAGCGTGTCCGTCGGCGACCACGTGTCGGCGTCGTTCGTGCCGTCGTGTGGTCGCTGCCGCTTCTGCTCCACCGGTCGTCAGAACCTGTGCGACGCCGGTGGTGGCACGTTCCTGAAGGGGATGATCACCGACGGAACCAGCCGCCATCGCATCGCCGGCGGGCCCGAGCTGAACATGCTCGCCAAGCTCGGCACGTTCGCGCAGCACACGTGTGTCGCCGAGGAGCAGGTGATCAAGGTCGACTCCGACTACCCGCTCGAAGCGGTCGCCCTCGTGTCGTGCGGTGTGGCGACGGGCTGGGGCTCGGCAACCAACCGGGCCGCAGTGGCACCCGGCGACACCGTCGTGGTGGTGGGCATCGGTGGCATCGGCATCAACGCGGTCCAGGGGGCTGCGATGGCCGGCGCCCGTCACGTGATCGCCGTCGATCCGATCGAGTTCAAGCGCGAGAAGGCCATGGAGATGGGGGCCACGCACGCGTTCTCGTCGATGGAGGAGGCGTTCCCCGCGGTGCAGGAGGTGACCACCGGCTACATGGCCGAGAAGGTGATCATGACGCCGGGAGTGATGTACGGCGACCTGATGGCGCTCGGTACCCAGCTCGCCGGCAAGGGCGGCACGATCGTGGTGACGGGTGTGGCACCGATGACGCAGACCGAGTCGTCGGTGAACCTGTTCGAGCTGGCGATGTGGAACAAGGAGATCAAGGGCACGATCTTCGGGTCGCTCAACCCGCGCGGCGACATCCCGAAACTGCTCGACCTCTACCGCGACGGACAGCTCAAGCTCGACGAGCTGATCAGCAACCGCTACACGCTCGACGAGATCAACACCGGCTACCAGGCGATGCGCGACGGGGAGAACATTCGCGGCGTGATCGTGCACGACGCAGCTTCATGACGGACACGCAGGGCCACGACGCGTCCGGCTCCGCTCCGCAGCGCCTCTTCGACCTCGTCGACCGGATCGGGTCGACGGTGGTGGGCCGCCGGCGCGAGATCGAGCTGGTGGTGGCGGCACTGGTCGCCGACCGTCACGTCGTCATCGAGGGGCCTCCCGGAACCGGCAAGTCCACGCTGCTGCGCACCGTCGCCCACGAACTGGGCGTGGGGTTCGAGTTCGTCGAGGGCAACGCCGAGCTCACGCCGGCCCGCCTGGTCGGGCACTTCGACCCGGCCCGTGTGCTCGCCGAGGGCTACGACCCCGACGTGTTCGTCGACGGACCGCTGGCGGCGGCACTCCGTGACGGCTCGCTGCTGTACGTCGAGGAGATCAACCGCGTGCCGGAGGAGACCCTCAACGTGCTGATCACGGTGATGAGCGAGGGTGAACTCCACGTGCCCCGGCTCGGCCACCTCGCCGCGGCGCCGGGATTCCGTCTGGTGGCGGCCATGAATCCGTTCGACGCGATCGGTACGGCGCGCATCTCGGGTGCCGTGTACGACCGTGTGTGCCGCCTGGC
This sequence comes from Ilumatobacteraceae bacterium, assembly GCA_041686315.1. GTDB lineage: Bacteria > Actinomycetota > Acidimicrobiia > Acidimicrobiales > Ilumatobacteraceae > Sva-07. The sequence continues at coordinate 13,828 of JAWLEC010000022.1, forward strand.
GGTCGACTACCAGTCGGCCGACGACGAGCAGCGGATCACGGAGCAGGCAGTGGCGCAGGCGGCGAGCACGCCGGCCCCGGGGGCCGCCGGTGATCTCGATCCGGCCTGGGTGGCCGAGGTGGTCGAGCTGGTGCGGCTCACTCGGACGCACGGTGACCTCCGGGTGGGGTCGTCGGTGCGTGGCGCGATCGACATGTGTGCCGTGGCCCGGTCGCTCGCCGACGTCCGCGGGTCCACGCTGTCGTCGGCCGACGTGTCGCTCGATGCCGCACTCGTCGCGCTGTCGGGGCGGGTGCGCCTGCGCGAAGGCAGTATGCGCTCCACGGAGGACATCGTGCGCGAGCTGTGGGCCGCCGTGTTCGGCAAGCCGGCCGACGGTGGGTCCGACCCGGGAAAAGCGGCAGCCCCGAACGGGGCGACGACGGGTCGCTGACCACGCCGCCACCCGCCAAGGAGGGCGACGAGGCCGACGACGAGGTCTCCAGGGCGCGCAAGAAGACCACCTCGCGGAGGTCGCTCGAACAGCAGCCGCACTTCGAGGAGATCTCACCGGAGGTGGGCGAACTCGACGAGGACGCCGTCGAGTCGGCGCTGGAGGACGACCCCGACGACACCTTGGCGTTGCTCGCCGACCTGACCGGTGCCACCGATCCGAAGCTGCGCGAGCTGGCCCGTCGCCTCGCCGGCCGCCTGTTCCTCGACCTCTCGCGACGCGGACCCGCCGCACCGCGCGGCGTCGGGCAGTTGCGGACGCAGCGGTACCGCCCCGACGCCGGCGACCTCGACGTGGACGCGAGCCTCGACGCCGTGCTGCAGGCACGGGTGGAGGGCAGCGCCGTCGACCCCGACGAGCTGCGGGTGCGGGGTTGGTCGACGCCGGGCACGGCGATCTGCCTCCTGGTCGACCGCAGCGGTTCGATGACGGGCCGACCCCTGGCGACGGCAGCGGTCGCCGCAGCAGCGGTGGCCTGGCGGTCACCCGACGACTACTCGGTGCTGTCGTTCGGCAAGGACGTCATCGCCGCCAAGTCGCAGGACGTCGCCAAGTCCGGCGAGCGGGTGATCGACTCGGTGCTCGCTCTGCGCGGCTTCGGCACCACCGACGTGGCGGGCGCCCTGACGGCCGCCGCCGACCAGCTGTCGCGTTCGCGGGCGGGTCGCAAGATCACCGTGGTGCTGTCGGACTGCCGGGCGACCGCACCGGGTGACGTGGTGGGCGCTGCTCGCCGCCTCGACGAAGTCGTGATCATCGCTCCCGACTCCGACGACGCCGAGGCGCAGGATCTCGCCCGCCGCTGCGGCGCTCGCATCACCACGGTCGCCGGCCCGTCGGACGCCGCCGCGGCGCTCGCTCGGGTCCTCGACGTCTGACGATCAGCAGGTGGCGTTCTCGTCGGGGACGACGCCGAAGATGTTCTCCTCCGCCTCCAGCTCGGGCAGCGTGGTGGCCGACGGTGACGTGCCGGCGGGTGCATCGCCGTCGTCTCCGGTGCTCCCACCCGTGCCGTCGGAGTCACCGGTGGTGGGGGCGAGGGTGGTCGCCGGGACGGTCGTGTCGAAGACCTGCTCGGGAGCGTCGGCCAGCGTGGCGAAACCCCGGAAGATCGAGAGGATCGCCTGCATGTTGTCACCGTCGATGTCGGGTACGAGGACGGCGTTGCCCTGGATCGTGGCGCCGTCGGCCTCGATCTGATAGGTGGTGATCCGGGTCGGATCGACGTTGCGGAGCACTCCGGCGAACTCCAACATCCGCGCCGGCGTCAGTTCCCGGTCGGTGGTGACGTACTTGCGGTTCGTCTCGATGAGGCCGCCTGCCACGTCCGGGTCGAGGACCCCTCGCTCGAGGAGGCGGGCGACGGTGCGCCGCAGGAAATCCTGCTGGCGCGAGATGCGTCCGAGGTCGGATGTGCCGTCACGCACCCAGTCGCCGTCGGCGTCGAAGTACTCGAGCTTGCGGGAGCGCACGTAGGCGAGAGCATGGTCGCCGTCGAACGTGAAGCAGCCGGCGGTGGGCACGTTGAGGCCGGTGTTCACGTCGCGGACCGGCGTGTCGAACGGCACGGCGACGCCGTCGACCGAGTCGACGAGCGTCTTGAAGGCGCAGAAGTCGACCTGGATGTAGTGGTCGTGGAGCAGGCCGAAGTTCTGGAAGATCGTGTCGGCCAGCCGCTGCGGGTCGCCGCGCTCGTAGGCCTCGTTGATCCGGCCCCTGCGCGAGCTGTCGGCGATGTTCACGTACAGGTCGCGTGGGAACGACAGCACCGCGACCTGGGAGGTGGCGGGGTTGACGCGCCACAGCATGATGGTGTCGCTGCGTTCACCGATGTTGCTGCGGTCACCGAAGGCCGGTGCGTAGGGCGAGTCGGGGTCGATGCAGGAGTTGTTGTCGGCGCCGGTGATCAGGAAGTTCTTGGCGTCGGGTTCGGCGGGCGGGAACGTCGGTGCCGGGACGACGTCGCCCTCGGCGTCGGTGACCACGGGTGCCGGATCCACATCGGGGGCCGCCACATCGGCGGCGGTGTCGTTCCGTCGGGGGTCGAGGATGTCGGGGGCGATGTTGCGGTCCTCGATGATGCGCTGGCCGGCGTACAGCAGGCCGGCGCCACCGAAGGAGGCGATCGCCAGCAGGAACGCGCCGACGATCGTGAGGCGCTGCGGCCAGGTCCGGCGGGTGGAGCGCGGATCTGCCGGTGGTGGTGGCGGCTCGGGAACGTTGACCACGATCCGCGGCGATGCGCCGGCCGACGGTGGCGCACTGTCCGACGGTGGTGGCGGAGAAGGGCTCGATGATGCGTCGCCGGACATGACGCAACGACGATATCGGTAGCGGGGCGAACGGCTCGTTCACGCCGCCGGATGTCGGCGACCGGATGTCGTCTACGGGGTGACGACCACGAGCGTGCCGAGCTGGGCCCAGCTCCACATCCATTGTGCGTCGGGCAGGGCCTGACGCACGCAGCCACCCGAGAGGGGTTGGCCGAGCTGGGCGAGGGACTGGACCGGACGCCCGTACTGGAAGGGGATCTCGTGGAACCCGATGTTGCCGCCCTGGGCGCCCTTGGCGAAGCGCACCATGTATCCCCACGTGATCGAGGGGTTGTTGATCGAGTAGGTGTACCGCGAGCGTGACCACACCCGGTAGATCCCGGGGCGTGGGTCGAGCGGGGTCTGTCTGCCGGACACCCGGTGTTGCTTGATGAGCTGGTTGTTCGAGTCGAACGCCCAGACGGTCTGTTGCGACTTCGAGTACACGGCGCGGCGTCCCGATCCCGAGTTCGCGGGAATGCGGAACGGGTCCCAGGGGGCCAGCGTGCTGGGCGGCGGCGGTGGCGGGACGATCTGCTTCTGGGTGCCCCGTTCGGGAGTGATCTCTCGGATCTCCGCAGGCGCATCGTCGAGCGTGACACGGTCGCCGCTGGGAGACCTCACGATGGCCGGGCCCGAGACGCCGCCGCCCGCCGGGGCGGACGTGGTCGTGGTCGTCGCCTCTGTGGTCGTGGCCGCCGACGTGGGCGTGGCCGACGTGGTCGTGGCCGACGTGGTCGTGTCGGTGCCGTCGGACGATCCCTCGGGTGCACCGGCCGGAGTGTCGCCGTCGGGTGGGGGAGCATCGACGCTGGTGGTGGTGACGTCGGTGCTCGTGACGTCGGTGCTCGTGACGTCGGTGCTCGTGACGTCGGTGCTCGTGACGTCGGTGCTCGTGACGTCGGTGCTCGTGACGTCGGTGTCGGTCTGCGCTGCAGCAGGGGACGCGAACACCAGCAGCGGCACGATGGCCGCCGTGAGGAGTCCCGACTTCACACGCACGACCGATGACATTACCGCGCTCCGAATGTGACGTGGGTCACGAATTCGTCAAGAGGGGCCTGCATCGAGCGCCGTCGATCCCGTGTCCGGCCCGCTCGCACGGGCCCCGCTACGGGGCCGAGGGTTCGGCCAGCAGCACGTCGGTCGACAAGGAGCCACCCTCCACCACCGTGAGTTCCCGGATCGACCCGGCGTCGACGAGATCGGCGCAGGCGGCGTCGAGTGCAGGATGGAGCTCGGCGGGCGCATGCACGGTGACGGTGGCCACCTCGGCGCGCTGGCTGACCTTCGCCTCGGTCTTGGCGCGGCGCACGAGCCGCAGTGCCTCGATGGCGGGATCGACGAGCGTGACGTCGCCTCCGAGGCCCGTGACGGTCGGCCACGGTGAGGCGTGGATGCTCACGTCGTGCCACCAGCTCCACGCCTCCTCGGCGGCGAACGGCAGGGTCGGGGCGAACAGCCGCTGCAGGCTCGACAGAGCGGCACGCAGGGCGTGCTTCGCCGAGTTGGCCGCGTCGGGTCGCGCAGCGTCGTAGGTGCGGCCCTTCACCAGCTCCACGTAGTCGTCGCAGAACCACCAGAAGAAGGCCTCCGTGCGTTCGAGCGCCCGGGCGTAGTCGAACGCCTCGAAGGCGCTGGTCGCCTCGGTGACCACGGCATCGAGCTTGGCCAGCATCGACGCGTCGACCGGGTGGGTCACTCCTGCGGCGAGTTCGGCACCGTCGGTCGGCTCGCCGAACTGCAGCACGAACTTGCTCACGTTGAGCAGCTTGTTGGCGAGCTTGCGGCCCACCTTCATCTGGTCCTCGCTGAACGCCGTGTCCACGCCGGGCCGCGCCGATCCCGCCCAGTAGCGCACGGCGTCGGTGCCGTACTGGTCGAACAGATCCATCGGCGTGACGACGTTGCCCTTCGACTTCGACATCTTCTTGCGGTCGGGATCGAGAATCCAGCCCGACAGCGCGGCGTGGGTCCACGGCACGCGCCCGAACTCGTGGTGGCTGCGCGTCATCGTGGCGAACAACCAGGTGCGGATGATGTCGTGGGCCTGCGGACGCATGTCCATCGGGAAGACGCTGGCGAAGAGCTCGGGGTCGTCTTCCCAACCGCCGGCGATCATCGGGGTGAGCGACGACGTCGCCCACGTGTCGAAGATGTCGGGGTCACCCGTGAACCCGCCCGGCCGGCCGCGCTGCTCCTCGGTGTAGCCGGCGGGCACGTCCGTGGACGGGTCGATCGGCAGATCGGATTCGTCGGGCAGCAGCAGGTCGTCGTAGCGGGGTTCGCCCTGGTCGTCGAGCGGATACCACACGGGGATGGGGACACCGAAGAACCGCTGGCGGCTCACGAGCCAGTCCCCGTTGAGCCCCTCCACCCAGTTCTCGTAGCGGTGCTGCATGTGCGCCGGGTGCCACGTGACCTCCGTGCCCCGTTCGATGAGCGCCGCGCGCAGCTCCGGGTCACGGCCGCCGTTGCGGATGTACCACTGGCGCGACGTGACGATCTCGAGGGGACGCTCGCCACGCTCGTAGAACTTCACCGGGTGCTCGATCGGGCGAGGCTCGCCGATCAGGAGGCCCGCCTCGTCGAGCTGCTCGACGATCGCCCGTTGGGCCTGCTTCACGGTGAGGCCGGCGAGCGGTGCGTAGGCCCGGGGGTCGACGCCGCCGGGCGGGTCGGGCAGCAGGCGACCGTCACGGCCGATGATCGAGCGCATCGGGAGGTTCAGCTCACGCCACCACGTGACGTCGGTGGTGTCGCCGAACGTGCAGATCATGGCGATGCCGGTGCCCTTGTCGGGCTGCGCGAGCTCGTGGGCGACGACCGGCACCTCCACACCGAACAGCGGCGTCCGCACGGTGCTGCCGAAGTAGGGCTGGTACCGCTCGTCGTCGGGGTGGGCCACCAGTGCGACGCAGGCGGGGAGCAGCTCGGGACGTGTGGTGTCGATCTCGATGGCTCCCGGGCCGTCGTCGCCGGTGTCGGTGCGCTCGAACGGGATCTTGTGATAGGCGGCCGGTCGCTCGCGATCTTCCATCTCGGCCTGGGCGACCGCCGTGCGGAAGTCGATGTCCCACAGGGTGGGCGCCTCCTGGCTGTACGCCTCACCGCGGGCCACGTTGCGTAGGAACGCGCGCTGGCCGGCCCGACGTGAGCGTTCGTCGATGGTGGCGTAGTGGTGGTTCCAGTCGACCGAGAGGCCGAGGCGCTTGAAGAGGTCCTCGAAGACCTGCTCGTCGAGTTCGACCAGCTCGTCGCACAGCTCGAGGAAGTTGGGGCGCGAGATCGGGATGGCCTGGTGCTTCTTCGGCGGGTCGCCGCGGAACGGCGGCTCGAATCCGGGCTGGTACGGCTGGCTGGGGTCGCAGCGGACGCCGTAGTAGTTCTGCACGCGGCGCTCGGTGGGCAGGCCGTTGTCGTCCCAGCCCATCGGGTAGAACACCGCCTTGCCCGACATCCGCCGGTACCGGGCGATCGTGTCGGTGTGGGTGTAGCTGAAGACATGCCCCATGTGCAGCGAGCCGCTCACCGTGGGCGGAGGCGTGTCGATCGAGAACACCTGGTCGCGGGGGACGGGCGATTCGAAGCGGTAGGTGCCATCGGCGTCCCACTGCGCCGCCCAGCGGGCCTCGATGCCGTCGAGGCTCGGCTTGTCGGGAACGTTCGCCGCCGTGGTCGTCATATGCGTGCGAGGTTACCGACACGCCTCCGCAGCGGCTCCCGACGACCGGCGCCCTCGGGCGATCGACTAGACAGTGGAGGTGGCGAGCGGCGGGGGCCGCTCGGCCCGATCGGGAGGAGAACCCATGACCGCCATCGACGAGCCGTCCACCGAGAGCGATCGCCGGCCGTGGCACCTGCGCGACAACTGGGCGCCGGTGCTCGACGAGCGCACCGACACCGAGCTGCGGGTCGACGGGGCGATTCCGACCGAACTGCAGGGCGTGTACCTGCGAACGGGCCCGAACCCGGCGAGCGGATCGTCGCCGCACTGGTTCTTCGGTGACGGGATGGTTCACGGTGTGCGGCTCTCGGGTGGACGGGCGCAGTGGTATCGCAACCGGTTCGTCCAGACGCCCAACATCACCGATCCGGAGGGCCTCACCCGTGACGACAGCGGAGGGAACCCCACCGGCGACCTCATGCGCGGAACGGGCAACACCCACGTCGTCGCCCACAACGGTGAGATCCTGGCGCTGGAGGAGGGCCACTGGCCGTGGCGGCTCGACAACGAGCTCAACACGCTGGGCGTGCAGAACTACGGCGGTGACCTCACGTGTTCGATGACCGCCCACCCCAAGGTGTGTCCGGTCACCGGTGAGCTGTTGGCGTTCAGCTACCTCAACCCGGGGCCCGAGTTCCTCCACTACATCCGGGTGAGTGCCGACGGCGTGGTCCAGCAGATCGAGGGCATCGAGCTGCCGAACATGGTGATGATGCACGACTTCAACGTCACCCGGAACCACGTGGTGTTCATGGATCTGCCGGTGGTGTTCGACCTGTCCCGCCTCGAGACGGGGTTGCCGTTCCAGTTCGATCGTGACGCGGGTGCGCGTCTCGGCGTGATGCCGCGCAACGGCACGGGGGCCGACGTCCGCTGGTTCGAGATCGACCCGTGCTTCGTGTTCCATCCTGTCAACGCCCACGAGGACGGCGACCGCATCGTGCTCACGGTGTCGCGGCAGAAGGAGGCGTTCGGCACGAGCAACGACGACTACGCCGAGGTGGGCCGTCTGCACCGCTGGACGATCGACCTCGCTGCGGGAACGGTCACCGAGGATGCGGTCGACGATCGTCCCGGTGACTTCGGGCGCGTCGACGACCGGCTCGTCGGCCTGGACGCGCGGTACGGATACCTCATGGCGATGGCCGGTGAGGGCAACGCCGAGGCGCCCGAGTACGGCACGGCGCTGTGGAAGTACGACCTGCATAGCGGACAGTGCTGGGAGCATCATCTGGGTGACGGCGTGCGTGGAGCCGAGCCGGTGTTCGCCCCGGCGTCGGCCGACGCCGGTGAGGACGAGGGCTGGATCATCTCGCTCAGCCACGACACCCGCTCCGACGAGTCGCGTCTCGTGATCGTCGACGCCCGGGACTTCACCGCCGACCCCGTCGCCGTCGTGCACCTGCCTCGCCGCGTCCCCTACGGCGCCCACGGCAGCTGGGTCCCCGACAGCACCACCACCTGACCCTCGTCGAACACCCCCCGAACCCCCGTCGAACCCCCCGCCGGATCGGTCGCCGGAGCGGACCCGCGCGACCCACCGTGCGATGAGCGAGGCGCCAGGCTGTGTGGCCGTTGGCTCATCGCTGGGCGTCACAGGTGTGGGTCGATGAGCGAGGCGCCCGGCTGTGTGGCCGTTGGCTCATCGCTGGGGTGAATCGGGTGGCGGGGTGGGGGCGACGGGCGCTCGTAGACTCGGCCGGCGTGCTGCACCTCTACGACACCGCCACGCGAACGGTCCGTGAGCTGGCTCTGCGCGAGCCCGGCAAGGTGAGCATCTACCTCTGCGGACCCACCGTGTACGGACCGCCCCATCTCGGTCACGGCCGCGCCACGCTCGTCTACGACGTCCTGCGCCGCTATCTCGAGTGGACCGGCCTCGACGTGCGGTTCGTGTCGAACATCACCGACATCGAGGACAAGATCGTCGAGCGCGCCGTGCGCGAGGGCCGGCCCTGGCAGGACATCACCACCAAGTGCGAAGCAGTGTGGTGGCAGGCGATGGACGCCGTGAACTTCGAACGGCCCACCGACACGCCCCACGCCACCGACTACGTCGACGAGATGGTCGACCTGATCGGCCAGCTGATCGAGCGCGACCACGCCTACGTCACCGACGACGGTGTGTACATGGACGTCGAGTCGGTGGAGGACTACGGCCTGCTGGCCCACCAGTCGCTCGAGGACATGCGCTCGGGCGGCGGCGAACGCGAGATCCACGGCGCCGCCCAGAAGCGCCACTCCGCCGACTTCGTGCTGTGGAAGTTCTCGAGGTCCGAGCCCACCGACAGCGACCCGGCCTGGCCGTCGCCGTGGGGTCCGGGTCGGCCCGGCTGGCACTCGGAGTGCGTGGTGATGAGCCTCGACCTGCTGGGCGAGGGCTTCGATCTGCACTGCGGCGGGCAGGATCTGCGGTTCCCGCACCACGAGAACGAGCGGGCCCAGGCGGTGGCGCTCGGCAAGCGGTTCGCCAACCACTGGATGCACAACGGTTTCGTCGTCGACGCCGAGGGCGAGAAGATGTCGAAGAGCCTCGGCAACGTGTCGAACCTGCTCGACCTCATCGACCTCTACGACCCGCGCGCCTACCGGATGGTGCTGCTGCAGTCCCACTACCGCAGCCCCGTGAAGATCACCCAGGACAACATCGACGCCGCCGTCAAGGCGCTGGCCGGACTCGACGCGTTCGCGTCGCGTACCGGCGGCCTCGCAGCGGCCGAGGCCGACTCTGACGTGCTCGTCCGCTTCGCCGCCGCCATGGACGACGATCTCGACACGCCGCGGGCGACGGCACTGTTGTTCGACACGGTCCGGCAGGCGAACGCTGCGCTCGACACCGGCGACGATTCCGCTGCGGCGCTGGCCGCCGCCGTCCACGAGATCTGCGCGGCCGTCGGCCTGGAGCTCGGGGCAGGCGGTGACGTCGACGACGACGCACAGGCCAGGGCGGTAGCCCTCGATCGTGCCCGCGCCGAGAAGGACTTCGATACAGCCGACACCCTGCGCGCCGAGCTGCAGGCCGACGGCTGGACGGTGGAGACCACGCGCGACGGCACCACCATTCGCCGGTGAGCTCGACGCGGTGACCTCCACGATCGATCCCGGGGAGCGTGACACCGCCGTCGACCGTTGGCTCGACGACGCCGTCGCCGGCCGGGTCACGGTCGAGGAGCCGGCCCCCGAGCGCAACGATCGGGGTCAGACTCCGACCGTGATGTCTCCCTCCCGCGGGTCGCACCTCGTGTCGATGGGGTACCAGCCGTCACTCGACGGGTTGCGGGCGCTGTCGGTCGCCGTCGTGCTGCTCTACCACGCCGGCTTCACGTGGATGAGCGGCGGCTTCTTCGGCGTCGAGGTGTTCTTCGTCGTGTCGGGCTTCCTCATCACGTCGCTGCTGCTCGACGAGACCGCGCGCAACGGCAGCGTGTCGCTCCGGCAGTTCTGGCTCCGTCGGGTGCGCCGCCTCTTCCCGGCGCTCTACGCCGTCCTCGTCGCGGTGGCGGTGTGGGCGGCGCTGTGGGGCACCGCCGAACAGCAGTCGCAGCTGCGACGCGACATCCCGTGGTCGGTGTTCTACGTCAACAACTGGGGTCAGATCCTCGGTGACGTGCCGTACTTCGCCGGCGAGCCCCCGCTGCTGCGCCACCTCTGGAGCCTCGCCGTGGAGGAGCAGTGGTACCTCGTGTGGCCGCTCGTGTTCGTGGCGATCCTACGCATCCGGGTCCCCCGGCACGTGCTGGCGGCGGGGATCGTCGGTGCCGCGTTCGTGGTGTTCGCCTACATGTTCTGGGTGCAGTCGCGCTCACCCGCACCCCTCGGCGGCCCGCCCGCTACCTTCGACGGCCTCGACCGCACCAACTTCATGTACCTGTCCACGGTGACGCGCGCCGGGGGCCTGCTGCTGGGTGCCGGTGCGGCGTTCGTCTGGCGCCCGTGGCAGTGGACCCGGGCTGCCGACGCACCCGCCGGTCGGGTGCTCGACCCGCTCGGTGGTGCGGTCGTGGCGATGCTCGGATGTGCCGCGGCAGTGGCGGTGCTCACCGAGGGCTACGTCTACCAGTGGCTCCTGCCCCTGGTGTCGATCCTGTCGCTGCTGGCGGTGATGGTGGCCGTCCACCCGGCTGCGGTGGGGTTCCGGCGCATGATGGGCTGGACGCCGCTGGTCGAGGTCGGCAAGCGCAGCTACGGCCTCTACCTGTGGAGCTGGCCGATCTTCGTGGTCGTCGGAGCCACCGACGGTTCGGTCGGTGCCTTCCTGTGGGCGATGGTGCTCACGGTGGTGGTGGCGGAGGCGTCGTACCGCTACCTCGAGACGCCTGTCCGCAAGGGAGTGCTCGGGCGCTGGTGGAACGACCGCGCCACCGTCACCTACTGGCCGCTCGCCGGAGGTGCGCTGCTGATCGGTGCGCTGGCGGTCTTCTACGTGAGTGTCGACCAGTTCAACCGGTTCGAGGGTGGCGAGGATGCCGTGTTCGAACTCGCCGACGCTCGGCCCGGTGCCGACGGCGGCGCTGCGCCGGATGCGTCGGTGTCCGCACCTCCGTCGTCGGCCGCACCGCCCGTTTCGCCGTCCGCGAACCTGGCCATCGTCGGTGACTCGCAGGCGAACGCGCTGGCGATCAACCTGCCCGACGGGATCGACGAGGTGTTCCCGTCGGTCGTGAACGGCAGCGTCGACGGCTGCAGCGTGTACGACTCGGGATCGGTGCGCAGCTCGGTGAGTTTCGGCAACAACTTCGCGATCTGCGAGGGGTGGCAGGACGACTGGGCCGATGCGGCGTCCGATGCGGACGTGACGCTGGTCGTCGTCGGGGCGTGGGACGTGTTCGACGTCGTCGACGCCGACGGCACCGTCTACGGATTCGACACGCCCGCCGGCGACCAGTTGTTCGTCGACAACCTCCGCTCGGGGATCGACGCGATGTTGGCGGAGGGCTCCAACGTGGCGTTGCTGGAGGTGGCGTGCATGCGGCCCCAGGACGTGGAGGGCGCCGGCGTGCGGGCATTGCCCGAACGTGGCGACGACGACCGCGTCGCCCACGTCACGGCCCTGCTCCGGGAGGCGGCGTCGGCCTACGGGCCCGAGGTGCAGGTGATCTCCAATGCGAGCGAGTGGTGCACCGACGAAGCCATCGCCACTGATCTCGGCTACCGGTGGGACGGCGTGCACGTGTACACGCCCGGTGCCGATCTGATCTACGAGGCCGCCGCCCCCGACCTGCTCCGGCTCGCCGCCGTCTGAGCGGCACCAGGTCGAGGTCGCCCGGCCGCCGTCGACGCGGCCCGGTCGCCGTCAGCGCGGCTCGGCCGTGCACGCAGCGGCGTCGCACACGTCGATCAGGACGTCGTCGAACAGCAAGGCGGCCTTCTGCCGGCGGATGTCCCGGTCGGCACGCGGGTCCTCGTGCGGGTCGCGGCTGGTCCGGGGCGCCTGCTGCTCGACCGGGATCGGATCCGAACCCGAATCGACGACCACGAGGCCGGAGGTGTCGGCGCCGTACTCGATGGTTCCGATGCCCCAACCCGGCTCGACCTCGCGGCTCCGTCCGTCGGCAGCGACCGGCCGGTGGATCGGCACGCCCATCGTGCGGGCGGCGATCATCGCCGTGATCTCCGACACCTGCCAGTCGCCGAACGCCACGTGCATCAGGACGTCCTTCGCCGGCGTGCCGGGCAACGGGTCGTCGACGACGTGATGGACGTACCCGGCTCCCTCTCCGCGGTCCCACAACATCTGGATCGCGGCGATCGCGAGTGCCCGGTCGAGGGCGCTGGGGTAGGCGGGGATCAGGATCTGCTCGTACACGTCGAAGTCGACCGATCGCGGCAGGAGGACGGAGTAGTTCATCCCCACCACGCCGAGTACGGCCCGGTCGATGTCGGTCGACAGGGCGGCGAGAGCCATCCCCATGATCCCGCCCTGGCTGTTGCCGTCGTAGACCAGCTCGGTGTTGTCGAACAGCGGGGTGCCGTCGGGGCGTTGGAACGGCGGCTCGGAGACGAGTCCGTTGTCGGCCAACATCAGCCGGCCGAGCACCAGTTGCTGCATGAACCCCTGCAACATCCCGTCGACGAGCGTGGGGAACGTCGAGAGGTCCTGCAGCGCGGTGACGGCGGTACCGACGTCGTCCTCGCTGAACCCCGCCCACTTGGTGGCGCAGTAGAGCGCGTTGTGTTCGTTCGACATGTCGACGATGTTCCCGGCGGCGACCTCGAGGTGCGAGCCGAGCAGCCCGTGGCCGTACATCACTGCCCGGGCCGGCTCGGTGCCGGCGGCGACCTGGGTCGCGATCCCGCAGGCGAACGGTGCCTGGACCACACCTTGCGCCGTGGGTACCTCCGGTCCGCCGGCGCCGTCGGGATCGTTCAGGGGTTGGCCGGGTCCGCCCTCGCCGGCGAGCCAGTTGGGCACGCTGAACGTCCCTTCCACCAACCGCGCCAGGCCGTCGCGGGGCTCCTCGGTGACGGTGGTGATCTCGAACTCGGGTGCGGCGGTGCCGAGCCGGTCGAGTGTCTCGTCGCGCATGTGCAGGACGGTGTCGTGGAGCCGCCCGGTGCTGACGGTGGTGAACGTCCAGGCCAGCTGCAGATCGGCGCGTCCGACCCCGCCGGTCGCCAGTGCGGCGAACGCCGCCTCCATCTCGTCGCGGCGCGCTTCGATGTCGGTGACCTCGGTGGCGAGCCGGTCGCGGTACACGCGGAACACGGGCGACGGTTCGATCGGGTCTCCGGCCGTGTCGACCAGGCGTCGCAGTCCGACGGCGTAGGTGGTGGCCGGCTCGAGGCTGACGGCGGGATGGATCACGAGCAGCCGCTCGTCCGTATCGTCGGCGCCGGCGTCGGGTTCGGCCCACAGCGGGATGCGCTCGCCGGTGGCGATGTCGACCAGCGCCACGGTGGCGTCGTCGTCGAGGGATGCGGCCAGGTCGGTCCACGACGGCAGGTCCGACGCGTCTGCGTCGAGTGCGGGCACCAGTGTGAGCAGGGGCGTGTTGGGGCTGTATCCGTCGTTGCGGTTCCATGCCGTGGGGTCGATCGGGATGCCGGCGCTGTTGGCGGGCAACCCGTCGGGCGGGAAGGCCACCCGTCGGCCGGTGGCGGCGTCGGTGTCGGCCACGGTGGTGGCGTTGCTGGGGAACGGCAGCACGCACTGTCGGACGTCGAGCGGATCGCAGCCGTCGGGAGAGACGGCGAGGACGTCGTCGACGGCGGCGACGGTGTCGGCATCGGCCGGTCGCAAGGGAGGCAGGGTGGACGGGGCCGTGGTCGTGGCAGGGGTGGTGGCGGTGCTGGTCGGTGCGGTCGACGTGTCGGTCGTGGGCTCAGCCGTGCGATCCGGCGACGACGTGGCCGAGGCGTCGGTGGCGCCGCCGTCGGAGTCGCCACCCGTGCATGCCGATGCGACCACGGCGATCACGCATGCCACTGCGACGAGCGTGCGTGGTGCGTATCGCGGCCGGTTGCCGGGTGTCGTGGAGGGCGCCATTCGAGGGCAACGTAGCTGTTTGTCGGCGCCGAACTCGTCCCGGCCCGCTGCCGATCCTGCGTGGGCGTGAGGTGATCGGGAGGCTGATGTCCGGCCGATCACGGTCATCGCCCGATCGTTGTCGTGCCGACAGAGTTACCGACGGGTAGACACGGCAGTTACCAATGGGTAACTTGGAGTCATGACCGATTTCTCGCTGAACCTCAACGAAGATCAGATCCAGCTGCAGAAGTGGGTCCACGACTTCGCCGAAGGCGTCATCCGTCCCGCCGCCCACGAGTGGGACGAGCGTGAGGAGTTCCCGTGGCCGGTCGTCGAGGAGGCCGCGAAGATCGGGCTCTACGGCGTCGACTTCATGCTCAACGCGATGGGCGATCCGACCGGCCTCACCCTGCCGGTCGCCATCGAGGAGATGTTCTGGGGCGACGCCGGCATCGGCATGGCCATCATGGGTTCGGGCCTCGCTGCCGCCGGGATCGCCGGCAACGGAACGCCCGAGCAGGTGATGGAGTGGGTGCCCCAGTGCTACGGCACGGCCGACAAGGTGCAGCTCGGCGCGTTCTGCGTGAGTGAACCCGACGCCGGCTCCGACGTCTCCAGCCTGCGGACCCGCGCCGTCTACGACGAGGCCAAGGACCAGTGGACGCTCAACGGCACCAAGGCGTGGATCACCAACGGTGGCATCGCCGACGTGCACGTGGTGGTGGCCACGGTCGATTCCGACCTCGGCTCGAAGGGCCAGGCCAGCTTCGTCATCCCGCCGAACACGCCGGGTCTGTCGCAGGGGCAGAAGTACCTCAAGCACGGCATCCGCGCCAGTCACACCTCCGAGGTGGTGCTCGAGGACGTCGTGGTGCCGGGGTCGTGCCTGCTCGGCGGCAAGGAGAAGCTCGACGAGAAGCTCTCCCGGGCCCGCAACAAGGAGCGCTCGGGCAAGCAGCCGGCGATGGCCACGTTCGAGGCCACCCGCCCGGCCGTCGGCGCCCAGGCACTGGGTGTGGCCCGTGCCGCCTACGAGTACGCGCTCGACTACGCCAAGGAGCGTCACGCGTTCGGCAAGCCGATCATCATGAACCAGGCGATCGCCTTCAAGCTGGCCAACATGATCACCGAGATCGACGCCAGCCGCCTGCTCATCTGGCGGGCCGCCTGGCTGGCCAAGAACGGCCAGTTCAAGAACGGCGAGGGCTCGATGTCGAAGTGGAAGGCGTCGGAGACCGCCGTGCGCGTCACCGAGGAGGCCATCCAGATCCTCGGCGGCTACGGATACACCCGCGAGTATCCGGTCGAGCGTTGGCATCGTGACGCCAAGATCCACACGATCTTCGAAGGGACCAGCGAAATTCAGCAGCTGGTCATCAGCAGGGCGATCTCCGGCCTGCGGATCGAGTGAGGCATCGCAGCCCCTGCTTCGCGCAACAGCGGAGTCGCCACATCGCGACAGCGGTGTAGCCCGTCGCCCCGTCGGGTGCGTTCCCTGCTTCGCCGTCGCCGAGGAAGTCGTCGCGTCGTGCCGAGAAGCAGCTCGACTCGCTGCAGGTAGGGACTGCTCGGCGGATCAGTTGCTGCCGTTGGGGTAGGGGAGTCCGAAGCGTTCGGCGAAGTGCCGCTGGTGGTGGTTTCGGTCGGGTGGTCGGAAGTAGATGTAGCCGTAGTCGCAGCGTTCGCCGAGGGGGTGGTGGTAGGGCTTGAACGGTGCGGGTGGCGGCGCTGTGGG
>JAWLEC010000156.1:0-2202 GCA_041686315.1 Ilumatobacteraceae bacterium
GTGACGTCGGCGGCGGAGAACGGGTTGCCGTGGGCGGCCGCGGTGTCGGTGTGGTCGGGCGACGGCTCGGCGATGTGCGAGCGCAGCACCAGCAGCGTGGGCCGGTCCGTCTGCGCCCTGGCCGACTCGAGTGCCGCCTCGAGCGCGTCGAGGTCGTCGGCGATCTCGCCGAGCTCCACGACCTCCCAGCCGTAGGCCCGGAACCGGGCGGCGGTGTCGTCGCTGTTCGACAGGCTCGTGGGGCCGTCGATCGTGATCTGGTTGTCGTCGAAGACGCAGATCAGCCTGCCCAGCCCGAGGTGACCGGCCAGGGAGGCCGCCTCGTGGCTGATGCCCTCCATCAGACAGCCGTCGCCGGCGATCACGAACGTGTGGTGATCCTGTGCCTCCTCACCGAAGCGGGCACGCAGGTTCCGCTCGGCGATCGCCATGCCGACGGCGTTGCCGAATCCCTGTCCGAGTGGCCCCGTGGTGACCTCCACGCCGGCAGTGTGACCCGCTTCGGGGTGGCCGGGAGTGGCCGAGTCCCACTGGCGGAAGTTCTTCAGGTCGTCGAGTTCGAGGCCCGTGCCGGACAGGTAGAGCATCGAGTACTGCAGGATCGAGGCGTGCCCGTTGGAGAGCACGAAACGGTCACGGTCGGGCCACGCAGGATCGGCGGGATCGTGCTTCAACACCCGGCTGAAGAGCACGTGGGCCAACGGCGCCAGCGCCATCGCCGTGCCCTGATGGCCGCTGTTGGCGGCGAGCGGGCCGTCCATGCCCATCCCTCGGATGAGCGCGACGGCGAGACGATCCTGTTCCTCGGTCAGTGGCACGGGCCGAGAGTACCCGCGGCCGGGGGCGGGCGACCCAACCGCCCGTCAGGCCGGCGGCAGCAGCGTGAACGGCACCAGGTGCCAGGGGCCGTGGTCGACACGGCAGTGGGCGACGACCTGGCCGTAGTCGGGGAACTCGAGTTCGCCACGCACCAGTCGGTAGGTGAACTTGCCCGGCTCGACCGTGAACGGGCTCACGTTGCGAGCGACCTGTTCGCTGTCCTCGTCGAGCCCGCGCCGGAACACCACCTCGAACACGCCGCTGCCCGACTCGTTGTCGGGACAGTAGATGAGGCCCACCAGATGCGGCGTGACGGTGACGGGAGCCGGTGACGGCGCCGCCTGGGAGAACATCACGCCGGTCATGTCGATGCGCGTCGAGGGGCCGGGGGCCTGACGCATCTCGAAGTTCTCCACGAAGACGGCGGCGACGATCTGCATGCCGACAGGGTAGGACGGTCGGCGACGCACTGACCGGGTCCAGCTTGCGGTTTCGAGATCGACCGCCTCGCGAGCCGCCTGCCTCACATGAGGCGACGCGGGATGCGGACCACCACGCGGTAGGAGCCGTCCACCGGCACGGGCCCGAACGTGCGGGAGTCGGTGAGCGTTGCCGACCGGTTGTCGGACAGCACCTCCATGGTGGCGTCGGGGTGCACGGTCTCCACCCGCTTCACCAGCCAGAAGCCGGGCCGGCCGGGGTGCTCGAGACAGCGCAGCTGCCCGGCCCGCGCACGTCGAGACGGGATCGTCACCAGCCCCTGGCCCTCCACGAGTGTGGGCTCCATCGAGCGGTCGGCCACCACGAACCGCCGGGGCGCACGCGACGCGAACGCCTGCCGGATTCGAGATGGCTTGGGCATGCCCACGCGGCAGGAGTGTATGTTTCGCCCCGAGGACACCCGGGCACCGCTGACCACGGGTCGGCACCCGGACATCCCCGACTCCAACCCCGAATCAACGAGGAGAATCACCAATGTTCGCCAAGCTGTTCGCATCGGCAACCGTGGCCCACGCCCACTGCGACCTCTACTGCGGGGTGTACGACCCGGCCCAGGCCAAGATCGAGGCGCTGTCGGTGGTGAAGTCCGCCAAGAAGTACCACGAATCCGACGACGAGGTGTTCCGTCAGCGGGCCGTGCTCATCAAGGAGGAGCGCGCCGAGCTCGCCAAGCACCACCTGATGGTGTTGTGGGCCGACTTCTTCGCCCCCGACCACTTCGCGGCGTTCCCGCAGCTGCACGAGCTCTTCTGGAAGGCGACCCACCAGGCCGGCGAGGCGAAGAAGTCGATGGATCCTGCTGTCGGTGAGCAGCTGGTGTCGTACATCGACGAGATCGCCGACATCTTCTGGCAGACCGACAAGGCCAAGCAGATGGGTGTG
>JAWLEC010000156.1:2212-6928 GCA_041686315.1 Ilumatobacteraceae bacterium
GGCAGTAGCGTCGTCGGTCTGATGTCCCTGACCGACGACGCTGCTGCGCCGGCTCCCGGTGCGCTCGCCCCGGTGGTGCCCGACGCGGTGCTGCCCTCGACGCGCGACCAGATCCTCGACGCCGCACTCACGTGCTTCGCGCACGGCGGCTACAGCGGCACGTCGCTGAACGACATCGCCGCCGAGGTCGGCATCCGGCGCCCGAGCCTGCTGCACCACTTCTCGTCGAAGGAGACGCTGTACGGCGAGGTGTTCGAGCGGCTGTTGTCCGACTGGTTCGCTCGTCTCGCCGACGCCATCGAGTCGACCGCCACCGGCTGGCCCAAGGTCGAGCAGGTGCTGCGTGCCGGGTTCGGGTACTTCGCCGACAACCCGTCGTACGTCACGCTGGTCCGGCGGGAGGCGATCGACGGCGGGGTGCACCTCGGCATCGACCTGGCCGGTGTGTTGCGGCCGATGTTCGACCAGGCGGCGGACTACTTCCGGCGCGAGATGGCCGCCGGCACGTTCCGTGAGCAGAATCCCGAGCAACTCATGCTCACCGGGTACGGCGCACTGCTGAGCTACTTCTCCGACGCCCCGTTCCTCGAGGGCCTGCTCGACGAGGATCCCCTCGCTCCGGCTGCGTTGGATCGACGTCGCGATCACATCCTCGAGTTCTTCCACGCTGCGCTCGTGCCGGTCTGAGTTGACGATCCTTCCCTGATCGGGCCCCGGGTTGCTCGCCGGCGTAGCGGGCTCGACATGATGACGGGGTGAACCGCGCCGAACAGTACGAACCGCTTCCCGACGATGCAGCCCGCCGCTGGGGCCGGTTCGGTCAGGCGGACACGGTCTTCTATCCCGACCTGCTGGGTCTGGTGGTGGAGGAGGTGCGGCTCGACTACTGCCGGATGAGATTGCCGTTCAAGCCCGAGCTGCTCCATGCCGGCGGTGTCGTGCACGGCGGCGCGATCGCCTCGCTGATGGACGCCGTGCTCGTGCCCGCCGTGGGAGGGCCGCTCGAGCCGTCGCAGAACTTCTCCACCGTGGACCTGCACGTGCAGTACATCGGCGCGATCAAGGACGAAGACGCCGTCGCCGAGGGATGGGTCACCCGCCGTGGGCGCAGCGTGGTCTTCTGCGAGAGCGAGGCCGTGGGCGCCACCTCGGGGCGTCTCCTCGCCAAGAGCGTGCTCACCTACAACGTCGCCCCGCCCCGCTGAACGTGGTGCGCCCGAGGCGCTGGTCGTTTGCGTGACGGAATTTTCGGGACGGCCCCACGTTTCTGCAACGCAAACGTGGTGAACCCGAGGCGCTGGTCGTTTGCGTGACGGAATTTTCGGGACGGCCCCACGTTTCTGCAACGCAGACGTGGTGTGCCGTGGCTGGGCTGTGGGATCGCAGGGGCGGGTGCCGGGGGCGGGCAGGGGCGCGGAGGTACCGTTGCGGGCGCATGGCGACCTCTTCACCGACTCCCACCGAACCCGACGCGCCCACCACCTTGTCCGAGCGTGACTCCAAGGTGCTGCTCGCCGGGTACGGCATCCCGATCGCACCCGAACACCTCGGGGCCGCCGACGCCGCCGCAGGCGACGCCGCCGACGCACTGGGCTACCCGGTCGTCGCCAAGCTGAACGGCGACGCCATCGCCCACAAGACCGAGCGTGGCCTCGTGAGGCTCCGGCTCGGCGACCGCACGGCGGTCGAGCGCGCCGCCACCGAGCTGCTCGAGGCGGCCCGTCCCGACGACGGTGACGTCGACGTGTTGATCGCGCCGATGATCTCGGGCAACCGTGAACTGATCGCCGGCATCGTCCACGATCCCCAGTTCGGCCCCACGGTGATGCTCGGCCTGGGCGGCATCCTCGCCGAAGCCGTCGCCGACGTCGTGTTCCGGCCGGCCCCGCTCGACGCCGTCACCGCCTCCGAGATGGTCGCCGACCTGGCCACCCAGAAACTGCTGGGCGAGTTCCGCGGCGAAGCAGGCGTCGACCGTGAGCAACTCGTCGAACTCCTCGTCGGCCTCGGTCGCCTCGCCGACGACCGTCCCGACGTGGCGAGCGTCGACATCAACCCCCTGATCGTGCAGCCCGACGGCCGGCTCGTGGCGGTCGACGGCCTCGTCGAGATCGCCGGCGACGCCGGCCGGGCACATCCCACCCTGCGTCCCCGGCCGTCCGACGAGCAGTTCCGGGCGCTCTTCGAACCTCGTGGGGTGCTGGTCACCGGCGCCTCCAGCCATCCGGGCAAGTTCGGGTTCGTCTCGCTGCACAACCTGCTCGCCAGCGGCTACTCGGGCGGGGTGTACGGCACCAACCTCAAGGGCGAGGAGGTGCTCGGCGTGCAGACGGTGGCCGACATCGCGGACCTCCCCGACGATGCGATCGACCTCGTCTTCGTCTGCACCCCGGCGTCGGCGAATCCCGATCTGCTGCGTGCGTGCGCGGCCAAGGGCATCCGGGCGGCCTTCCTCACCTCTGCCGGCTACGGCGAGGCCGGAGAAGAGGGCCGGCGAGCGGAGCGCGACCTCGTGGAGCTGGCCGACGAACTGGGCATCCTCCTGGCGGGCCCCAACGGGCAGGGCGTGGTCAGCACGCCTGCGTCGCTGTGCGCCCAGATCGTCGCTCCCTACCCGCCGGCGGGGCGGATCGGCGTCGCCAGCCAGAGCGGCAACTTCGTGTCGAGTTTCATGAATCTCGCCCGCGCCACGGGCGTGGGCATCAGCCGAGCCGTGTCGGCGGGCAACGCCGCGGCGGTCACGGTCGCCGACTACCTCGACTTCTACGCCGACGACGACGCCACGTCGGTCAGCCTCGCCTACGTGGAGGGGATCACCGACGGCCGAGGGCTGATGGAACGGCTCGGTTCCTCGGCAGAGCGCAAGCCACTGGTGCTCGTGAAGGGCGGGGCCACCGAAGGCGGCGCCCAGGCAGCGGCGAGCCACACCGGTGCCCTCGCCGCCGACGACAAGGTGTTCGACGGCGCGTGCCGGTCGTACGGCATCACACGGGCAGCGACCGTCACCGAGGCGTTCGAAGCGGCAGCGACGTTCGCCACGCAGCCCCTCCCGGCGGGCCCCAACACCGTGGTGCTCACCACGGCGGGCGGCTGGGGTGTGGTCACGGCCGACGCCATCACGCGCGACCCCGACCTGGCGCTGCTGCCCCTTCCGGACGACCTGCGGGCGGCCATCGACGAGAAGCTGCCGCCGCGCTGGAGCCGCAACAACCCCGTCGACTGTGCCGGTGGCGAGACCCGCGAGACCATCCCCGAGGTGATGGAGCTGATCGCCACCCATCCCGACGTGCACGCCGTGATCTACCTCGGGGTCGGCATCCAGAGCAATCAGGCGCGCATGATGCGTGACGGTCGCTTCTACCCCGATCACGGCCTCGAGCGCATCGTCGCCTACCACGAGCGCCAGGACGCCCGATTCGCCGAGGCCGCACACGAACTCAGCACCCAGACCGGCAAGCCGATCCTGGTGGCGACCGAACTGGCCGTCGCCGATCCGGAGAACGCCGGCCCGGCGACCGTGCGCGCCACGGGACGGCTCTGCTACAGCAGCGGTGGCCACGCGGTCACGGCGCTCGGGCACCTCGTGCGTGACGCCGCGCACCGACGTGCGCGCGGAGCGACTTCGGCGTGAGCCGGGGTCGGGGCCCGGGCCCCTGGATCGTCCTCGTGCTGGCCGCCGTGCTGCCCGCCCTGGCGTTGTGGGGCACGTACCGCTTCGCCGATGCCCGTGTCACCGATGGCGAGCCGGCACCCGTCGTCGACGCATCCGTGGCGGTCCCGCCGCCCACCGACGTGCTCACCACGGGGATGCTGACCCTGCGGCGGCTGCCGACGATCGTCGCCCGTGAGCAGAGCCTCGACGACTTCGCCCTCGAGATGGCGGCATTCACTGGAGCGTTGAACGACCGGTCGTGCACGGCCGTGTCGGTCGACGGGCTCCCGGTCGGCGACCACAACGATTCGGTGCCCGTGATTCCCGCGAGCAATCAGAAGATCGTCGTGGCTGCCGTCGCCCTCGAGCGCCTGGGTGCCGACTTCCGGTACAGCACCGAGGTGCGCGCTGTCCAGGAACCCACCGGCGGTGTGGTGGAGGGCGATCTGTACCTGGTGGGTGGCGGCGACCCGTTGCTGTCGTCGGACTGGTATCCCACGTCGAATCTCGAACGGTATCCGGTCACCTCACCCACCTCGCTCGACGCCCTGGCCGACGATGTCGTTGCAGCAGGAGTGCAGACGGTGACTGGTGCCGTGATCGGCGACGGCACCCGCTACGACGACGAGTTCTTCGCTCCCGGGTGGGGTGTGGGCGTCGCGGGGCTCGACGGCGGGCCCTACGACGCATTGCTCGTGAACGATTCACGGGTGCTCGGCGAGGAGCTCCGAGCGAACGATCCGAGTGCCGGCGCAGCGCGCGAGTTCGCCCGGTTGCTGGCCGAGCGGGGCGTCGAGATCGCCGGAGCACCGGCCTCGGGAGCCGCACCGGAGACGTCCACGGCCCTGGCCGAGACGCAGTCCGCTCCGCTCGCCGACGTGGTCGGCGAGATGCTGGCCAACAGCGACAACAACACCGCCGAGCTGATGGTGAAGGAGATCGGCCTCGACGCGGGCGGCGCAGGGACCGGAACCCGCCGGGCCGGCCTCGACGCCATGACCGGGCAACTCCGGTCGTGGGGCATCGACACGACGGGAACCGTGATGGCCGACGGGTCGGGTCTC
>JAWLEC010000157.1:0-6838 GCA_041686315.1 Ilumatobacteraceae bacterium
GGGGGGGGGGGGGGCCGGGGGCCGCCCCCCCCCCACCGCCGACGTTCGGGACGCATCGCCGCGTCCTGCGGGTCGATCCCCGGGCCTCCCTTTGCGTCCTCAGAGGGGTGGCTCGGGGATCGCCGCGTTCCGGCATCGACGCCGCCGTGTGCGACGGCGTTCGCAGACGGCGGCGACCCGGCCTACGAACGACCAGTCCGACTCACCTACGATCACACCCATGACCTCCGTCGAATCCGCCCCCGCGTCACCCGGCGTCACACCTCCCGCCACGGCCGGACGATGGACGGCCCAATGGAAGGAGCTGTACGCCGAGGTCATCACGACCGGTCTGTGCACCGGCTGCGCCGGGTGCGTGGTCACCTGCCCGCACGACGTCATCGGCTACGAACACGAAGAGGGCAAGTACCTCCCGTTCCATCTCGAGGAGGAACTCGGCCTCGACAACTGCATCCACGGATTCGGTGAGGGCGGTGGCTGCACCACCTGCACCCGGGCGTGCCCACGGTTCCGGGCGTGGGAACCCGCTGCCGACATGCACCTGTTCGGACGGGTGCGTGAACCCGACGAGATGGCCGGGGTGTGGCGCCAGCTCCACCTCACCCGCGCCAGCGACGAGATGGTGCACAAGATGGGCCAGGACGGCGGGCTGGTCTCGGCGATGCTCATCTGGCTGCGCGAGCACGACTACATCGACGCCGCGCTGGTCAGCGGCGTCGAGGACGACGACCAGTGGAAGGCCAAACCCGCGGTCGTCTCCACCAAGGAGGAGATTCTCGCCACCGCCGGCAGCCGGTACACCTACTGCGCCAACCCGCTCGCCCTGCCCGAGGCGAAGGAGAAGGGATACGAACGGCTCGCGCTCGTGGGCATGGGCTGTCAGACGTCGTCGCCGCCGACGATGTGGGACCGCAAGGCCGGCAAGGTGTCCAAGCCCTTCCAGTTCAACATCGGCCTGCTCTGTTCCAAGACGTTCGACGACGCCATCTTCACCGAGCTGTTCGAGGCCAAGTACGGCCTCAAGAAGCAGGACATGGCGAAGATGAACATCAAGGGTGTGTTCCAGATCTGGATGAAGGACGGCTCGTACCACGAGATCGACCTCAAGGAGTGCCACGCCTGGACCCGCAAGGGCTGCACGAGCTGCCCCGACTTCGCCGCCGAGCACGCCGACGTGTCCACCGGCGGCATCGGTGAGGACAACGACTGGACGCTCACGATCGTGCGCACCGAGCTGGGCGAGGCCGTGATCGAGCGGATGATCGCCGACGGGTCGATCATCGCCAAGCCCGCCCAGACCGACGAGACCGCGATGCGCCTGCTGCGCCTGCTGTCGATCGTGAGCCGCCGCCGCTGGCCGAAGGAGGCCGACGCCGCCCCGGCGGTCGGCGTGCCGCCACCCAAGAAGAAGAAAGCGGCTGCCCCCGCCGCGGAGGTGCAGGCGAAGGAGACACCCGCCGGCTGACGCCGAGGCCCCGACGCGATGTTGCATCCGGTGTCTGACACCGGATGCAACGTCACTCGTCGATGACGACCGGCTGGGGGTCGCAGGCGGCGAGGTCGGCCTCGGACCGCTCGAGTGCCTCCCGGGCCTCGGCCTCGTCGGTCTCGTCCTCGTCGGCGTCGTTGCCGATGCGCTCGAGCTCGTCCTTGGTGTAGCCGTCGAGCACGTCGAGCATGCACTCGCGCACCTCGGGCTGGTCGAGGGTGAGCGTCTTCACCAGGTCTTCGGCGACACGCTTGGCGCTCGGGTCGGACTCGCACGCCGACACCCCGAGCGCGGCGACCAGGATGGACGCGACGAGAAGGGGACGGGGCCGGCGAGAGGTCTTCACAGCGTTGCAAGGCTACTGGCGAGATGTCGAGATGCCGCTGCCCGCCTGACCGTCACCGGCGAGCCGGATCGTGGCCGTGCTCAGACCAACTGGCGGTAGACGTCCATGGTGCGGCGGGCAGCGGTGTCCCAGCCGAACTCCGTGACCGCCCGCCGGCGGCCGGCGACACCCATCGCAGTCGCGCGGTCGGCGTCGGCGACCACGGCGTTCACCGCAACGGCGAGCCCCGACTCGAACGCCGCGGGGTCGTGCTCGTCGTAGTGCACGAGCATGCCCGTCTCCCCGTCGGCGACGACCTCGGGGATCCCGCCCACATCGCTCGCCACGACGGCCGTCTCGCAGGCCATCGCCTCGAGGTTGACGATGCCGAGCGGCTCGTACACCGACGGGCACACGAACACGGTGCCGTGCGTGAGCACCTGGCGCACATCCTCGCGCGGCAACATCTCCGACACCACGACGACGCCGTCGCGAGCAGCACGCAGATCGGCGATCGCCGCGTCGGTCTCGGCGGCGAGCTCGGGCGTGTCGGCGGCGCCGGCCAGCAACACCACCTGCACTGCGGGATCGAAGGCGAGCGCCGCCCGCAGGAGGTGCGGCACCCCTTTCTGGCGCGTGATGCGGCCCACGAACACCGCCGACGGTCGGTCGAGGTCGACGCCGATGCGCTCGAGCGCATCCGTGGCCGGGTCGGGTCGGTAGAACGCGGTGTCGATGCCGTTGTGCACGACGTGCACCCGGTCGGGGTCGAGGGCGGGATAGGCAGCGAGCACGTCCCGCTGCGAACCGTGGCTCACGGCGATCACTGCGTCGGCGGCCTCGTAGGCGGTGCGCTCGGCCCACGACGACACCCGGTAGCCGCCACCGAGCTGCTCGGCCTTCCACGGTCGCTGCGGCTCGAGTGAGTGCGAGGTCACCACGTGCGGCACGTCGTGGAGCAGCTTGGCGAGGTGGCCACCCATGTTGGCGTACCACGTGTGCGAGTGGACGACGTCGCACCCGGCCACGCCGTCGGCCATCGAGAGATCGGCGGCCAGGATCCGCAGTGCGGCGTTGGCCCCCTCCAGCAACGGGTCGTGTTCGGAGTGGGCCGTGGCGCCATCGCGTGGGGCGCCCATGCAGTGCACGTCCACGTCGGCCAGCCGCCGGAGTTCGCGCACCAGGAAGTCGACGTGGACCCCGGCGCCGCCGTAGACCTCGGGTGGGTACTCGCGCGTCAGGATGCCGATCCGCATGGCCTGGATGGTACGGCCCATCGGCGTCGAAGGTGAACGTCCGGGGGCGGTCAGCCCGCGAGTTCGACGGCCCGGGCGAACACGTCGTCGAGCATCTGCTCGGTGAGGCGGCCCGTGAACGTGTTCTGCTGACTGGGGTGGAACGAACACAGCAGCGTGGGTCCGCCGGCGATCGGCACGTCCACCCCGTGGCCGAACGTCGGACGGGGACGCACCCCGAAGTGGCGGCATGCTGCCTGGTAGCCGAACTGCCCGAGACACACCACCACCCGCATCCGAGCCAGCGCCGACAGCTCTCGTTCCAGGAACGGAGCACAGGCGTCGCGCTCGTCGACGGTGGGCTTGTTGGCCGGCGGAGCACACTTCACCGCCGCAGTCACCCAGGCGTCGGTGAGTGCGAGGCCGTCGTCGACCGACACCGAGTGCGGCTGGTTGGCCAGCCCGGCCCGGTGCATCGCCCGGAACAGCCAGTCGCCGCTGCGGTCCCCGGTGAACACACGGCCCGTCCGGTTCGCTCCGTGGGCTGCGGGGGCGAGCCCCAGCACCCCGATCCGGGCACCGGGATCCCCGAATCCCGGGATCGGCCGACCCCAGTAGGTCTCGTCGCGGTAGGCCGCCCGCTTCTCGGTCGCCACCCGCTCACGCCACTCCACGAGACGCGGGCAGGCCCGGCACCCGATCACTTCCTGTTCGAGGCGTTCCAGCCTGGCGAGCGGAGTCACGGACCTCGACAGTAGGTTGGACGGCACTCATGGCCACAACGAACCGATCCACCACGCGCAGCAGCCGGTCGAAGAAGCCGTCGGGTCCCGGGGCCACCACGGTCCTGCTGGTCCGCCACGGGCAGACCCCCACCACCGGCAAGGTGCTGCCCGGCCGCGCCAAGGGCCTGCACCTCGCCGACGAGGGCACGCAGCAGGCTCAGGTCGCCGCCGACCGCATCGCCGAACTGCCACGCATCGACGCCGTCTACAGCTCGCCGCTCGAGCGCGCCAAGGAGACCGCCGCCCCCATCGCGAAGGCTCGTGGGCTGCGCACCAGGGTCGACCGCGGGCTGTTCGAGTGCGACTTCGGTGACTGGACGGGCGCGGAGCTGAAGAAGCTGATGAAGTTGCCCGAGTGGCAGACCGTCCAGCGGGCGCCGTCGACGTTCCGGTTCCCCAACGGTGAGAGCTTCACCGAGATGCAGACCCGCATGGTGTCGGCGCTCGACCGGCTGCGCGCCGCACATCCCGGCGGCACGATCGTGTGCGTGTCGCACGCCGACACGATCAAGGCCGCCGTCGCTCATGCGATGGGCACCCACATCGACCTCTTCCAGCGCATCGTGATCAGCCCCGCTTCCGTCACCGCGATCTCGTGGCACGGCGGTGGGCCCGTGGTGCTCGCCGTCAATTCCACCGGCCGTCCGCTCGCCGAACTGCAGCCGTCGTGATCGTCATGGCGAGGTCCGCGACGTGAGCGTGTTCCACGAGTTCGACGAGGTGTCGGCGTTCACCGTCGGCACGGTCGGCAAGCCCGGCCAGCGCACCTTCTACCTGCAGGTGCGTGGCGACGGACAACGCGTCTCGGTGAAGTGCGAGAAGCAGCAGACCGCAGCGATCGTGCAGTACCTCCGCCGCGTGCTGGCCGACCTCCCACCCGCCGAAGATCGGCCGATGCCCGGGGCCTTCGAACTGCGCGAGCCGATCGAGGCCGCCTTCGTGCTGGGTCCGATCGGTCTCGGCTACGACCGCTCGACCGACCGGGTGCTCATCCAACTGGAGGAGGTCGGAGAACTCGACGAGCAAGGCGAGCCGATCGACGACGACGACGACGATCGCGGCCACGTCCGGCTATATCTCAGCCGCGGCCAGGCCGCCGCCTTCTGCGACCACGCCGACGGAGTGGTGGAAGCCGGTCGCCCACCGTGCCCGTGGTGCGCCGACCCGATCGATCCCGACGGTCACGACTGCCCACGGATGAACTGAGCGCCGTGACCGACCTCGACGAGCACGGGCGCGACGACGAACACGACGACGAGCAGGACGACGACGAGTCGGTGCTGCTGCGGGTGGACGAGGTCGACGATCCGGTCGGGCACCTGCTGCGGGGCGAGATCGAGATCGAGGGCCGCATGCCGGGCAGCAGCAACGCGACGTTCCTCGTGCACGTCGAACACGACGGGCTCGCCCATCCCGCCATCTACAAGCCCGTCCGCGGTGAGCGGCCGTTGTGGGACTTCGAACCGGGTCTGCATCGCCGTGAGGTCGCCGCTCACCTCCTCAGCGAAGAACTCGGCCTGGGGGTGGTTCCTCCCACGGTGCTGCGGGACGGGCCACTCGGCGAGGGCTCGGTGCAGTGGTTCGTCACCGCCGACCACAGCCAGCACTACTTCACGATCCACGACGCCCATCCCGAGCTCCACGACCATCTGCGCCGGATCGCACTGCTCGACGTGCTCGCCAACAACACCGACCGCAAGAGCGGCCACTGTCTGCTCGAGCCGGCGCGCGACGGCACACCGGCGGCGGTGTGGGCCATCGACAACGGCCTGTGCTTCGCGGCCGACTTCAAGCTCCGCACGGTGATCTGGGAGTTCGGCGACGAGCCCATCGCGGACGACCTGCTCGAGCCGGTGAGCCGCCTCTGTGCACGGGTGCCGCTGCCGATCAGCGCCCTGCTCCACGACCACGAGATCGAGGCGCTGCAGGGCCGTGCCGCCTGGTGCGTGAAGGAACGCCGCTTCCCCACCGACCCCACCGGGCGCCGCTACCCCTGGCCGCTCGTGTGACCAGCGACGACGACCTCGACGAACTGATCCACCGCGCCGATCTCGACGGTCTCGTGCGGATGATCGACGACCGCTGCAGCGACCGCGACTGGCCCGGCCTGCTCCGCGTCCGCGACCGGACGCGTCACGCCGTGGACACCGGTCGCCAGCTGTGGCCGGCGGCCACGCTCGCCGAGTACAGGTTGGCGCTGCTCGCCGAGCCCGAGTTCGTGGCGGCGGTCCTCGACGAGTCCGATGGTCTGTCGGGTCGGTTCACCATCGGGCCGCTCACCGAGGTGGCGGCGCAGCATCACACGTGGGACGCGCTGGACCCGGTGCTCGATCGCGGCCCACGGGCGGCGCTCGTGGCCCACGAGCGGGTGCTGCGCGGCGACACCGTCGACGCCCACGACCTCCACGACGTGCTCGACCTGCCCCTCGAGCTCCAGTCGTGGGAGCCGCGGTATCCGGTCGCCACGTACACCGACGCCGGTGCCGAGTTCCCGATGCCCGAGCTCCCCGACGACTGGCACGACGTGACGCCGGCCCACGGCGAACATCTCGACGACGACGTGGAGTTGGCGGTCCAGCAGCTGGTGGAGCCCTGGTCGACCAGCTCCAACGGACGCGCCGAAGCGGTCTGCGTGGAAGGTGGCCTCGCCGAGGCGCTCGGCGGACTCGGCCTGCGGCGGGCACGGGCCGCCGAGTCGGACCCGGCGACGGCGCTGGCGTGGCTGGCGTGGGCGGGCGCCAGCGGCGGTGCGCACGGACGGCGCCGCGGTGCGGCCGCCGGACGGTTCGGAGCCTGGTGGACCCTCGCCGCCATGGGTGACCTGCTCGACGACTGGCCGGTGCCTCCCGACGAGCTCGGGCAGCTGGCGAACGAGCTGCGGTGGTACCGCTGGGACGCCCACGAGCCCACGATCGGCTGGACGCTGCAGATCGCAGTCGTGGATCCCGGCGAGGACACCGCCTGGGCGATCCTCGCACGCGACGCCGTCTGAGAGGCGACAGCG
>JAWLEC010000158.1:0-6792 GCA_041686315.1 Ilumatobacteraceae bacterium
CAGCGCACGAATCCCCACTTCCGCCATGTGCTTCATTGTAGCACATGTCGGATCATGGGTGTTTGCGGGTCACGGCCCGGACTGGGATCCTGGTTCCCTTGATCATCGCCGCACGTCGTTCGTTTCCCTGCCAGGACCGCACGGACACGCCGGTGACGGCGTGAGCGACTCGGGGTCGTACGTCGTCGGGCTCGACAACGGCGGCACTGCGAACAAGTTCACGGCGATGGACCGGAGCGGGAACTTCCTGATCGACCAGCTCGTGGAGTTGCCGAGTCGTGTCACCGAGGGGCCGACGGTGGCGATCCCCGCGCTCCGCGAGGCCTTCGAGACCGCTGTCGAACTGGCCGGCATCGACCGAGGGAACGTGCTGGGTGTCGGGCTCGACACGCCGGGGCCCGCGACGGCCGATGGCGTGATCTCGTCGCGCGGCGGCACCAACTTCGCCCATGACGACTGGAAGGGCTTCGACGTGCGGACGGCACTGGAGCACGAACTCGGGCTCCCCGTCGTCTACAACAACGACGCCAACGCCGCCGCGCTGTACGCCCACCACGAGCACTTCGGTGCGATCGGTGGAGCGCGGTCGTCGGTGTCGGCGATCGTCGGAACCGGCCTGGGCGGCGGTGTGGTCGTGGAGGGACGGGTCGTGAAGGGCGCAGCCGGGATGGCGGGCGAGCTCGGACACGTCCACATCCCGATGCACGGCCTGCTCGAGGAGGGGCAACCCGTGCCGAGGTGCAACTGCGGTTTTCTCGGTGACGCCGAGAGCGTCGCGTCGCTCACCGCCATCCGCAACAACCTGCTCCCCTACTGGCTCACGCGGCACCCCGGACACGAGCTGGCGGGCCTGCCGCCGCTCGAGGCCGCCAAGCAGGTCCGGGCTTTCGGTGAGCGAGGCGACGAGATGGCACGCCAGATCTTCGAGCAACAGGCGATGGCGGTCGGCCGCCTGTTCACCATCGCCGCCAACTTCACCGATCCCGACGTCTATCTGCTCGGCGGCGGCGTGATCGAGGCCGAGCCGGCGTTCCGCGACTGGTTCCTGGCGCGGGTCGAGCACCACACGCTGCTGCGCGACGAGCAACGAGACGTCGCATCGTTCGCACTCGTGACCGACCTCGACATGGCCGGCGCCCGCGGATCGGCGATCGCCGCCTCGAGCGTGCTGGGCCACCGCTGAGCCCGACGAGGCGCTCCCATGTCCCTCCACCGGGCCGTCACCGGGTGCGGGCAATAGGATGATCCCGGAACCGAAAGGCAGGTTGGCAGGACCATGACAACGATCGTCGTCCCGCTCGACGGGTCACCATTCGCCGAACGGGCCGTGCGCCCGGCGTGTTCGCTGGCGGCACGTATGGATTCGGGCCGGGTGCTGCTCCTCACCTGCTCCCCCGACGACATCGACGCCGCCCAGCACCACCTCGACGACCGCGCCGCCCTCTACTCCGAGGTCGTCGACGTGGAGACCCGCCTCGTCGGCAGCGGTGACCCGGCGGAGGTGATCCTCGCCACCGTCGCCACCGAGCCCGACGCCACGCTGTGCATGGCCACCCACGGCCGCAGTGGCTTGCGGGCCGCCGTGCTGGGCAGCGTCGCCAAGGAGGTCGTCTGCCGGTCGACGCGGCCGCTGGTGCTCGTCGGCCCGCACTGCCGCACCGCACTCCTCGAAGCCGAACGGGGCCGCATGCTGGTGAGTTCGGATGGCTCCGACTTCGCCGACGCCATCGTGCCGACGGCGGCATCGTGGTCCGATCGACTGGGGCTCGAGGCGTGGCTCACCCAGGTGGTCGGGCCCGACGAGGACCCCGAACCTGCCCATCGCCCGGTTCCGAACCGTGAGGTCGAAGCCGCCGAGGAGCATCTCGGCGGGTTGGCCGCCCGGCTGCACGGCCCGACGACCGCCGCACAGACCCACGTCCTCCACGGCACTCCCGGTCGCTCGATCGCCTGGTTCGCCGAGCGGCTGCCCGCCGCGCTGATCGCCATGGCGACGCACGGCCGCAGCGGGCTCACCCGCATCACGATGGGCAGCGTCGCCAACGAGGTCGTCCGCCACGCCCCGTGCCCGGTGCTGATCACCCGGCCGACCGACGACCGCTCCTGCGCCGACATGTGAGCACAGGCGCGCCGTCGCCGGGCGAAGCTGTCAGCGGATGTCGTCCGACGACGCCGCCCAGAGCATGCCGCGCCGCATGATCTCGGTCACCTGCGGGACCTCCAGGTCCTCGATGGTGTGGCCGATCGAGCAGTAGAACACGCGGCCCTTGTCCCAACGGCGCTTCCACACGACGGGGATCCTCGTGCCCTCGATCCACCACAGGTGATCACCGGAGAAGGTCGTCGTCGCCAGCACATCGTTGGAGGGGTCGACCAGCATGTAGTACTGCTCCGACCGGAGCCGGAAGCTGCCGATGCCCTCGACGATCGGGTCGTCGGGCTTGACGATCGTGACGTCGTAGTCGACGAAATCGTCGGACGGGACCGGGTTGTCGGGCCAGCCGGGCGGGTGTCCGACGAACTGCCCGCCGATCAGGAAGTGGTAGGTCGGGTGGTCGCGGAATGCATCGCCCATGTGTCCGTGCCATCCGGCGATGCCGCAGCCGTCGGCGATGAGCTGCAGGAGCCCGTCCTCCTCGGCCTTGTCCATGTTCCCGAACTCCGGCTGGTGCGACGAGCGCGCACTCGACCAGATGGGCACGATCAGGTCGACGTCGGCGAGCTGATCGGGCTGTGCGAGCGGGGCCAGCGTCTCGTGGGTCACGACTTCGAAGCCGGCGCCCCCGAGCAGGCCGACCGCCCAGTCACAGAACGCCTGGGGCTTGTGGCCCTCCCAACCGCCGACGAACAGAGCTGCTTTCTTCATGTCATCCCTCGCATGTAGTCGACCATCGATGCCATGTCGCGCTCGCCGTAGCCGGCCTCCTCGGCCGCTCGCAACTGGTCGAGATTGAGTTGTGTCTGCGGCATCTCGACTCCGAACTCGGCAGCCAGCTCCATCGCGAGGCCGACGTCCTTGCGTGCCAGCGAGAGCGCGAACGACACCGGGTGTGCCTTCTCGTCGAGGTACAGCGGCTTGCGGTAACGGATCACCGGTGCCGCCGCGGCGGAGCGTTCGATCGCCCGGTAGGCGCTCTCCGGTGCGATGCCGGCGGCCTCCGCCAGCATGAGCGCCTCTGCCAGCGTCTGGTTGAGACCGTGGATCAACATGTTGATCGCCAGCTTCATCGTGGCCCCGCGCCCGAGCGACCCGAGGCAGATGATCTCGCGACTCAACGCCTCGAGAACGGGCCTCACCGGTTCGATCGTCGATTCGTCGGCACCCACCATGATCATCAGGTCGGCGTCCCGGGCAGCGTCGACGGAACCGGAGACCGGAGCATCGACGAGCACCCGGTCTCCTGCCGCTGCGGCCAGCCGGCGCACGTGGTGCGGGCCGAGCGTGCCCATCTCGATGAAGTGACGGGCGCCTCCGGTGGCGGCGAAGAGCCCGTCGTCGCCGAGGTGGACCTCCTCCGACGCACGGTCGTCGGCGAGCATCGTGACCACCACGTCGCAGTGTTCGGCGAGCTCTCGAGGCGTGGGGTACACGACCGATCCGGTCTGCTGCGCCAGCGGCTGGGCCCGGGTGGCGCTGCGGTTCCACAGGGCGGGCTCGAACCCGGCGTCGGCCAGGTTGGCCGCCATCATCGCGCCCATGCGGCCGAGGCCGGCGAATCCGACGCGCGTCATACCAGCGTCATGCCGCCGTCGATCATGACGATCTGACCCGTCATGTAGTCGCTCGCGGGGGAGGCCAGGAACGTGGTGGTGCCGGTGATGTCGGCCGGCGTCGCGACCCGCCCCTTCAAGATGTCGGCGGCGAACTCCTCCATGGCCTGACCCGGACGTTCGGACGCCCCGAGTTCCATCAGCTCCTGGTCGAGGGTGTCCCACATCTCGGTGTGCACCACGCCGGGCGCGAATCCGGTGACCGTGATGTCGTGCTTGGCCAGATCGCGGGCTGCGGACTGTGTCATCGAGACGACGGCGAACTTGGACGCGCAGTAGGGAACGACGTTGTCGAACC
This sequence comes from Ilumatobacteraceae bacterium, assembly GCA_041686315.1. GTDB lineage: Bacteria > Actinomycetota > Acidimicrobiia > Acidimicrobiales > Ilumatobacteraceae > Sva-07. The sequence goes on from JAWLEC010000158.1 coordinate 4,070, forward strand.
CCTGCCGTGACGCGATCGACGCGGTGTTGACGATCTTGCCGCCCGTGCCCTGGTCGATCATCTGTTTGGCCGCTTCCTGCATCCCGATCAGCACGCCGAGGCCGTTGACGCGCATGATGAAATCCCAGTTCTCCTCGGTCACCTCGAGGAAGTTCATCGGCTTGTTCACACCGGCGTTGTTGAACATGACGTCCAACTTTCCGAACTGCTCGACGGTCGCCGCGATCATGCGTCGAACCTGCTCCCGGTTCGTCACATCGACGGGTGCCGACATCACCCCTCCGCCGCCGGCGGCGGCGCGCTCGTGGTTGGCCGCTGCGACCTCGTCGGCGGCGGCACCGTCGAGATCGGCGAAGCACACGTCGGCCCCCTCGTCGAGGAGCGCCTCGCCGATGGCACGGCCGATGCCGCGTGCTGCTCCGGTGACGACGCACGTGCGTCCGGTCATGGTTCCCATGTCAACTCCCTTTCGGGTCGGGTGGTGCCGTGGATGCCCGCACGACGAGTTCCGGAGCGAGCTGGACCTTGCCGGCCGGGGCCTCGGCATCTCGGGCCGGGGTGACGACGAGCTCGGCGGCGAGCCGCCCGAGTTCGTATCCGGGCAGCCTGATCGTCGTCAACGGTGGATGGATGTCAGCGGTGAGTGGCACGTCGTTGTAGCCGATGAGCGAGATGTCGTCCGGGCACTCGATGCCCTGCTCGCGCAGCACACCGAGCGCGCCGATGGCGATGCTGTCGTTGTGGGCGAAGATGGCCGTGGGCCGGTCGCCCGGGCGGGCGAGCAGGTCGTCGACCACCTCCCGGCCGGCCTGAGCCGTCGGAAGCCGCGACAGGGTCCGGACGTCGGTGCAGGTCGCTCCGGCCGCGACGACGGCGTCGCGGAAGCCGCGAGCGCGCCCCTCGAACGACCAGATGTCCTGCGGACCCATCAGCTGGGCGACGTGGCAGTGGCCGAGCGACACCAGGTGTTCCGCCGCCAGACGGCCACCTGTGACGTCGTCGTGGGAGATCGACGGAATGCCGCTGCCGGGCAGCTCACGCACGGCGAGCACCGTCGGCACTTCGGCGGCGACCCGCCGGAGAAGAGCGCGGTCGCCGTACCGGGCGGCCGTGACGATGATCCCGTCGACGCGCTGGGCGAGCAACTTGTCGCAGATCTGGGCGAGCTCGTCGGAGGAGTCGCGCGTCTCCGTCATGATCGGGAGCATCCCTCTCCCTCCGAGGGCGTGTGCGACACCGCGGATCACGGGGCCGATGAAGGGGTTGCTGATGTCGGCGACGATGACGCCGACGATCCCCGTGCGACCCCGCCGGAGTGCGGAGGCCTGCAGGTTGGTCCGGTAACCCAGCGCCTGGGCCGCCTCGACGACATTGCGACGTGTCGCCGGAGCGACCACCGAACTCTTCTCGGGGCTGAGTGCGCGCGATGCCGTCGACACGTCGACTCCTGCTCGCTCGGCCACGTCTTTGAGGGTGACGTTCGCCATACCCACCTCCGTCGGGCGTTCCACACCAATTGCTGAACGTCGGACACTAGGACGCAGCAGGGTGGTCGGGACCGGACCATCGACGACGCAGGGCCCCGGGTGGCAGTTGACACCACCCGGGGCCCCGAACGTCGATCAGTGGTTCCGGGTCACCACTCGGGGGCGACCGACGGATCGTCGGCGTTCTCCGCGGTGACCTTCACCGAGGGCATGAACTTCACGATGCGCTCGCTGGTGTCACCGGTGAGCACTTCGTGGGCCGTGACCGCAGCGTTCTCGCCGTCCCACGACGACGACTGGAAGACGGTGCCGTCGACTTCGCCGGAGATCACCAGCGGGTTGCCGAGGAACGTGTTGCCGATGGAGGTGATGATCAGCTCGGCCGGGTCGATGTCACGGGCCTTCAGGGCGTCGATGACGCCGGCGACCATGGTGTCGTCGGCGGCGTACACGCCACCGATGTTCTCGGCACCGACAGCGGTGATCATCTCCGAAGCGGCGAGCTGGGAGTCGTCCTTGTTCCAGTTGCCGGTCTCGCGTTGCAGGATCTCGACGTTCGGGCACTGCTCGTTGATCGTGTCCTCGAAGCCGGCTTCACGGTCGATGGCCGTGGAGTTGCCCGGTGCGCCGTTGACCATGAGGATGCCGACATCGTCGCCGCCGGCGAACTCGCAGAACATCTCGGCCGAGGACACGCCCTGACCGTAGGTGTCGGGACCCGAGTACGCCTCGGAGAGCTCCTGGTCCTCGGGGATGAGGTCGGAGTTGGTCACCGTCACCGGGATGCCGGCGTCGTTGGCCGCCTCCAGACACGGACGCACCTGGTCGCCGACCGCCGGCCACAGGATGATCAGGTCCGGCTGGGCCGCAACTGCGACCTCGCAGTCACTCGACTGCTGTTCGCCGTCGTAGCCGGAGTTGACGATGTTGAGGTTCAAGCCGAGTTCGGCGGCCTTGGCCTCGAACGGGGGCAGGTAGGTGGTGCCGTACGGCTGGTCGTTGCCCTGCGGCAGCAGTGCGAACACCTCGAACGAGTCGCCGGCCGCCGCACCGTTGTCGGCCGGGGCATCGGTCTCGGCCGGGGCATCGGTCTCGGCCGGAGCGTCGTCTGCCGGTGCCTCGTCCGCAGCGCCGTCGTCGTCGCTGCCGCAGGCAGCGAAGATCAGTGCGCCGGCTGCGAGCAGGCCGATCGCGGCGCGACTCCTGTGTCGGGTGGTGGTTCGTGGGTTTCTCATG
>JAWLEC010000159.1:0-6792 GCA_041686315.1 Ilumatobacteraceae bacterium
GCGAGGTGGAGGAACTGCTCGCCGACCCCGTGGGAGGACACTGATGCAACCCGGCAAACTCCGCGGGCTCGACCGCATGGCCGACGCCTCCGGCCATCTCTGCATGCTGGCGATCGACCAGCGCCCACCCCTGCTCGACCTGGTTCGACGGACGGGCTCCGCCGACACGGTCGGCGAGGTGGTGGCGCTCAAGTCGCTGGTGGTGGAGGAACTGCAGTCGCATGCCAGCGCGGTGCTGATCGACCCGTGGGTGGCACTCGGGCTGTACGGCGACGTCGATCCGCGTCGCGGGCTGTTGCTGACGCTCGAGCACCACTGCTTCGACGAGCAGCCCGGCGGCCGGCGCTCCACCCACATCCCCGACTGGTCGGTGGAGCGCATCGCCCGGGCCGGGGCCGACGGCGTGAAGTTGCTCGCCTGGTACCGGCCCGACGCGGCTGCCGAGGTGCGCGACCACCAGGAGCGCTTCGTGGAAGCGGTGGGAGCCGCCTGCGCCGAGCACGACATCCCGTTCGTGTTCGAGCTGCTGCTGTACCCGCTGTCGACCGACACCGGGACGGTTCCGGTCGCCGAGGATCCTGCGCTGCGGAGCCGGATGGTGCTCGAGTCGGTCGAGCGGTTCGCCGATCGCCGGTTCGGCGTCGACCTGTTCAAGGTGGAGTCACCGGTGCCGGCGGCGGCGATGCCCGACCCGGCCGACCTGTCCGTCGACGACGGGTCGTGCGCTGCCACGTTCGCCGAACTCGACCGGCTCGTCGACCGCCCCTGGGTGCTGTTGTCGGGTGGCCACGACCGCGTCTCGTTCGGGCGGGCCCTGCGCTACGCCTGCGCCGCCGGCGCCAGCGGATTCCTCGCCGGCAGGTCGATCTGGTGGGATGCCGTGGCCCGCCATCCCGATCTCCCCGCCGTGAGGACGCACCTGCGGTCCGACGCCGCACCCTTCATGGACGAGGTGTCGGGCTTCGTGCAGGCGCATGCACCGTCGTGGCGCGATCGGGCCCGCCGGCTCGGCCCCGCCGTCGTCGACGGCCTGCCGGTGGGAGGTCCGCCATGGTGAGTGATGCGAACGTGTTGGTCGTGGCAATCGGACGGCCCACGTTCGACGTGGCGTTCGGTGCCGACCACGTGGTCGCGGCACGCGCCCTGACCGACCGGGCCGTGGAACGTCCGGTCACCGTGCTGCAACCCGACGACGACAGCGACGGCAACGCCTTCTTCACCGACCTCGCCCAGCTCGACACCGTGCTCGGGCGCATCGACCCCGGGTCGTTCGACGTGGTAATCGTGCTGCAGGCAACGTTCAGCGACTCGTCGCTCGTCGGCAGGATCGCCGAACGGGTCGACGCTCCCCTGCTGGTGTGGTCGTTCCCCGAGGAGCGCACCGGCGAACGCCTCCGCCTCAACTCGCTGTGCGGCGCCAACCTCGCCGCCTACCTGCTGCGCCGACCCCCTCTCGCCCGTCATCGGATCGAGTTCCTCCACCTCGATCCCGCCGCCGACGGTGCCGGCCGGCGAGAGGCGTTGTCGGAGGCGATCCGTCGCGCCGTCACCGCTCCCCCACCCGCGGCCCCGGACGTGCCACGGGTGACCGCGTCGGAGCCCGCCGGCACGTCCGGCAACGAGGTCGGTCGTCGACTGGCCTCGATGTTCCACGGCGACCGGATCGGTGTGGTCGGCGACCCGCCCGACGGCTTCGAACCGTGCCGCGGTGATCCCGAGGAACTGCAGGCGCTCACCGGCATCCGGGTCGAACGCATCGCGCTCACGACGCTGTTCGAGCGGGCCGACACCGTCGACGAGGAGACCCGCACCGCCACCGAACAGCGCGTGCGGTCGACGATGGAGGTGCCCCACGACGTGGAGGTCGCGGGGATGGCCGAGAGCATCGCGCTCTACGGGGGCCTGCGGTCACTCGCCGCCGAACACGGCTGGACGGCGCTCACCACGAGGTGCTGGCCCGAATGCATGACCGAGTACGGCGGCGCGGCGTGCACACCGATGGCGATGCTCACCGAGAACGGGCTCCCGGCGGTGTGCGAGGCCGACATGTTCGGTGCGGCGACCGGGCTGCTGCTCCATCATGTCGCGGGCACCGAGCCGTTCGTGGCCGACCTGGTCGACGCCGACACCACCGACGACACGTCGGTGGTGTGGCACTGCGGCGTGGCGCCCACCACACTCGCCCAGCCGGAGGTGGCGGTCACGGCGATCACCCATCCCAACCGCAAACGTGCACTGGCGAACCAGTTCGGCCTGCGTCCCGGACGGGTCACGCTGGCCCGGCTCAGCCAGGCGGGGGGACGGATACGGCTGGTGATCGGCGGTGGCGAGATGCTCGACCGGCCCCGGCCGTTCCAGGGCACCTGCGGCGTGGTGCAGTGGGACGAACCCGTCGCCGACGTCCTCCGGACCGTGTTCGACGTCGGCCTCGAACACCACCTGGGCATCGTGTACGGCGACCACCGCCCGGCGCTGGCGGCACTCGCCGACGAGTGGGGCCTGCCTGTCGTGTGGCTGGGTCACACCGAGCCGGCCGAGCCGAGCAGGGTGCCGGTCAGAGATCCGGCGTGACCGTGTAGCCGGCGCCACCCACCGCCAGGAACTCGTCGCTCCACGACGTGCCGTAGACGTCCTGCACCTCCTGGGCCTTGTCGGAGTCGGCACCCTCGGGTGTCGATGCGAGCGTCCACGCCTGACGCTTGTAGGTCCAGTTCTCGGGGAACAGTGCGTGGGCCTGTTTCCACCACGCGATGGCGGCGTCGTCGTCGCCGCGGTCGTGGGCGTGGCGACCGAGCTCGAAGCACGCGGCGGCCCGGCTGTGCTCGATCGGGCGAGCTCGTGATGCGGCGATCACGGCCTCGGGCCCGAGCGCGTACCGGCTGTCGGCTCCCTGCTGCGCCCAGTCGAGGATCGCCGCCCGGTAGGCCTCACCCGTGTCGGGCAGGTTGCGCATCTCGGTGAGCACCTGCTGCATGCGTTCGGGCATGCGGTCGGTGATCTCGATCGCCGCATACGGATTCGGCCGGATCGTCGCCGCCTCGGCAGGCCGCACGAGCGTGCCCGACTCGTCGATCCACACCGCCATGGGCACGTTGGAGATGCCGAACAGGTCGTCGACGCGGTGCTCGACGTCGACGAGTGACGGGTGCGTCGGCGACGCCCGCTCGATCCACGGCCGCGCCTTGGCCGGGTCGACGTCGAGGGCCACCGTCACGACGGTGACGCCGAGGGGGTCGATCTCTTCGTGGAGTGCCTGCCACACGGGCAGGTCGTCGGAACAGCCTCACCACGAGGCCCAGGCCACCAGCAGCACCTTGCGGCCGTGCATCGCCGAGAGCCGGAAGGGGTTGCCGTCGACGTCGGGCAGTTCCAGCTCGGGCGCCACGGCGGTGGTGAGGGCGCGCCCGCCGCTCTCGGGTCCGAGCGCCCACACCCCGGCCACCGGATCCTCCTCGAGCGCCATGCCCAGCCGCTGTGCCACGCGGCCGACGTCGAGCATGCCGTCGGTGGTGGTCGCACCCTGCACCGGGACGCAGACGTCGCCCTTGCACATCCCCTCGGGCTTGGCCTCCCATCCCGTACCGTCGTGGAAGTCGGTGGCGGGCACGGTGAGGTGGTGCAACAGCATCGGACAATCGTCCCACGCCGGGCAGTCGGGTGACGAGGCGTGGCGGTGGGCACCGCTATGGACGCCGCTATGGTCGCCGCCGTGGGGAAGGTGGGGGATCCTGAGGGCCCGGTCGGCTTCGTCGTGGAGGCGGTGGAGCACTGGCTGGCCGAACACACCGAGGTGCGCCCGCCGTGCACGTGGGAGCGCCTCACCGGAGGCCACTCGAATCTCACCTATCAGCTGACCGACTCCGTCGGCAGCGACTACGTGATCCGCCGACCTCCGCTCGGCGAGCTGCTGCCGAAGGCACACGACATGCATCGGGAGTTCCGGATCATCGACGCGCTGCACCCGGTGGGCATCCCGACGGCCCGTCCCGTGGGGTTCTGCGACGACCGCGCGGTGTGCGACCGCCACTTCTACGTGATGGGCCGGGTCGGCGGCGACGCCCTCTACACCGCCACCGCCACGGCACCCCGGCTCGACGGTGCTGCTCGGGCACGGGTCGGGCCGTCGTTCGTGGAGGTGCTCGCTGCGATCCACGCCGTCGACCCCCACGACGTGGGCCTGGGCGATCTCGGCCGCCCCGACGGCTACGTGGCCCGGCAGCTCACCACCTGGTACGGGTCGTGGGTGGCCTCGGCCGACGCGGCGCGCTACGACGACGACCGCGTCCACCGCCTCCACGACGTGCTGATGTCGAACCTTCCCGGCCAGGGGCCGGCGCGGGTGGTGCACGGCGACTACGGCGTGCACAACGTGATGGTCGACGACGCCGGCGAGGTGGTGGCCGTGCTCGACTGGGAGATCGCCACCCTCGGCGACCCGCTCGCCGACTTCGCCTACGCCCTCAACGCCTGGGCCGAGCCCGGCGACGACCCTGTGGCGCGAGCCGACGCGCCGACGACCCTTCCGGGATTCGCGTCCCGCGACGATCTCGTGGGAATGTACGCCGCACACACCGGCGCCGACCTGTCGAACCTCGACTACTACCGGGCGTTCAACTCCCTGAAGACGGCGTGCATCCTCCACGGCGTCTACGCCCGCTACCTCCGTGGCCAGAAGAGCAGCGAGGGCGTCGATCTCGAGCACCTCGCCGCCCGGATGCGCGCCTCCATCGAGGTCGCCGGAGGGCACGCCGGCAACGCCGGCCTCCTGTGAGGTTCGCGTCCGACGGGCGGGTTCAGCGCCGGAACCGGAGGCCGATCGTCTCGCCGACGCGGCTGGCGATCAGGCGCAGGGCACGGTGCAACTCGGTCTCGGGCAGGTCGACGTCGGGTGCCGGCAGGGCGATGCGCACCGACGCCACACCGGGCTCGCACGGTTGAACCTCGGCGCCGAAGGCCCGGAGCCCGTCGAGCAGGGCACGGTTCTCCCACATCACCTCGGCGGTGAACGTGGTGATGTCGTTGCGGCGCGCCTCGTCGGCGAGACGGCGCAACAGCGCCGTCGCGATCCCTCGCTGGTGGTAGGCGTCGAGCACCGTCACCGCCGCTTCGGCGCAGTGCGGGTCCTCGGTGCTGCGGGCGTACCGGGCGATCCCCACCCCCGGTTCGCCGTCGGCGTCGAGCGCGAACGCGACGACGGCGCAGCGGTCGGGTCCGTCCACGTCGACCAGGTAGTCGAGCAGCTTCGCGGTCAGATGATCGGGGGCGTTGAAGAAGCGCAGCCGGCGCGCCTCGGGTGAGAGTTCGAGGTACCGCTGCGCCAGCTCGTCGCGATCGGAGGGAAGGAGATGACGGATGCGGATCCGTCCGCCATCTCGCAGGACCACGGTGTCACCCGCGGACGCGCTGTCGAGGTCGGTCATGCAGTGGACGACCCTACTGTCGACCCTGCCGATCGGCCCGCGAGACCTGCCCCTCGTAGATCGACTCGATCGCCTCCTGGTAACGGTCGTGGACGACCGCCCGCCGCACCTTCAGCGTGGGCGTGAGTTCACCCGCATCGATCGTGAAGTCGTGCGGGAGGATCGCGAACTCGCGGATCGACTCGGCCCGTGACACCGACGCGTTGGCGGCCTCGATCGCCTCGGCAACGGCCGCTCGGAGTTCGGCGGTGTCGACGGCCTCGGCGACGCACGACGCCAGGAGGCCGGACTCGCGTACCCAGTCGGCGAACGCCTCCTCGTCGACGGTCACCAGCGCCGCCACGAACGGCCGCTCGTCGCCCACGACCACGGCCTGGCTCACCAGCGGGTGCGCCCGGATCCGGTCCTCGAGCGGGGCCGGGGCGACGTTCTTGCCGGCGGCGGTGACGATGATCTCCTTCTTCCGGCCGGTGATCCGGAGGAATCCGTCGCCGTCGAGTTCGCCGATGTCACCCGTGTGGAACCATCCGTCGTCGTCGAGCACCTCGGCGGTGGCTGCGGGATTGCGCCAGTATCCGGAGAACACCTGCGGGCCCTTCGCCAGGATCTCGCCGTCGTCGGCGATCCGGATCGTGGTACCGGCCATCGGCCGGCCCACCGAGCCGGGACGCCAGGCGCCCGGGCGGTTGATGGTGAGTGTGGGGCTGGTCTCGGTGAGCCCGTATCCCTCGAAGATGCAGATCCCGATGCCGTCGAAGAAGTGCGTGAGCCGCACACCCAGCGGGCCGCCACCGCTGAACGCGAGGCGCATGTCACCGCCCATCGCCCCGCGCAGCTTGCCGTAGACGAGCTTCTCGAACACACGGTGCTCCACCTCGGTCCACGGTCGGACCCTGCCGCCGTGGAACTCCTTCGACCACCGGACCGCCACCGAGGCGGCCCGATCGAAGATGCGGCCCTTGCGGGTCGAGTGCGCGGTGTGCTGTGCCGCGTTGAACACCTTCTCGAAGATCCGGGGAACCGCGGCGATCACCGTGGGGCGCACGATCCCCAGCTCCTCGGGCAGGTGGGCGATGTCGGAGGCGAACCCGGTCTGCACGCCCATCTCGAGGCAGAAGAGCAGGTTGCCCTTCGTGAGCGAGTGGGCCAGCGGGAGGAAGAGGAGCCCACGGTCGTCGGGGCGGATCTCCGAGCCGATCGCATCCACGGTCTGGGCCACGTTGGCGCAGAGGTTGCCGTGGGTGAGCACGCATCCCTTCGGCCGGCCCGTCGTGCCGGAGGTGTAGACGATCGTCGCCACGGCGTCGGAGCCGAGCGCAGCCGTCCGGCGGACGATCTCGTCGTCGGCGACGCCCGCACCCGACCGCTCCAG
>JAWLEC010000160.1:0-6785 GCA_041686315.1 Ilumatobacteraceae bacterium
GCGGCGGAACGGTCGCTCGGCCGCTGGGCCGGGCGCCTGCGTTCCTGACCGGATCACCAGCGGCATCGACCGGCCACGGCGCTTCAGCCGGCCGACTCCGGCGTCAGCCGACCAGATCGCGGGCGATGCCGTGGAAGAAGTTGCCCGACAACCCGAGAGAGTCGACGTCGACGCGCTCGTCGTTGCCGTGGAACCTCGAGCCGAACGTGGCCAGGTCGATCTTCGGCGAGAACAGGCCCGCTCCGTAGGCCGTCACGCCACGCTCGCGGTAGAAGCGGGCGTCGGTGCCGCCAACGATCAGCCCCGGTACCAGCTGCGCGCCCGGATACGCGATCTGGGTGTGCCGGCTCACCGTCTCCCAGAGGGCGTTCGACTCGCCGAACGTGGACGCGGTGGGGTCGGCGTGTTGCAGTACCGACACCTCCACGTGGTCGTACATCTCGCCCAGGGCCTCGCGCAGCATCCGTTCCACGTCGTCGGCCGTGGTGCCGGGCACGGTACGGATGTCGACGTCGATGTCGACCACGTCGGGGATGGTGTTGGTCTTCTGCCCGCCGTGCACCACGTTGGGCGACAGCGTCGTGTGGGTGTGGGCGTGGCACGTGCGCGCCACCCGTGTCGGGAGTTGCTCCATCGTGGCCCAGATGAGATCGGGGGCGCGCAGGCCGTCCTTCACGTCGTCGGGCAGGGTCATCGCGTCCACCTGAGCCCGCCAGATGTCGTCGATGTGGGCGGCGGGCCGGAACGCTGCCAGCCGGCGAACGATCTCCGACGCCTTGATCACCGCATTGTCGGCACCGAACGGCATCGACCCGTGCCCGGGCGTGCCGCGGACCCGCAGGCGACGCCAGGCCAGGCCCTTCTCGCCGACGTTGACGGTGACGGTGCGCGAGCCGTCGTCGTTCGCCGACGACCAGCCACCCAACTCGGTGAGCACGTAATCGGCACGGATCGCGTCCCAGTGGTGCTCGGCCATCCACTCGGCTCCCCAGATGCCGCCGTTCTCCTCGTCGCCCACTCCGAAGTAGACGAGGTCGCCCTTGGGGCGGAAGCCCTCGGTGGCGAGCCGTCGGAACGCCACCGCCATCGACGAGGTGAGGTTCAACATGTCGATGGCGCCACGGCCCCACACCTCGCCGTCGATGAGTTCGCCGCCGAAGGGATCCTCTCGCCAGCCGTCGGGGTTCACGGGCACCACGTCGGTGTGGCCCATCAGGCACAGCGACGGTGCATCCGGGTCGGAACCGGCGATGCGTGCCACCATCGAGTCGCGTCCGTGGCGGGGCGTGAACCGCTCCACGTCGATGCCGGCCCCCTCCAGGTAGTCCACCAGCAGGTCGGCGTTGCGTGTCTCGTGGCCCGAGTCGGGGGTGCCGTCGTTGACGCACTCGTTGCGGATCAGGGCCTGCAGCAGTTCGGTGGTGGGGCCGGTGAACTCGTCGGGCGTCGCCATGGGCCCACGGTATCCGCAGGCGGTTCGGGCGGTACCGGCGCGCTCAGCGGTCAGGTGTGCGGGAACGATCAGCAGCGCGGAGCGGTCAGGCGCCCGGATCGGGCCGACCGATGCCGACCGTGATCGCCCGCCACACCCGTGTGACGTCGTGCTGATCGAGGACGGCCGTGCCGGCCGCGATGCCGGCGAGCCAGACGTCGAGCCGCTGACCCTCCACCAGGATCGAACCTGTCACGAGCTCCTCGGCGGGTGGCCGGCTGGGGTCGGGCGAACCCCAGAAGACTCGTACCCAGACGTCGCAGCGGGCCTCGGCTCGGCGGGCGAGGTCGTCGACGTCACCACGGGCGACGGCCGCGCCTGCCACGAGTTGCGGTTCAGCGCCGGCGACGTCGAGGAGTTTCGATCTGGGCGGCCGGTCACCCATCACGGTGGAGACCGCGAGCACGCCGGGTGGTCCGACCACGACGTGGTCGACACCGCCGAGATGCTCGGACGTCTCGTGGATCACGCGCCAGGCGGGCGACGGCAGGCGGTGGAGTGCTTCGGCGGTGAGGCGCACCCCCGACACCGTCGGGACATCGTCGGCAACACGCAGATCGGCGAGGCGGCGCCGGTACCACACGAGGATGCCGATGGCGATCGACGGCAGCAGCACCAGCGGGACGACGATGCCGGCGCCCATCAGTCGAGGCGGCGCAGCGTGGTGTCGGCCCCGCCGGTCGGAGTGACGTGCGACGTCAGCCGGATCGTGGCGTCGGTGGCGACGGCCCCGTCCTCGGAGACGATCACCGGGTTGAGGTCGAGTTCGGAGATCTGCGGATGGTCGGAGGCGAGCTGGGCCGCCTGCACGATCATGTCGACGAGGTCACCGCCGTCGTAGCCGGCCGTGGCGAGTGCAGCGCCGAGGCGGGTCTCGCCGAGCATCGAGTTGGCACTCGCCGGCGACAGCGGGGCGAGGCGGCTGGTGCGGTCGCCGATGGCGTCGGCCTGGGCGCCACCGAGACCGACCGTGACGATGGCGCCCATCCGGTCGTCGTGTTCGCACCGGATGCGCACGTCCACACCGGGCGTCGTCATGGCCTGCACGGTGAGGCGATCGGCGCCGTCGCCGAGCGAGGCGCGCATCACCTCCACGGCGTCGGCCACGTCGTCGTCGGCGGAGAGATCCAGTGCCACACCGGCCTTGGCCGACCGGCCGGGCCGGCGGCGGTGGGCCTTGACGGCGACGGGATACCCCACGGCCCGTGCGGCGTCGACGGCGGTGTCGGGCGTCGCAGCGACGGATGCCGCCATGTCGATGCCATACGCCGTGAGCAGTCTCTGTTGCTGGACCACGTCGAGGGCGACGCCGCTCTCGGCGTCTTCGGCCGGCACCTCGGTGAGGGCCTCGTAGATCAGCGCTTCCGCAGCGGTGGGATCGACGGACCGGGTGGCGTGGGGCTCGTCGCCGGCCTCGTCGGCCAGCCAGCGGGCGTATCCGTAGGACCTGCCGAGCGCGGCGGCGGCCTGCTCGGGGAAGGTGAACGACGGGACCGCCGAGCCAGGCAGGACCGGGCCGTCGTCACTTCCCAGCATCACCGCCACCACGGGCTTGTCGGGGTGGTCGGCCCCGGCGTCGACGTCGCGTGCGGCTGCCGACACGTCGCCGGGGACGGCCGGCGCGTAGATGACCAGCAAGCCGTCGACGTCGGCGTCGGCGAGGGCGGCCTGCATGGCGCTGCGGTAGTCCGATGCCGCAGCGGCCCAGCCGAGCGTTCGAGGCGGGCCGACGGGTTGCAGACCCGCCGCCTCGAGCGCGGCGCGGGCCAGGGTGCCGGGGCTCCGGGAGTTGGTGAGGACCGCCACGCGCGGGCCGCGGAGCACCGGCTGGGTGGACAGCACACGGACCGTCTCCAGCAGTGCGGGCACCGTCGGGACCTCGATCAGACCGGCCTGCTGGTAGAGGGCGCTGCCCATCTGGCCGGTGGCTGCGACACCGGTCCGGACGGCCACGATGGGCATCGAGCGCGAGACCCGGCGCGCGAGCCGGGCGAACTTGCGCGGGTTGCCGAACGACTCGGTGTACATCGCCACCACGGTGGTGTTGCCGTCGTGCTCCCAGAACTGGAGCAGGTCGTTGGCCGACACGTCGCACTTGTCGCCGAGCGACACGAACCACGACACCCCGAGTTGCACCGCTGCCGCCTTGCGCAGGAACGACCCGCCGAGCGAGCCCGACTGCATCGAGATCGCCACGCCGCCCGGTGGGAGGTCGACGTCGACGAGCGCTGCCTGCAGGCGGGTGTCGGGACGGGGAGAGGCCACGCCCATGCTCGACGGCCCGATGAGCCGCAGTCCGTTGCGGCGGGCACGGGTGACGAGTGCACCGACGTCGACGCCGGCGCCGTCGACGGACGTGACGACGACCGCACCGCGCATCCGCTTCGCGATGCAGGCGTCGATGGTGTCCTCGAGAGCGGCGGCGGGCACGGCGATGATCGCCAGCGACACCTCGTCGGGGAGGCCGTCGATCGACCGGAGGCACGGACGCCCGTGCAGCGTGTCGTGGCGGGGATTGACGGCGTAGGCAGGGACGTCGACGCTGTCGATCACGTGGCGCCAGATGGCGTCACCCACCGAGCCGGGGCGGTCGGAGGCGCCGATGACCGCAATGGCCCGTGGGAGCAGGATGCGCGCCACGGCGCGGGAGTCGGCGCGCTGCTCGCGACGCTCCACGCTGTCGCGGAACTCCTCGGTGGTCTCGAGTTCCCAGTCGAGGTCGACGACGCCGGAGTCGAATCGTCGCTGCAGCGGCCAGCCCGCCTTGGCGAACACCGCCAGCATGGCGCGGTTGTCGCCGAGCACCTCGGCGGTGAACCGGTTGATGCCGTTCGAACGTGCGATGGCGGCGAGGTGTTCGAGCAGCAGCGTGGCGATGCCCTCACCGTGGTGCTCGTCGTCGACCATGAACGCGGCTTCGGCCTCGTCGCGCCCCGGCCAACGTTCGTAGCTCGCCCAGGCGACGAACTCGTCGTGCGATTCCACCATCAGTGCGACGCGGTCGACCATGTCGACGTCGGTGAAGTGCTGGAGTTCCTTGTCGCTCAGCTCCGGCTTGGGGGAGAAGAACCGCCGGTAGATGCTCTCGGGCGACTGGCGCCGGTGGAAGTCGGCCAGCGCGGGCCGGTCGGCGGGTGTGAGCGGTCGGATGAACGCCGTGTCGCCGCTGCCGAGCACGACCGAGGCGGCCCACGGCGAGTCGACGCCGTCGGCCGTGTCGATGGCGTCGGCCGTGTCGGAGGCGACAGGGGTGCCGGTGTTGTCGTCGGCGGTCGGTGGATCGTCGGCGGTCGGTGGGTCGGCCACCCCCTCAGCATGGCATCCGTCGGGGTCGACGCGTCACCCTTGTGCGAATGACGCCGGACGGTGCCGCCGCCGGTCGGCTCGGTCCGTGACGCGAATCGGTCGGCGAGTGCATAGGGTGATGGTGTGGCATCGCCGATCGCCGTGTTCGCTACGTCCGACGGGCTCGATCAGCACCTCACGCCCGACTGGCACCCCGAACGCCCCGGGCGCCTCGACGCCTCACTGGCGGGGATCCCCGCGGCGGGATTGTCCGACGCCGTGACGTTCCACGAGCCGCGGCTCGCGTCCGTGGAGGAACTGTCCCGGGTGCACGACGCCTCCTACGTGGCCGGCATCGAGCGGTTCTGCGAAGCCGGCGGCGGAGACCTCGACCCCGACACCTACGCCGCTGCGGGCTCGTGGGCAACGGCCCGCCTCGCTGCGGGTGCGGTGCTCGATTCGGTGGATGCGCTGCGCAACGGCACCTGCGACGTCGCCTTCGCCGCCGGCCGGCCACCCGGCCACCACGCCGTACCCGACCGCGCCATGGGGTTCTGCCTGTTCAACAACGTGTCGGTGGCGGCGGCGAAGCTCGCCGACGAGGGCCAGCGCGTGGCGATCGTGGACTGGGACGTCCACCACGGCAACGGCACGCAGGACATCTTCTACGACGACCCACGCGTGCTGTACGTGTCCACCCACGAGGCGCCGCTGTACCCGGGCACGGGGCGAGCCGACGAGATGGGCGGGCCGAACGCGCAGCGATCGAACCTCAACCTCCCGTTCCCGGCAGGTACCCGAGGTGACGTGTACCGACGCGCGGTCGACGAGGTGGTCTCACCGGTCGTCTCCGAGTTCGGCCCCGACTGGCTGTTCATCTCGGCGGGTTTCGACGGCCACCGCAACGACCCGCTGGCCGGACTGGAGCTGTCGGCGGCCGACTTCGCCGACCTGGCCGTGCGTCTGCAGGCGCTGGTCCCCGCACGCCGGACCGTGGTGGTGCTGGAGGGCGGCTACGACTTCGACGCCCTGTCCACGTCGACCGGAGCCACCCTGTCGGCGCTCGTCGGCGAGGGCTACCGTCCCGACGACGCATCCACCGGCGACATCGGTCTGCCCACCATCGCCGCCGCGAGGCAGCGTTGGGACCTCGACTGACCGTCGCGTCTCCTGGGCATTCCGCGGCCCATGTCGCGCCGGGCGGTGTCACCAGCCGTCACGACAGGTTCGAGATCGGTCAGGGCGGCGAGCGGTCGGGACGTCCGGCGCCGATGCCGAGGTCGGCGGCCACCGCGGGGACGATCCGGTCGCACACGCCGCCACCGGTGTCGGGCGAGTTGCCGGCAACCGTGGCCACGACCACGGTGCGGCCGGCCTCGAGGACCCAGGCGCACGCCTTGGCGCCGTCGACGGTGCCGGTGTGGCCCCATCCGTACTGGTCGGCGAACACGCCGGGCCAACGCAGGGCGTTGCCGTCGAGATCGTTGCGGGAAGCGAGCACGGCGGCGATGTCGTCGGTGGAGATCACGTAGGTGCCGGCGCCACCCAGACGCGACAGCCGAGCCGGCCCGGGGGCGTGGGGCACGTCCCCCGGCCGTGCCTCCTCGGTCGTGAGGTGGACACCGTCGGCGCCGACCACGTCGAGGAGGAGGCCCTGGGCGGCGGCTCCGAGGCCGACGCCGGTGATGGATTCCACGAGCAGCCCCAGCGCGCAGTAGTTGCCGTTGGAGTACGTCCACCGGCTGCGGTGGGCCTGTGGCGGGTCGGCGAGCAGCGTCGGCAGGAACGAGCGGCAGTCACCGACACCGTCGAACCAGCTGCGGCGCACCACGGGCATGCCGGAGGTGTGGGTCAGCAGCTCACCGACGGTGACGTCGAGCCAGCCGGGGTGTGGCGTGATGCCGATCACGTCCCAGACGACGGGGGCGTCGATGGCGAGCAGGCCGGCCTGTTCGAGGCGGGCGATCTGGAGTGCGGTGAGCAGTTTGCCGACGCTCGCCACCACCAT
>JAWLEC010000161.1:0-6739 GCA_041686315.1 Ilumatobacteraceae bacterium
GGTGGAGAAGCTCATCGCCGTCGTGTCGCGTTCCCACGGGCGCCCGGTGGCGTCACGGTCACCGGTCCACACGTCGACGACCAGTTCACCCTGGTGGTACACGGCGACGGCGGCTCCCCCGATCGCCGAGCGCTTGGACGTGAGGTGTGCGAGCTTCTCGGTGACGGCGCCGAAGTCGGGGTGGACGTGACCTTCCATGTGCCCGTTCTACCGGGCGGCGCCGCGGTGCGGTCGTTCGGCCCTGGTCGCAACGGTTGCGACGGCAATACCGTCGACCCGACCAGGAACACGAACACCAGGGACACGAACACCAGGGACACGAGGACGGGGACGATGACGACGTACGAACGGCTCACGGCGGCCGACACGGTGTTCCTGCGGATCGAGACGCCGCACGAGCCGCAGCACGTGGGGTCGCTCTCGGTGCTGGACGGCGATCCGCTGCGGGGCGATGACGGCCGCATCCGCTTCGACGAGCTGCGCGACCACGTCGACCGTCGGCTGCAGGCCGTCCCGCGTCTGCGTCAGCGGGTGATGGAGGTGCCCTACGGGCAGGGGCGACCGGTGTGGGTCGACGACGACCACTTCGACATCGGCTACCACGTCCGGCTCACCGCACTCCCCCGACCGGGCGACGACGAGCAACTGGCGGCACTGATGAGCCGCGTGCAGTCGCTGGCACTCGACCGACGCCGCCCGCTCTGGGAGATGTGGTTCGTCGACGGGCTCGCCGACGACCGGGTCGGCATGATCATCAAGACGCACCATGCCCTCGGCGACGGCATCGCCAACGTCGACCTGGCGCTGGCCCTCGTCGATCTCGATCCCGATCCACCCGCCGACGCCGAGCCCGAGCGGTGGGTCCCCCGGCCGGCACCGTCGCCCAACACGCTGCTCGTCGAGTCGGTGCGCGACCAACTCATGCGCCCGACCCGCATGGCGAAGACGGCGATCGAGATCGTCCGTGATCCGCGCCCGGCGATCACGTCGACGTGGAACGTGATGAGGGCGATCGCCGAGTTCGCCGAGAAGCCGACACCCGCACCGTGGAACGTGCCGGTCACGCCGCACCGCCGGTGGACCCATGCCACCATCCCGATGGAGCAGGTGCGCGAGGTGCGGCAACGTCACGGCGTGAAGCTCAACGACGTGGTGCTGGCCGCCTGCAGCGGCGCCCTGCGCCAGTTCCTCGCCCAACACGACACGAGCATGGACACCCTCACGGCGATGGTGCCGATCTCGCTGCGCTCGAACGACCAGCACGGCGAGACGCTCGGGAACCTGGTGTCGATGATGCTGGTGGAGCTGCCCGTCGACGAAGCCGACCCCGTCGTGCGGCTCGAGCGCGTGCACGCCGTCACCAGCGAGCTGAAGGCGTCGGGGCTGGTGGACGGCGCGCACACGGTGCTCGACCTGGCCGACGCCCTGACCCCCGTCGCCGCACCGCTCACGCGGTTCGTGAGCCGCAGCATCCCGATGAACCTCGTGATCACCAACGTCCCCGGCCCGCCGGTGCCGCTGTACCTGCGCGGCGCGCGCTTCGAGCGGATCTTCCCGTACGTGGAGGTGATCGACAACGAGGCGTTGACGATCGCCGTGGTGTCGTACGACGACCACCTGTTCTTCGGCCTCACGTCGGATCGCGACGTGATGCCCGACATCGACCTGCTCGCCGCCGACATCGAGGCATCCTTCCGCGAGCTCGCGGCGTAGGGCGGACGCCGGCCGGTTCGTGGACGATCCGGGCCGGATTCGGCGCTCCGGTTGTCCTGCCCGGCGCGGGATGATGAGATGGAGACGTGGGTGACGTACTCGCGGGCGTGCGCGGATTGTTGGTCGACATCGACGGCGTGCTGACGGTGTCGTGGCGGCCGATCGACGGTTCGCCCGGTGCCCTCGCTGCGCTGCGCGAGTCCGAGCTCCCGCTCCGGTTCGCCACCAATACCACCACGCGCACCCGGGCCGAAGTGGCGGATCTGCTGACGCAGGCGGGCATGCCAGTCGACGTCGACGAGATCCTCACGGCACCGTCGGCGACCGCTGCGTACCTTCGCGCGGAACATCCGGGGGCACGGTGCTTCCTGCTCAACACGGGCGACCTGTCGGCCGACCTCGACGGCATCGACCTGGTCGACGGTGGTCCGGCCGACGTGGTGGTGATCGGTGGGGCCGGCGTGGAGTTCACCCACGGCCAGCTCAACGAGGCGTTCCGGCTGATCCTCGACGGTGCGGCGTTCGTGGCGATGCACCGCAACCTCTACTGGCGCACGTCGGCCGGCCTCGAACTCGACACCGGCGCCTACGTGCGGGCGTTGCAGGAAGCCACCGGGATCGATCCGGTCGTGCTCGGCAAGCCGGCGGCCGACTTCTTCACCACCGGCGTGGCCGCACTGGGGATACCAGCCGAGGATCGTTCGTCGGTGGTGATGGTCGGTGACGATCTCGACAACGACGTGCTCGGTGCCCGGCACGCCGGGCTGCGCGGTGTGCTGGTACGCACCGGCAAGTTCCGCGAGGAGGCCCTGGCCGCGAGCGACGAGCAGCCCGACGCGATCATCGATTCCTTCGCCGATCTCCCCGCCCTCCTCGACGTCTGACCGATCCGAGGCGATGAGCCGGGCCACCCTTGGATCCTCGGGTTCCGCTCATCGCTCGGGAGCCGTTCGGACAGGCCGATGAGCCGGACCACCACATCCGGGGGTCTCGCTCATCGCTCCGCGAGGAGTCAGGGGGTGACGGTGTCGACCTTCTCGCCGACGAGGTGGGTGACCTCGGCGAGCTGGGTACCCAGCGCTTCGGCGCCCTTGCGGCCACGCCAGAAGATCGACGGGCGGCCACCGGTGTCGAGCGCCACGAAGATCAGCCCGCCCATCACCGCCGCGTTCTTGGCGAACTGGGTCCGGTGCATGGTGCGTTCGGCCTCGTCCTCCATCTCCCAGAACCGGTGCCCGGCGAGCGTGGTGGGGATCAGCGTCGCGCCGAGCACCACACTCATCACACGCGGTGCGACGCCCAGCGCGAACAGCCCACCGGCAGCGATCTGCACGCCGGCATTGGCCTTCACGAACTGCTCGGTGCGCACATCGGCCGTGGTCATCTCCTCCAGCGGCTCGGTCACCTTGGCCGCCTTGCCGGCAAGTTGGGCCGAGTTCTTCCACGCGTTCAGCCCGCCCTGGACGAACAGGGCAGCCATCAGCGAACGTGCGAGTCCACGAAGTCCGATCATGGGAAGGGATTACCCACGTCACCCGCGATCGACACCTCGCTGAGTGCGCTCGCCTGCCAGGGCCGCGGTGCCCGGCACGGCGACCCACCGGGCGAGGTCAGGTCGTCTGGCCGGCGAACTGGGCGTTGTACAGCCGGAAGTAGGCGCCGTGCTGGGCGAGCAGTTCGTCGTGGTCGCCCTGTTCGCAGATGCGTCCGTCCTCCATCACGAGGATCGCATCGGCACCCCGGATGGTCGACAACCGGTGGGCGATCACGAAGCTCGTGCGATTCGTGCGCAGCGCGTTCATCGCCTCCTGGATCAGCACCTCGGTGCGGGTGTCGACCGAGCTGGTCGCCTCGTCGAGGATCAGGATCGAGGGGTCGGCCAGGAAGGCGCGGGCGATCGTGATCAGCTGTTTCTCGCCGGCGGAGATGTTGTCGCCCTCGTCGTTGATCACGGTGTCGTACCCGTCGGGCAGCGAGTGCACGAACCGGTCGACGTAGGTGACCCGGGCGGCCTCGTACACCTGCTCGTCGGTGGCGCGCGGATTGCCGTAGCGCAGGTTCTCGCGGATCGTGCCGCCGAACAGCCACGTGTCCTGCAGCACCATGCCGACCTTCGAGCGCAGCTCGTGGCGGGGGAAGCCGGAGATGTCGCGACCGTCGAGCAGGATCGCCCCGCCGTCGAGGTCGTAGAAGCGCATGATCAGGTTGACCAGCGTGGTCTTGCCGGCACCGGTGGGACCCACGATCGCAACCGTCTGGCCCGGCTCGGCCACCACCGAGAGGCCCTCGATCAGCGGTTGCTCGGCGTTGTAGGAGAAGTGCACGTCGCGGAACTCCACCCGTCCCTTCACCGGCGGCGGGTTCAGCGTGTCGGGCTGCTCCGCCGACTGCTCGGGGGCGTCGAGTAGTTCGAGTACCCGCTCGAGCGAGGCGATGCCCGACTGGAACGTGGCCGCCATCGACGCGAGGTGCGTGAGCGGCTGGGAGAACTGGCGGGCGTACTGGATCATCGCCTGCATGTCGCCGATCGAGATCGCTCCGCTGGAGATCCGCAACCCGCCGACCACGGCGATCAGCGCGTACTGCACGTTGCCCATGAACATCATCGCCGGCTGGATGAGGCTCGACATGAACTGGGCGCTGAAGCTCGCCTCGTACAGCTCGTCGTTGCGGCCGCGGAAGCGGGCTTCCACCTCGCGCTGGCGGCCGAAGCTCTTCACGACGGCGTGGCCGGTGAAGACCTCCTCGGCCTGGGCGTTGAGGTCGCCCGTGTGACGCCACTGCGACAGGAAGCGGGGCCGGGCCTTCTGCCCGATGAACTTCATCGCCCACACCGACAGCGGCACCGTCGTGAGCGCCACCAGGGCGAGCAGCGGCGAGATCGAGAACATCATGATCGTCACGCCGAGCAACGTGAGCAGCGACGTGAGGATCTGGCTGATCGTCTGCTGGAGGCTCTGGGCGAGGTTGTCGATGTCGTTGGTGACCCGGCTGAGCAGGTCGCCGCGCGGTTGACGGTCGATGTAGCTGAGCGGCAGCCGGTCGAGCTTGTGTTCCACCGACTCGCGCAGCTGGTACATCGACCGCTGCACCACGCCGGCGAGGATGTACGCCTGGCTGTATCCGAGGCCCCACGCCGCCAGGTACACCGCGGCGATCGTGAGCAGCTTGCGGTGGAGGTCACCGAAGTCGATGCCGCCGTCGGACACGACGCCCTGCACGATGATGTCGGTCGCCTGACCGAGCAGCCGTGGCCCGATCACCACCAGCGTCACGCTGGCCAGGGTGAGCCCGAACACGGCGAACAGCCGCGGCCGCTCACGGCCGAGCAGCTCCCCCAGACGCTGCAGCGTGGTGGTGAAGTTCTCGCTGGTCTCCGCCGGCATGCCGACGCCGCCGCCGGGTCCGAAGCTTGCCCGCCGCGCCTGGGTCCCCGCGGTGGCCAGGATCTCCTTGTCGTCGGAGGTCGCCGGTCCGGCCGCCCCGGATCCGCCACCATGACCGGACGCGTCGCCGTTGGCGTCGGGGCCGTTGCCGTTGCCGCTCATGCTGCCGCCCCCTGGCCCATCTGCGACTCGACGATCTCGGCGTAGGTCGGGCACGTGAGCACCAGCGCGTCGTGCCGGCCCCGCCCCACGATCTCGCCGTCCTCCAACACGAGGATCTCGTCGGCGCCGATGATGGTCGACACCCGCTGGGCGACCACCAGGACCGCAGCGTCACGGGTGTGCGGTTCGAGCGCCTGCCGGAGCCGGGCATCGGTGGCGAGATCGAGCGCCGAGAACGAGTCGTCGAACACGTAGATCTCGGGGCGGGCGACGAGCGCACGCGCGATCGACAGCCGCTGGCGCTGGCCGCCCGACACGCTGGTGCCGCCCTGGGCGACCTCGCTGTCGAGGCCGTGGGGCATCTGCCGCACGAAGTCGGCGGCCTGGGCGATCTCCAAGGCCTCCCAGAGTTCGGCGTCGGTGGCATCGGGCCGGCCGAACCGGAGGTTGGTGGCCACGGTGCCGGAGAACAGGTACGGCTTCTGCGGGACGTAGCCGACGCTGCTCCACAACAGGTCGGGGTCGAGGTCACGCACGTCGACGCCGTCGACCAGCACGGTGCCCTCGGTGGCGTCGAACAGCCGCGACACGAGGTTGGTGAGCGTGGTCTTGCCGGCACCCGTGGAACCGATGATCGCCGTCGTCCGGCCGGCTTCGGTGCGAAACGAGATGTTCGTGAGCACCGGGTGCGCCGCACCCGCGTAGCTGAAGCCCACGTCGCGGAACTCGAGGGTGCCGTGCTCGGGCACCGTGGTGACCGGGTGCGCCGGCGGCACGACCGAGCTCTCGGTCTCGAGTACCTCGACGATGCGCTCACCGGCCACCGATGCCCGGGGGATCATCGACACGAGGAACGTCGACATGATCACCGCCATCAGGATCTGGATCAGGTAGGAGAGGTAGGCGACCATCGAGCCGATGTTCATCTCGCCGGCGCCGATGCGGTCGGCCCCGATCCAGAGCACGCCGATGCTCGACGCGTTGATGATGAACGTGACCGTGGGGAACATCGCCGCCATCAGCCGACCGGCTCGGAGCGACGTGTCGGTGAGTTCGGTGTTGGCCTCGGCGAAACGAGCCGACTCCTCCGGTTCGCGCACGAACGCCCGCACCACACGGATGCCGGTGATCTGCTCTCGCAGCACCGAGTTGACCTTGTCGATGCGCAGCTGCATCACCTGGAACGCCGGCACCATCCGGTAGACGAGCGAGCCGAGGATCGCCACGGCGGCGGGCATCGCCACCACCAGCACCACCGACAGCCCGACGTCCTCCCGGACGGCCATGACGATGCCGATCGTCATCGTGAGCGGCGCGGCGATCATCATCGTGGTGGCCAGCACCACGAGCTGCTGCACCTGCTGCACGTCGTTGGTGATCCGGGTGATCAGCGACGGCGCACCGAACTGGCCCACCTCGCGCGACGAGTAGCTGGTGACCTGGTGGAAGAGGTCGCGCCGGATGTCGCGGCCGAAGCC
>JAWLEC010000162.1:0-6720 GCA_041686315.1 Ilumatobacteraceae bacterium
GCAACGTCTCGGTCCGTTGCCGTTTGGCACCGCCGATCCTCGGGTACGAGCGGCTCCATGGACCGGGTGCGCCGTGATCGGAGCTGCTGATCGTGTCGCAACCCGCCACCGGCCGGTCGTCCGAGGAGCGCGACGACTCTGGACGCGATGACGACCGCGGGCGCATCGAGGACGGGTGGGGTGCGGCAACGATCGACGACGTGGCCGAGCAGTTCGGCGTCGATCCCGAACGCGGGCTGAGCACCGACGAAGCAGAAGATCGTCTCGGCGACGCCGGCCCCAACCGCATCCAGCGCGTGGCCGAGGATCCGGCGTGGCGGGTGTTCGTGGAGCAGTTCCGCAGCCCGCTCATCCTGCTGCTGGTGATCGCCGCGGCCGTGGCGGGTGCCGTGGGCGAAGCCCGTGATGCCGTCGTGATCGGGGCCGTGCTCACGATCAACGCGATCATCGGCTTCGTCCAGGAGTACCGGGCGCAGAAGAGCATGGCCTCGCTGCAGGAGCTCCTCACCTTCACGGCGCGGGTGCGCCGCGACGACGAGGAACAGCAGATCGACGGCGCCGACCTCGTGCCCGGCGACGTGGTGCTCCTCGAATCCGGCGACCGTGTTCCCGCCGACGGCCGGATCGTCGATGCAACCAACCTGTCGGTCGACGAGTCGACCCTCACGGGCGAGTCGACACCGGTGGACAAGCACACCGATCCGGTGGAGCCGGACGTGCCACTGGCCGACCGGGCGAGCGAAGCCTTCATGGGGACCTCGGTGGTGCGCGGCGCGGCGACGATGATCGTCACCCGCACGGGCATGGACACCGAGATGGGACGCGTGTCGGCGGAGATGCACGAGGGCGAGGACCGTGAGTCACCGCTCGAGGCGCGTCTCGGTGTGCTCGCCACCAGGTTGGCGGTCGTCGCCCTGGTGGCGGCGGCAGCCGTCGTCGGGGTGGGGATGCTGCGCGGGGACACTTTCGGCGACGCGCTCATCGACGGCGTGGTGCTCTCCGTCGCCTCCATCCCCGAAGGTCTCCCCGCGATCGTCACCGTGACCCTGGCGCTGGCGGTGCGAGCGATGGCGAACCGGGGCGCGATCGTCGAGAACCTCGACTCGATCCACACCCTCGGGGCCACCACCGTCGTGTGCACCGACAAGACCGGCACGCTGACCCTCAACCAGATGACCGTTCGCGTCGTGCACACTCGCGGCCGGCGTTTCGACGTGAGCGGCGAGGGGTACGGCACCGACGGGGAGATCACGTCCGACGACGCAGAGGGCGGCGATGCAGGGGGCGGCGAGCTGCCACGCCAGGTCGTGGAGGTGGCGGCGCTGTGCAACGACGCCGAACTGCGCGACGGCGAGATCGAGGGCGATCCCACCGAGGGTGCCCTGGTCGTGCTGGCGGAGAAGACCGGGACGACGAAGGCGAGCCTGGACGAAGAGCTCCCGCGCATCGCCGACGTGCCGTTCTCGTCCGACCGCAAGTACATGGCGACCTTCCACGACGACAGCAGCGGCCGCGACGGCGACGGCGACGTCCGGCTGCTGGTGAAGGGCGCTCCCGGTGTGGTCTTCGAGATGTGCACCACCATGGCCGACGACGACGGTGACGTCGACTTCGACGACGAACGACGAGCCGAGATGGAGGACCGCCTCGAGGAGCTGAGCGACGAGGGACTGCGCGTGCTCGCCCTGGCCCAGCGGCGCAGTGACCGACCGGCGGAGGGTGCCTCCGAGGACGAGCTGGCCGAGATGGTCGGCGGACTGCAGTTGGAGGCGCTGGTGGGGATGGAGGACCCGCCACGGCCCGAGTCGGCCGACAGCATCAGCGAGGCCAAGGAGGCGGGCATCCAGGTGAAGATGATCACCGGTGACCACGCCGGCACCGCACGAGCGATCGCCCGGCGCCTCGGCATCGAAGGCGACGTGGTCGAGGGCACCGAACTCGACGACATGGACGACGACGAACTCGCGGAACGGATCGACGACATCGCCGTCCTGGCGCGTGTCGACCCACAGCACAAGGTGCGGGTGATCGACGCCCTGAATGCACACGGTCACGTGGTGGCGATGACCGGTGACGGCGTGAACGACGCCGCAGCGCTGGAACGCGCCGACGTCGGTGTGGCGATGGGCCGGCGGGGCACCGAGGTGGCCAAGGAAGCCGCCGACGTCGTCCTCACCGACGACCGCATCGCCACCATCATGACTGCGGTCCGCCGGGGACGCACCATCTTCGACAACATCATCACGTTCGTCCGGTTCAACCTGGCCACGAACCTCGGCGCCCTGCTGACGATCCTCATCGCCCGCAGCATCGGGCTGCCGACCCCGTTCACCCCGCTGCAGGTGTTGTGGGTCAACCTGATCATGGACGGTCCGCCGGCGATGGCGCTCGGCGCCGACCCACCGCGGCCCGACGTGATGCAGCGACCGCCGCGCGACCCCGAGGCCCGGATCCTCGATCGCCGACGCATCGTCACGCTGGTGGTGCTCGGTGGGTGGATGGCCGCGGTGACGCTGACCGTGTTCGCCGTCAGCAGAGGGACGAGCGACGAACGGGGCGTCACCATGGCGTTCACGACGTTCGTGCTGTTCCAGGTGGTCAATGCCGTCAACGTCCGCAGCGGCTGGACGTCGGTCTTCTCCAGGCGCTCCCTGACCAACCCGGCACTGTGGATCGCACTGGTCTCCGCCACGGCGTTGCAGGTCGTCGCCGTGCAGGTGTCACCGGTGGCCGACTTCTTCGGCGCCGAGCCGCTGCCGCTCACGGCGTGGTTGGTCGCCGTCGCCTGTGCGCTGAGCATCGTGGCCCTCAGTGAGACGGCGAGAGCCGTCCGTCGCCTCCGCAACGACGACGCCGAGGGATGACGACGGGATGGACGAGTTCTCCGCCCACCCGGCGTTGATCACGATCGGCACCCTGCTGGCCGTGGCGCTCGCCGCCAACTGGCTCGGCGAACGCACACGTCTGCCGCGGGTGAGTCTGCTGCTCCTGGTGGGGGTCCTCGCAGGACCACTGGTGTCCGACGCCCTGCCGGCACAGCGTGAGCAGTGGTTCCCGGTCGCCGCCCGCATCGCGTTGGTGATGGTCGGGTTCCTGATCGGCGGCGAGTTCACGGGAGATCGACTCCGCCGTCACGGACGCACCGTGGCCGTCATCACGGCAGGTCAGGGCCTCGCCACGGCCGTCTTCGTCGCTGGCGGCCTCCTGCTGGCCGGGGTCGACACGACGGTGGCGCTGTTGCTCGGCGGTGTGGCGACGGCCACCGATCCCGCCGCCGTGCGATCCGTCGTCGACGACCAGAATGCAGAAGGTGACGCGTCACGCACCCTGTTGGGCATCGTCGCCCTCGACGACGTCGTGGGCATCGTCGTCTTCAGTGTCCTGCTCGCCGGCGCCGGCACCGTCGCAGGTGCGGAGGGCGGGATCGGGCAGGAGCTCACCGACGGGCTCTGGGAGCTGGGCGGCGGTGTCCTCGTCGGCGGGGCTCTCGGTGTCGTCGCATCTCAGCTCACCGGACGCATCGAGAAGGGCACACCGACGCTGGAGGAGGCACTGGCAGCCGTGTTCCTCTGTGCGGGGATCACATGGTGGCTCGATGTGTCGTATCTCATCGCCGCAGTGATGATGGGTGCGGTCATCGCCAACCTGGCCGGACATCACGACACGTCGTTCCGGGCGGTGGAGGGAATCGAGTGGCCGTTCCTCGTGGTCTTCTTCGTGCTGGCCGGTGCCCAGATCTCCCGGGACACACTCACTGCCGCGACGGTGATCGCCGGATTCGTGGTGCTGCGCACGCTCGGCAAGACCGTCGGAGCGGCGTCGAGCGCCCGAGCGGTCGGCACGGCCTGGCGCCGGGGAGTCTGGTTCGGGCCGGCACTGCTGCCGCAGGCGGGTGTCGCTCTCGGCATGGCCCTGTCGGCTGCCGAACGTTTTCCTCGACATGCCGACGAGATCGTCGGCGTCGCCGTGGTGTCCACGGTGCTGTTCGAACTCGTGGGGCCGATCGGCGTCCGGGAAGCGCTCCCCCGGCTCGAGCCGGATTGACCACGGCATGGGCTATCTCACCGGTTTCGGCGTCGGGGCCGTCTACGGCCTGCTGCGACCGCGGATCCTCGCCGATGTTCCTCGCTCCGTCGCCGGCGTCGGCATCGCTGCTGCCGCCACGGCGGCCACCGTCGTGCCCTACAGCGCCCTCGGCGTGTCGAATCCGCGCACCTGGCCCGCTTCGAGCTGGGCGGCCGACATCATCCCGCACCTCTGCTACGGATGGGCGACGGCGGCCGCCTTCGACGCCTTGCACGGGCCCCGGCGATTCCTGTGATCGCCGATCATGCGCTGATCTCCAACTGTCAGGGCGCGGCGCTGGTGACGCGCGATGGCACGATCGACTGGGCCTGTCTTCCGCGCTTCGACGGATCGGCCATCTTCGCCTCGATCCTCGACCCCGATGCCGGGCACTGGTCGCTGGCGCCGATCGACGATGCGACGTCGTCACGCCGGTACCTGTCCGACACGATGGTGGTCTGCACCGAATGGGAGACCGACAGCGGCCGCTGCGAGGTGTGGGACCTCCTCACCCTCGGCGACGACGAGCGCGGCCACCACATCGGCTTGCGTGCACCGGCCGGCATCGTCCGCGTCGTGGTGGGAGTCGAGGGTTCGGTCACGATGCGCAGCGAGCTGGTGTTGCGGCCCGAGTACGGGCTCGTCCGGCCGCAGCTCGTCGGCGGACCCGGATGCGTCCTGGTCCGGGGTGGCGCCACTGCGGCGGTCGCCTCCGCCCCGATGGGGTGGGAGATCCGCCACGACGCCGGCACTGCGGGTGCGACCGTGGAGGTGGAGGCAGGGCAGCGGGTGGCATTCGGCGTCCAGCTCCACGACCCGTGGGACGAACCGCCCCGGCCCTGGTCGCAGGACGAGTTGCTCCGGCACGCCGACGACACCGTCGCCGCCTGGGAGTCCTGGTCGGAGCTCCACCAGTCCTACGACGGCCCCTACGCCGACCTGGTCTCCCACAGTGGGCGGGTCCTGCAGGCACTCACCTACGCCCCGTCGGGTGCCGTGATCGCCGCACCGACGACGTCGCTGCCCGAGTCCGTCGGCGGCAGCCGGAACTGGGACTACCGCTACGCCTGGGTCCGTGACGCGAGCCTCACCCTCAAGGCGTTGTGGGTCGCAGCCTGTCCCGACGAGGCCGAGCACTTCTTCCGCTTCTTCGCCACGGCGGCCGGCACTCGCACGAGTGGCGGGGATCCGCTCCCGATCATGTTCGGTGTCGGTGGCGAACGCCACCTGCCGGAGGCCGAACTCGATCATCTCGCCGGCCACCGCGACAGCCGGCCGGTGCGCATCGGCAACGACGCATGGCACCAGGTGCAGCTCGACGTCTACGGCGAACTGCTCGGGGCGGCGTGCCAGCTCATCGAGCAGCTCGGCGAGCTCGACGACGTCACAGCCCGCTTCCTGTGCGAACTGGCCGATGCAGCCGTCGACCGGTGGG
The DNA here is from genome assembly GCA_041686315.1 of Ilumatobacteraceae bacterium. GTDB lineage: Bacteria > Actinomycetota > Acidimicrobiia > Acidimicrobiales > Ilumatobacteraceae > Sva-07. Next base: position 5,501 of record JAWLEC010000162.1, read on the forward strand.
AGGAACCGGACCAGGGCATCTGGGAGATCCGCGGGGCGCCTCGCCACTTCACGTATTCCAAGTTGATGTGCTGGGTCGCCGCCGACAGGGCCTGCCGGCTCGCCGACCGCATCGGGGCGAGCGACGACCAGGTCGAGCGCTGGCAGTCCGCCCGGCGCGACATCTGCGACGAGATCACCAGTCGCGCCTGGAACGATTCGATCGGCGCCTTCACCCAGAGCTTCGACAGCACCGAACTCGACGCCTCGGTGCTGATGATGGCCATCGTCGGCTTCCTCCCCGCCGCCGACCCGCGGATGCGATCCACGATCGAGACGATCGATGCGCAGCTCACCGACGACCACGGCTTCGTGTACCGCTATCTCGGCGGCGACGAACTCGACGGCGACGAGGGCACGTTCGCGCTCTGCACGTTCTGGCTCGCCCACTGTTGGGCGCTGCTCGGCGACACCGCACGTGCCCGCGCCCTGTGCGACCGGATGGTGGCGTGCGCCAACGACGTCGGGTTGTTCTCCGAGGAGATCGACCCGCAGACCGGCGAGCTGCTCGGCAACTTCCCCCAGGCATTCACCCACATCGGACTCGTCAACGCCGCCTGGGCCATCCACGTCGCCGAGAGCGACCACGGGGCCCACACGGTGTGACGGCGGCGTTCGTGCGGCTGCCCGCCGCCGTCGTCGCCCGGGGGACGTTCAGGGAAAGCCGGGGACGCCGTCGTCGAGTTGGACGCCGGCGCTGTTGAGGAAGCCCGAGACCAGTCGGTAGAAGCCGGCGACGATCAGCAGTTCCACGAGTTCGGCGTCGGACCAGCGTGTCGCCAGCCCGGCCCAGGTGGCGTCGCTCACGCAGTCGTCGGCGCTCAGGTCGTCGGCCAGTGCGATGAGGAAGCGATCGTCAGGGCTCCAGCCGTGGTTGTCGGGCGCTGCGGTGAGGGCCGTGATCTCGTCGTCGGTCAGGCCACAACGCCGGCCGATCACGGTGTGCTGGCCGAACTCGTATTCGGCCTGCGCGTTCCAGCCGATCCGCAGGATCACCAGCTCGCGTTCACGTTCGGGCAACAGCCCCTTGTCGAGCAGGAAACCACCGAAGAGGTTGAAGCGCTTGAGCAGTTTCGGGTGGTGGGCGAGCACGCCGAAGATGTTGAGCGGTCGCCCGTCGATGGTGAGCGCTCCGGCCAACGTGGCGCGCAGCTCGCCGTCGGGGACCTCGTCGAAATCGAT
>JAWLEC010000023.1:0-28513 GCA_041686315.1 Ilumatobacteraceae bacterium
GCGCGGGTTGCATCGGGTGTCAGACACCGGATGCAACAACTCTGCGAGAGCCCCCGGTCATGATGGGCGCCATGGCATCGAGCAAGGCGAAGATCGTCCACGTGTGCAGCGAGTGCGGCACCTCGCACCCCAAGTGGGCGGGCAGGTGCTCGGGCTGTGGAGACTGGAACACGCTGGTCGAAGATGTCGATCTCGGCGACGTCGCCGAGTCGGCGCTCCCGGCGTCGAGCCGCCCGGGTCCCATCCGGATCGGCGACGTCGGGGCGGCCGAGGGCGATCCCGACGCCACGGGGCTCGCCGAACTCGACCGGGTCCTCGGCGGCGGCCTCGTCGCCGGCTCCGTCACCCTGCTCGGTGGGGAACCCGGCATCGGCAAGAGCACGCTCCTGCTGCAGCTGCTGGCCGCCTGGAAGGGGCCGTCCCTCTACGTCACGGCGGAGGAGAGCGCACACCAGGTCGGCCGGCGTGCCGAGCGGCTGGGCGCGCGGCGCCCCGACCTGTGGCTGCACGCCGAGACCTCCCTGCCCCACGTGATCGACGCCATCGAACAGACACGTCCCGAGCTGGTGGTGATCGACTCGATCCAGACGGTGCACGACCCGTCGATCGGATCGTTGCCCGGCAGCGTCGCCCAGGTGCGTGGCTGTGCCCAGCGTCTCGTCAACGAGGCCAGACAACGCGATGCGGCGATCGTCCTGGTGGGGCACGTCACGAAGGAGGGCGGCCTCGCCGGCCCGCGCGTCCTCGAGCACGTCGTCGACACGGTGCTGCAGTTCGAGGGCGACCGTCATCATGCGCTCCGGTTGCTCCGGGCCTCCAAGCACCGGTTCGGGCCCACCAACGAACTCGGGTTGTTCGAGATGGTGAGCAATGGGTTGCGGGCCGTGCCCGACCCCTCGTCACTGTTCCTCGCCGACCGCCGCACGGGTGTCCCCGGCTCCGCCGTGGTGCCCACCATGGAGGGGCATCGCCCGATCGTGGTGGAAGTGCAGGCCCTCACCAGCGAGGGCGTGGCGGGTGTGCCCTCGCGGCGCAGTGCGCAGGGTCTCGACGCCGGTCGGCTGTCGATGCTGCTGGCCGTGCTCGGCCGACGCAGCCGGTTGCCGGTCGCCGAGCAGGACGTCTACGCGTCCACTGCGGGCGGCGTGAAGCTGTCCGAACCCGGTCTCGACCTCGGTGTGTGTCTCGCCGTCGCCAGCGCCGTCCGCGACCAGCCGCTGCCCGCCGATCTCGCCGTGTTCGGCGAGGTCGGTCTGGGCGGCGAACTCCGTCAGGTGAGCCATGCCGCCCGGCGGCTCACCGAAGCCCATCGGCTCGGGTTCGCGAGGGTGATCGTGCCGGCCAATTCCCCCGACGTCGACGCCGACCTCGACCTGCGCGTCGTCCGCGCGTCCACGCTCACCGAAGCGATCCGGGCGGCGGGTCTCTCGGCCTCCAGCGCACCCGCCGGGCTGCGACCCACCGGATGACCGGCCCGAGCACCCTGCCGCTGCAGCGGCCGGCAGCCCCACCGCCCGAGTGTGACTGCCGTCGGGTCATCTAGGATCAGCCCATGCAGTCGCGATACACCGGAGCAAACGAGGCGATGCGTGATGCACTCGCTCGTCTCGCCCCCGGCACGCCACTGCGCGACGGCATCGACCGGGTGGTGCGGGCCAAGGCCGGCGCCCTGCTGGTCCTCGGCGACGAGGCCGACGTGCTGTCGATCTGTTCGGGTGGTTTCCTCGTCGATGCGCCGTACAGCCCCCAACGGCTGTCGGAACTGGCGAAGATGGACGGGGCGATCATCATCTCCACCGACGGCAGCCGCATCGCTCGCGCCAACGTGCACCTGGTGCCCGACCCCTCCGTGCCCACCAGCGAGACCGGCACCCGGCATCGCACGGCCGAGCGCGTCGCCCGCTCACTGGACGTTCCCGTCGTGTCGGCCAGCGAGGAGATGGGCGTGATCAACATCTACGCCGGCGGCAGCAAGCGCCAGCTGCAGGAAGTGGGCCACCTGCTCGATCGAGCCAATCAGGCCCTGCAGACCCTCGAGCGCTACAAGGTCCGTCTCGACGACGCCATCACCAACCTCACCGCACTCGAGGTGGAAGACGTCGCCAGCCTGCGTGACGTGGTCGCAGTGGTGCAGCGCGGCGAGATGGTGCACCGCATCGCCGACGAGATCGAGACGATGATCATCGAGCTCGGCGTCGACGCCCGCCTGCTCCGACTGCAGATCGACGAGCTCTACGGCGAGATCGACGACGAACTCGACCTGGTGGTGGCCGACTACCTGCCGCCTGGTCGCGACGTCGCCGACACCATGGCCGACATGTCGCGTCTGTCCGACGACGAGGTGCTCAACCTGCGTCTCGCTGCGGCGACCCTGTACCCGGGAGGCAACCACGACGACCTGGGGCAGGAGGCGGCGCCGAAGGGCCTGCGCCTCCTGCACCGGGTGAGCCGGCTGATGCCCGACACGGCGAGGGCCGTCGCCGACCACTTCGGTGGGTTGGCGAAGCTGCAACGTGCCACCGTCGACGACCTCACGGGTGTGGATGGTGTCGACGAGAAGACGGCCCACGCCATCCGTGACACACTCACCCGCGTCACCGAGACCACCATCCTCGACCAGTACAGCTGACACGCCGGCGGCGAAGTGGCCGGCGGCGCGACGGCGCGAGCCGATGAGCGAAACCCCACCATGCGGTGGTCTGGCTCATCGCCGTCAGGGTTCGTCGGTGGTGGTCGCCGAGGGATCGGCGACGGTCGGCAGGATCGCCTCCCAGACCTCGTCGTCATCGAACCCGAAAGCCCACAGTGCCACGCCGTCGAGACGGTACCGGCGGGCCAGGTCCATCCGCAGTGCGATCCCGGCGCCGTCCACGTAGTGCACCCGGCGGGTCTGCACGCACGTGTCGACGCCGTCGGTGATCTCGAGCTGGTACTCGAACAACGACTCGCCCGTCCGCTCGCTGAACACCGGCTCGGCGCCACGCCGGTCGATCAACTCGTCGACCGATCGCGCCGACACGCTGGTGCGCCCCGGCACGTCCGCGGCCGGGCAGGTACCGGTGACGAACAGCGGCCAGTTGCGGCCGTAGGCGGGCAGGCCGAGCACGAGCTTGTCGGGCGACCCGGTGGCCTCGATCGCCCCGGTGACGGCCGACTCCACGAACGACAACGGGGCGATCGGGCCCGCTTCGCTCACCGAGAAGTCGTACGCCATGATGCGGATGCGGTCGACGTGCTCCACGATGGCGCCGTAGTCGTACACCCAGAAGCCGCTGTCGTCGGTCCGGCCGGCGTCGTAGACCGGCGGGATGCTGACGGTGAGGGTTCGCCCGTCCGCTCGCAACGCGGCACCCAGTTCCGCCACGAAGGCGACCCAGTTCGGGCGGGTGTCGGCCCACGTGAGCCGCCCGTCGGCGAAGGCGAACTGTTCGTAGTCGACGTCGATTCCGTCGTAGCCGCCGTCCTCCGCGAACCCGACGATGGTGTCGACGTGTCTCGTCCGTGCGGCCGGGTCGGCGAGGATGGCGGCCATCCCGCCGGCGGGCATGGCGTCGATGATCGACGGCACCACCGCAACGTCGAGATCACGAAGCTCGTCCGTGAACTGCTCCGTCAGGTCGGAGGAGGCGTTGGGGTCGACGACGATCTCGTCCACGCCGACGGCGTTGGACCAGAAAGGTGACACCTCGCGCATCGACGGCACCCGCTGGTCGACGACGGGCAGAGACGCATCGAGCCCCCAGTAGGGCACCCAGGCATCGAGCGGGATGTCGGGCTCCGGCGGTGGGGGCGCATCCTCGCCGGTGAGGACCACGGCGGCGCCGGCCACCGCGAACAACGACGCCACGAGCCCCGCGAGCACGAAACGACGCCGGCGTCCGAGGTCGGCGTCACCGCTCGACGGGGCGTCGGCTGCGACCGGCGTGACATCGGCAGAACCCGCAGCGGTTGCGGATCGCGCCGGATCAGGCTCCGGCGCGGGCGGCGTGGCCGGCGTGGAGGCGCCGGAGGGCGGCGACGTCGAATCCGACGAGGGAGTCGGCGACGACGAGCCCGTCGGCGGCAGGGACGGAGACGACATGGGGGACCCCCAGCGTCGCACACCCGGCGGCCATCGCAGAGGCAACCCCGGTGGGTGAATCCTCGATGGCCACGCACTCCCACGGCGCCACCCCGAGCCGTGCTGCCGCGGCGAGGTACGGCTCGGGGTCGGGCTTGCCCGCACCGACCTCGTCGCCCGTGACGGACGCTGCGAACGAGCCCGGCGGAGCGGCGGCGAGCACCGAGTCGGCGAGCCGCCGCCACGACATCGTGACCAGCGCACACGGGATCTCCGCCACCCGGCAGCCGGCGAGCAGCTCGGCGGCCCCGGGACGCCACGGCAGCTCGTCGGCAACCTTCGCGATCACACCGTCGAGCAACCGTTCCACGATCTCGTGCGGCTCCAGCGGTACACCGCCGCGGGTGCGGATCTCGACCGCCGCGTCGAGGAGGTCGAACCCGACGATCGAGTGTGCGTCGCCATCGCTCCATGTGCCGCCGAACTCCTCGACGAGGTCGAATTCACCGGCGATCCAGTACGGCTCGGTGTCGACGAGCGTGCCGTCCATGTCCCACAGCACCGCTCGCACCTCCGTCACCGTCCCAGTGTGCCACCCATCACGATCGGGGTCAGACCCCGATCGTGACGTCAGGAGCGGAAGACGGTGATCTTGTCCTCGCCGATGGCCTCGCGCTTGGCGGGATCGTCGATGCCGAGGCCCTCCTCGGGTGCGAGACACAGCACGCCCAGCTTGCCCTCGGCCTCGTTGTGGTGCATCGCCAACGTCGCGTCGCCCACGTGGGCGAGATCGTAGGTGGCGGTCAGCAACGGCTGGATCCGACCCTGGTCGAGCAGCTTGTTGCTGGCGTAGGCCTCGGCGTAGTTGGCGAAGTGCGACGACAGGAGCTTCTTCAGCTTCATCCAGAAGTGGCGGTTGTCGAACTCCACCATGTAGCCCGACGTGGCCGCACACGTCACGACCGTGCCGCCGCGCTTGGCGGCGAAGATCGAGGCGCCCATCGTGGAGCGACCCGGATGCTCGAACACGATGTCGACGTCCTCGCCGCCGTTGAGTTCGCGGATCTTCTTGCCGAACCGGCGCCACTCGGACTCGTCCTGGGTGTGCTCGTCGGACCAGAACTGGTAGTTCTCGGCGCGGCGGTCGATCACGGCGTCACAGCCCATCTTGCGGAGCAGCTCGGCGCGCTCGGGCGACGACACCACACCGATCGGGGTACCACCACCGTTGAGCACGTACTGCACGGCGTAGCCGCCGATGCCGCCGGTCGCGCCCCAGATCAGGACGCTGTCGCCCTGCTTCATCCGAGCACCGTGATCGCCCACCAGCATGCGATACGACGTGGCACTGCAGAGTGCGTTGACGGCCGCCTCCTCCCACGACAGGTGCGACGGCTTGGGCATCAGCTGGTTCGCCTTCACCACGGCGAGGTCGGCGAGGCCGCCGAAGTTGGTCTCGAAGCCCCAGATGAGCTGGTTGGACGCGAGCATCGAGTCGTTGTGGGCGCTCGGGTCCTGGTCGTCGACGTAGTTGCAGTGCACGGTGACCCGGTCGCCGGGCTTCCAGTTGCGCACCGAGGAGCCCACCTGCACCACCACGCCCGATGCGTCGGAACCGACCACGTGGTAGGGCAGCGCGTGACGCGCCCCCCACTCGTTCATACGCGCCATGCGATCGAGGAAACCGAACGTGGGCAGGGGCTCGAAGATCGAGGTCCAGACGGTGTTGAAGTTGATGCTCGACGCCATGACGGCGACGTACACCTCGTCGGGGGCGAGTGCGGGCGTGGCCACCTCGTCGACGTGGAGGGACTTGCGGGGGTCCTTGTCCCACGACTCGACGCCTTCGAACATGTCGGCGTCTTCGCGACGCACGAAGGCGGCGCGGTAGCTCTCGGGGACCGGGAGGTTGGCGATGTCGTCGCCGCCGGCGCCCGACTGGATGGCGTCGAGGATGTGCTGCATGGCGCGAAACTACCGATCGGTAACCGATCGGGGCAAAGCCGTCCGGCGGCGACGAACCCCGCTCGTCGTCGACCGGAGCATCGCCGGAAAGGACCAACGGCATTGTCCACGAACGCACAGCCGGTACTACCGTTGGCGCATGGCCTCCTCGTACATCGTCGCCGGCGCCCGCACCCCCATCGCCAAGATGAGCGGCGCCCTCTCCAGTTTCTCGGCCGCCGATCTCGGCGGATTCGCGATCAGCGCCGCCCTCGAACGGGCGGGCGTCGCACCCGAGGAGGTGCAGCACGTGATCATGGGTCAGGTGCTGATGGCCGGCCAGGGGCAGGTGCCCAGCCGTCAGGCCGCCGTGAAGGCGGGCATCCCGATGAGCGTGCCGTCGGTGAACGTGAACAAGGTCTGCCTGTCGGGCCTCAACACGATCTACCTCGCCAACCAGATGATCGCCGCCGGCGAGGCCGACATCGTGGTGGCCGGCGGGATGGAGTCGATGACGAACGCTCCCTACCTGGCCGACGGGGCCCGGGCCGGGTTCCGCTACGGCAACACCGAACTCCGTGACGCCATCATCGCGGACGGGCTGTGGTGTGCCTTCGATGCCTGCCTGATGGGTCTCGGCACCGACCGCTACGCGGCGGGCAACGTCACCCGCGCCAAACAGGACGAGCTGGCGGCGCAGTCCAACGACCGGGCCGCGGCGGCCATCAAGGACGGCCGTCTGGCCGACGAGATCGTCGCGGTCTCGGTTCCCCAGCGCAAGGGCGACCCGCTGCTCGTGGAGACCGACGAGGGCGTGCGCCCGGGCACGACGGCCGAGAGCCTCGGCCAGTTGCGCCCGGCGTTCGACAAGGAGGGCACGATCACCGCCGGCAATGCGTCGCAGCTGTCCGACGGCGGCAGTGCCGTGGTGATGATGTCGCCGGCCGAGGCCGAACGACGAGGGGTCACCCCGCTCGGTGAGTTCGTGTCGTACGGCATGGTCGCCGGGCCCGACAGCGCCTCGTTGCTGCACCAGCCGAGCCGGGCGATCATGCAGGCCGCCGAGAAGGCGGACGTCGCCATCGCCGATCTCGACCTGTTCGAGATCAACGAGGCGTTCGCCGCCGTGGGGATCGCCTCCATGCGGGAACTCGGCGTGTCGGACGACGTCGTCAACGTCAACGGCGGCGCCATCGCCCTCGGGCATCCGATCGGGATGAGCGGCAACCGCCTCGCACTGACGCTGCTGCACGAGCTGAAGCGCCGCGGCGGCGGCGTGGGCGCCGTGGGGCTGTGTGGCGGTGGCGGCCAGGGCGACGCCGCCATCTTGCGCACCGTCTGAGCCGACCGACCCGTTGCCGCCGTCAGGGGGCCGATCCTCACTCTGAGCGCTTGACAGAGCACTGCATGTCGGCCAAACTGTCGTCCCGGTCGATAAATGTGACGAAATATTGACATTGTCGTCGTTATTCCGTAATGTAATCGCAATAACACGTCGAGTGGTCCGGTTCGCCGGATCACCCCCTGATCTGGGGCACCATCGACACGAATCGGCCCGTCCGCCCGCTACCGATTCGTGGAGATGGTGCCCTGGTCACGTTCCGGCACCGTCGGCCGGCCACATCGTCTGCGTTGCAGATTCTTCGGCCCCCACCGACATTTCCGTCACGCAAACGATGGTGAGCAGGGGTCAGTCGACCGAGCGACGGCCCTCGATCGCGCGACCGAGTGTGAGTTCGTCGGCGTACTCGAGGTCGCCGCCCACCGGGAGACCGCTGGCGATACGGGTGACCGTGAGCCCGATCGGCTTCAACAGCCGCGCCAGGTACATCGCGGTCACCTCACCCTCGGTGTTGGGGTTGGTGCACAGGATCACCTCCTCGATGCCCTCGGCATCGATCCGGGTCAACAACTCGCGCACCTTCAACTGCTCGGGCCCGATGCCCTCCAGCGGGCTCATCGCCCCGAGCAGCACGTGGTAGCGCCCCCGGAACTCGCCCGTCTTCTCGATGGCGACGATGTCACGCGACTCCTCCACCACGCACACCACCGACGAATCGCGGCTGTCGTCGTCACAGATCGGACACAGCGTCGCCTCCGACACGTTGAAGCACCGTTCGCAGAACCGGACCCGGGCCTTGGCGTCGCTGATGGCGTGGGCCAGCCTCCCGACGTCCTCGGCCGGCGCCTTCAGCAGGTGGAAGGCGATGCGCTGCGCCGACTTGGGCCCGATGCCCGGCAGCCGGCCGAGCTCGTCGATCAACGTCTGGACGGGTGCGGTGTAGGTGCTCGCCATCGGTTCAGCCCGTCTCCTCGATCAGCTCGGAACCCGGGAAGGCCTCGGCCAGCCTGTCGATCGGCGTCTTGACGGTCTCGGGCGGCGCATCGACCAGGTCCTCCAGATCGATGTCCTCGTCGTCGGGAAGATCGGGTGCCGGCGCGAGAGCCTCGCTCCCCTCGACGACCGCCGCATCCGCGACCGCACGAGCTGCGGCAGCGCGCCCTGCGGCCGGCGAGAGAACCGAGCCCTGCGCGGCGGGCGCGTCACCCGGCGTCTGGCCACCCGTGATCGACGGCGGTGCGCCGTCGTCGCCCCGGGCAACAGCGGCGGGCCCGCCCGGGCCGGTGCGTCCGCCGTTGCCGTCGTCTCCGCCATCTTCGCGGGCACCCGCGCCGTACCCACCGGGACCGTCGCCCGACCCGGCGATCAGACGGATCCCGACCGCCGATCCGACGTGCGCCGACACCGCGCGCTCCACCACCTCGCGGTGCTGCTCGCACTTGCCCAGGTGCACCTCGTTCGGCACGGACAGCGTGAGGCTGTCGGCCGTGCCGGCGACGAACTCCGCCGGGGCGTACACCGCTCGGGCCATCCCCTTCAACGACGGCCGGATGGCGTTCTCCCACGTGTCCGCGTCGACACCCGGACCGGCGACGCCGCCACCGTCGACCGCGACAACGGGCTCCGGACCGTCCGGCTCGACAGGGACCGGCTCCTCGGGGGCGGGGTCGACGGAGGCCGATCCTGCGCCAGCCGGCTCCCGATCGGCCGGTGCGGTTTCGGAGGCGGCCGGCTCGGAGGCGGCCGGCTCGGAGGCGACCGGCTCGGAGGCGGCGGGCTCGGCCGTGGTCGGTACGGGATCGGCAGCAGCCGCCCGGCGGGCGCGGCCGCCCAGTGCGGCGCGCCCGGTCGCCGGATCGACCGGTGACGCCGGCGTGACCGCCGTGGCGGCCGTACCGGCGGCGATCGACTGTTCGAGACGGTCGATCCGGGCCATCAGGGCACCGACGTCGGTCGACACGGCATCGGACGTGAGCTGCACGGTGGCCACGTCGAGCAGCACGCGTGGATCCGGAGCGTGGCGCATCTCGGTGAGCGCCTCACCGAGATGCTCGATGCCCCGGACCAGCCCCGCCGCGCCGAGGCGCTGCGCCCGGGAGGCCAGCTCGTCGAGCTGCTGCGACGGCAACTGCACCAGGTCGGGGGCCATCAGCGACAGGAACCCGTTGCGCAACGCACCGATCAGCTCCTCGGTGAGCGTGCGCGAGTCGTAGCCGAGGCTGATCGCATGGGCGACCATCGTGAGGGCCCGCCCGGCGTCGCGCTCGATCATCGCTTCGACGTACTCGTCGACGGCCACGACGCCCAGATCGTCACCGCCCGAGTTGGCCACCAACTCGAGCGCCGAGAGGGTGTCGCGCGCGGAACCGGCGCCGCGGACGAGCACCTGGTCGACAGCGGTGTCGCTGAGGTCGAGCCCGGCGTCCTCGGCCACCCAGCGCACGTGCTCCTGGAGCGTGTCGGCGGCAAGCAGATGGAACTGGAGGTGCTGGGTCCGGCTGCGGATCGTGTCGGACATCTTCTGGGGATCCGTGGTGGCCAACACGAACACCACATGGGGCGGCGGCTCCTCGAGCGTCTTCAACAAGGCCGCCTCGGCCGCCTTCGACAGCATGTGCACCTCGTCGAGGATGTACACCTTGTGCCGTCCCGGCGTACCCAGCGAGGCCTTCTCGATGAGGTCGCGCATCGCATCGACGCCGTTGTTGCTGGCGGCGTCCAGTTCGTGCACGTCGTAGCTGGTGCCGTGCTCGACGGCGAGGCACGACGGGCACTCGCAGCACGGTTCACCGCCCTGCGGGTTCTCGCAGTTGAGCACCTTCGCGAGGATGCGCGCCGACGAGGTCTTGCCGGTGCCACGAGGGCCCGAGAACAGGTACGCCTGCCCTTCGCGGCCCTCGGCGACGGCGTTGCGCAGTGCCCGAACGACGTGGTCCTGGCCCTTCACCTCGCTGAAGCGTTGCGGCCTGTAGCGGCGATAGAGGGATTGGGTGGCCATCGCCGTCACGATAGCGACGGCGTGTGACACCCATGATCCCGGCGGCGTTCCTACAGTGCAGGCCCATGAACCGGCCACGGCTGCGTCGTCGATCCGATGCACCACGCATCCCACCGCGCCCCACCGGCCACGGCAGGCGGGCGACGACGCCCACGGTGGCGATGGCGTTGGCCGTGGCAGCAGGCCTCGTCGCCGGCTGCGGCGCCGGCTCCACGAGTTCGGAGGCCACCCCCGAGGGCTACCGCACCGATCTGACGGCCATCTGCACGGAGACCGCTGCGGCACTCGATGCCCTGCCGACACCGCCGGAGCAGATCTCGGTGACGGAGTTCGCCGTCGACGCCGCATCCCTGCTGGCGTCGCAGGCAGAACAGCTTCGCCGGCTGGACGTGCCCGACGAGCTGGCCGGCGACCACCGGGCATTCGTCCGCAACACCGACGACCAGGCGGCGGGGTGGCGGGCCCTGGCCGCCTCGGCCGGATCGGCGAGCGCCGAGGCCCTGGGCGACGACGACCTCGTTGCACTCACCACACGGATCGGCGAACTGCAGCTCGGCCGCGACGATCTCGCCACCGAGATGGGCGTCGCCGCCTGCCGCCGGACGACGGATGGCTGATCGGTGCAGGGGCGGTGCCACTAACCTCGGGTCGATCGTGAACGAACGCACACCTGTTCCCCTGCATGCGCAGCCACGACGTGCCCCACGCCGGCGTGCGCGACGTTGGTCACGCCTCGGCGGGCTGGTGGCCGGTCTGACCGCGGCATTCACGCTGCTGCCCGGCACCGCCCACGCCGAGAACAGCGTCGTGAGTTCGTCGCCGGAGGACGGCGCCACCATCGGCGACTCCCCCGCCGAGATCCAGATCACCTTCGCCGAGGAGCTCGGCGAGGTCAACACCATGGTGGTCGAGTGCAACACCGAGCTGTCCACCATCGGTCGCCCACGCGTCGGTGACGACGATCTCACCCTGAGCGCCGAGGTGGTCGAGGCGCTCCCCCGTGGCACCTGTGTGGTGCGGTGGGGTGTGAGCAACACCGACGGAGAGCCGAACGGGGTCGGCAACATCACCTTCACCGTCGAGAACGAGCCGGCAGCGGTGGAGACCACGGTGCCCGACACCGACGGCACCGACACCGACGGCACCGACACCGACGGCACCGACGGCTCCACCACGGGCGACGGTGCCTCGTCGGACGGCGACACCGCCACCTCCGACGAGGTCGCCGATCTCGCAAGCGTCGACGCGGGCCAGGGCCCGTTGTGGCTCGGGCGCCTGTTGTCGGTGTTCGGGATCGCCGTGCTCTTCGGATCGCTGGTCGTGATCGCCGCCGCCTGGCCCGAGGGCGTCGAGTACCTGCTCACCGTCCGGTTCATCCGCGGGGCGTGGATCGTGGCGTTCGTGGGCACCGTGCTCTACCTGGCGGCCGCCACCGCAGCCGTCACCGACGGTTCGCTCGGCGGCAGCCTCAGCCCGCTGTCGTGGCTCGACCTGTTCGACGCCGGCACGGCCGGGATCGCCGCGCTGGCCCGGATCGTGTTCGTGCTGGCGGCGGCCTGGGTGGCGTTCCGTCCCGACCGGGTGATCGATCCGGTCACCCAGATGATGGCGCTCGGGGTGCCGGGTCTCGCCGTGGTCACCATCGGATTCAGCCGCACCGGCACCGACCTCGCGGTCGTGAGCATCGCCATGGGAGTCCTGCACGCCCTGGCGATGGCGGTGTGGGTGGGCGGCGTCGTGCTGCTGGCCCGGGTGGTGCTCGCCGGCCCGGGCGAGGAGGACCTCGTCCACGCCGTGCGCGGCTTCGCCCGGGTGTCCAACGTGGCGATCGGTGTCACGGTGCTCACCGGCGTCATCCAGATGGTGATCCTCGACAGCGGCAACCTGTTCGGGTCGTCGCACGGCGCCGTCGTGCTGCTCAAGACGGTGGTGGTCGCCGTCATGGTGTTCGTGGCGATGTCGGCGCGCCAGTTCGTGAACCAGCGTCTCGCCCGGGCCGACGAGATGACGATCCCGATGGCCGACCGGCTGCGGCGGGCGTTCGGCGTCGAGGCCGTCGCAGGTGCCGTCGTGCTGGCGATGAGTGCGTGGCTGCTGTCGCTCAGCCCACCCAACGTCGATGCCGGCCCCGACATCGACTACGCCATCGAACGACGGATCGAGGCCCCCGAGGCCGACATCGACGTCACGGTGCAGCTCACCCGTGACAACGTGGGCCAGGCCGGACTGCGCGTGGAGGTCGACGCTCCCGACGAGAACCTGTCCAACCTGGAGGTCGTGTTCACAGCGCCACCCAACGACACGATCGGCACGATCACCCAGCCGGTGCCGCTCACCGAGCCGGGCGCGGCGGTGCGGTTGGAGGAGGACGGCATCCCGCTCACGGTGCCCGGCGACTGGACGGTGGAGGTCAACGCGCAGACCGAGCTCGGTGTGTTCAACAGCGATCCGCAGAGCTTCACCATCCTCGACGCCGACGGCAGCGTGCCCACCACCGAACTCACCATCCCCCCGGTGGTGACCGTCACCATCGCCCCCACCACCACTCCCTGACCGTTCGTCAGGGGTCAGACCCCCGACGAACACCCTCCGCCGGACGCCGTCACGATCGGGGTCTGGACTCCATCGTGACGACGTCGTGGAAGCTGACGGGACCGGCCACGTCGAGCTGGTCGAAGCGGCAACTCTCGGGTGTGCGGTCGGGCCGCCAGCGCAGGAACGACACGCCGTGGCGGAAGCGCCGGTTCTCCAGCTGCCCGAAGCTCACCTCGGCCACGAGACCCATCCGGATCGGCACGAACGAGAGATCCTTGCCGGCGTTCCACCGGCTGCCCGCCGACCGCGACGACCGCGACGGCGACGACGGGCCGTCGGCCTCGTCCTGCCGCTCGACCCAGCGGCGCCACGGGTGCCCGTCGAGCGCGTCGTGGGTACGGGGTTCCAGCTCGGCCAGCAACTCGGCCCGACGCGTCGTCGTGAACGAGGCGGCCACCCCCACCGGATGCATGTCGCCGGCATCGTCGAACAGACCGAGCAGCAGCGACCCGACACCCTTGCCGTCCTTGTGGACCCGGTAGCCGGCAACGGCGCAGTCGGCGGTGCGCTGGTGCTTCACCTTCAGCAACGATCGCCTGCCCGGCTCGTACGCGCCGGCGAGCGGCTTGGCCCCCACGGACATCGTCGGGCACGACGATCTCACCGTCGACCACACAGCGGTCGGGAAGCGCCCGCCGGAGCGGATCGAGCAGTTCGGGGAAGTAGCGGGCGAGCGGGCGCAGCTTGCGGCTCGACAGCTCGAGCCGGTCGCCGTCACGGAAGACGATGCAGCGGAACCCGTCCCACTTCGGTTCGAACAGCCAGGTCGCCTCGGCACCGTCGGGCTCCTCCGGGATCGACCGCGACAGCTTCGCCAGCATCGGGGCCAGTGGTGGTTGCACCGGCAGGTTCCACGGGCCGTCCGCCGTCTCACCGGCCGGTCCTCCCGCTGCACGCGGCGACGTCGACATCCACCTCAGTCTGGTCGATCTCCCGACCCGAGCCGACAGCCACTAGTTTCCCCCCCGTGACCAATCCGATGCAGGAGAAACTGGACGACCTCGCCGAGCGCCGTGAGCAGGCCCACAACGCCGGCTCGGCCCGCTCCGTCGAGCGCCAGCACGCCAAGGGCAAGATGCTCGCCCGCGAGCGCATCGACTACTTCCTCGACGACGGGTCGTTCCACGAACTCGACCTGCTCGCCCGCCACCGGGCCCAGGGGTCCGGCCTCGAGGACCGTCCCTACACCGACGGCGTCATCACCGGATGGGGCACCGTGGAGGGCCGCAAGGTGTTCGTGTTCTCCCAGGACTTCACCGTGTTCGGCGGGGCCCTCGGCGAGGTCTTCGCCGAGAAGATCCACAAGATGATGGACCTCGCCCTGAAGGTGGGCGCCCCCGTGGTGGGCCTCAACGACGGCGCCGGGGCCCGCATCCAGGAGGGCGTGGTGAGCCTCGCCAGCTACGGCGGCATCTTCCACCGCAACGTGCTGTCGTCGGGCGTCGTACCGCAGATCTCGGTGATCCTCGGGCCGTGCGCCGGCGGTGCCGTCTACAGCCCGGCGATGACCGACTTCATCTTCATGGTGCGCGAGTCGAGCCACATGTTCATCACCGGACCCGACGTGGTGAAGACCGTCACCGGCGAGGACGTCACCCTCGAAGAGCTCGGCGGCGCCATGAGCCACGCCACCAAGTCCGGTGTGGCCACGTTCGTGTCCGACGACGAGAAGTCCTGTCTCGACGACGTGCGCTTCCTGTTGTCGTTCCTGCCGTCGAACAACCTCGAGGAACCACCGGTGGAGGATCTCGGCGACGATCCCGACCGGCTGTGCCCCGAACTGCGCGACATCCTGCCGGCGAGCCCCAACCTGCCCTACGACATGGTCGAGGTGATCCGCCACGTCGTCGACGACGGCGAGTTCTTCGAGTACTTCCCCCACTGGGCGAAGTCGATCGTGTGCGGCTTCGCCCGCATCGACGGCGCGCCCGTGGGCATCGTCGGCAACCAGCCCAAGGTGCTGGCGGGCGTGCTCGACATCGAGTCGTCGGAGAAGGCGGCACGATTCGTGCGCACCTGCGACTCGTTCAACGTCCCGCTCGTGACGTTCGTGGACGTCCCCGGATTCCTTCCCGGCGTGGACCAGGAGTACGGCGGCATCATCCGCCACGGCGCCAAGCTCCTCTACGCCTACTGCGAGGCCACGGTGCCACGCATCCAGGTGATCACCCGCAAGGCCTACGGAGGGGCCTACGTGGTGATGAACTCGAAGTCCATCGGCGCCGACCTGGCGTTCGCCTGGCCGACGGCAGAGCTCGCCGTGATGGGCCCGCAGGGTGCCGTCGAGATCGTGTACCGACGCGAGCTGCAGCAGGCGGCCGACCCGGTCGCGCGCCGCGCCGAGCTCGTGCAGGAGTACACCGACAAGTACGCCACGCCGTACGCGGCGGCCGAACGGGGCTACATCGACGACGTGATCGACCCGGCGGAGACCCGCCAGAAGCTGGTGGCGGGCCTGAAGATGCTGGCCACCAAGCGCGAGGAGCTCCCCCATCGCAAGCACGGCAACGTGCCGCTCTGATGGCCGGTCGCCCACCGCTGCCTCCGCCACCTCCTCCCTCGTCGACGCCGCCCCCGGAACCCTCGTCACCGCCGCCCCCCGCGGCTCTGCCGCCGCCGCCTCCGTCGTCGACGCCCGCCGCGTCTCGGCCTCCCGAGCCGGCTCCCGCCACGCCGCGATCACCGGCGGTCGACGACGATCTGGCCGATCTGCTGAGGCGCATCGACGACGACGACGCAGCCCCTCCGGCACCGGCGGTGGGAGTTCCGCTGACCCGGCCGACCGACGTGTCGCGGCCCGAGCGGGCGCCCGCCGCCGTGATCGAATCCGACGGAGGCCTGGACTTCCGGCCCGAGTTCGCCTCCTTCGGCGCCCGGGCGCTCGGTCTGCTGGTGGACACCGCCGTCGTCCTGCTGCTCACGCTGCCCGGCTGGGTGCTGATGCTGTCGGGGTCGGCCGGCGCCATCCTCGCCGGCGTGGCGCTCGGCGCTGCCGGGTTCGTCGTCGCCACGGTGGTGTACGCGAGGGGCGTTGCCCGCACGGGCCAGTCGGTCGGCAACCGCGTGGCCGGCACCACGGTGGTCGATGCCCGCAACGGCAGGCACGTGTCGGCGGGCGACGCCGGGGTGCGGTTCGCGATCCGCCACGTGGTGTCGCCGATCCTGCTCGTCGGGTTCCTGACGGCGCTCGGCAACGCGCAACGACGGACGTTCCACGACAACGTGGCGGGTACGGTCGTCACCCGCCCACCGCGCGCCACCTGGTCGATCGACGACGAGACCCCGACATGACCGACACCCCTAGGATGCTCGACGATGACTGAGCCGACCATCACTCCTGCACCCTCCGACGAGGAGGTCGTGGCGATCATGGCCGCCAGCGAGGCACTGTGGCCCAAGCCGGTGGTGATGGAGACGACGACCCCGCCCCGGCGCTCGCCGTGGCGCTTCAGCGGGCGCTGGTGGTCGAAGCCCGTTCCCGCCCGCCGCGACCGCCCGTATCGCTGATCGGCCGGACCTCGCACACCGGCGTGCGTACCGACGCACCTCGTCAGCCCCGCCGCGGCTCCCCTCGCTGATTGCCCGAGACCGGACCGGCGGAATCTGACACACTCGCGTCATGGCCATGCCACCACCGCCGCCACCCGGGCAGGGACCCACCCCGCCGCCACCACCGCCGCCACCCGGTCCGCCCCCCGGCACACCCGGTTTCGGGTCGGTACCGCCGCCGCATGGTGCCGTCACCACCGCACCGGGCCACGGCGCCGGGCCGTCGGGGTCGGTCGGCGGTGAGCGTGCCGGATTCGGCATCCGGCTCGGCGGCTACCTGCTCGATTCGCTGCTGTACGGGCTGCTCGGCCTGGTGTTGCTGATTCCGGCCCTGGTGATGGGCGTGGCGTCGTTCGCCGACTGTGAACTCGACGACGACTTCGGCGGCACCACGGAGATCGTCTGTCCCGGTGGGGCGCCCGATGCCGGGTTGCTGGTCGGCGCCGTGCTGCTCGGGGTCGTCGGCTACCTCCTCGTGGCGTTCATCTACGTGCGGGCGCTCGGCAGGACCGGTCAGACCTGGGGACGCAGGATCGTGGGCATCAAGGTGGTCGGCGAGGCCACCGGCGAGCCGATCGGCTTCGGTCGGGCGCTCGGGCGCTCGCTGTTCGCCGTGTTCATCTCGGCGCAGATCATCTACCTCGGCTACCTCTGGATGCTGTGGGACGACAAGAAGCAGACCTGGCACGACAAGGTGGTCAGCTCCATCGTGGTGAGGACCTGACGGCGACACCGTCGATTCAGGACGACCCCGCCCGACTCACCCTTCGATTGCCACGCCCCGGAACCCCCATGGACGTCACCACCGTCGCCGACGACCTCGCCGTACTCCACCACGGCACCGCCGTGCACCGCTACGAGGGTCTCGCTGCCGACGCCGAGCACCACCTCGACGGCACGACGGTGCACACGCTGCCCACCCCGCCGGGTGAGCTGCAGTGCCGCTTCGCCACGGTGAACGACGTGCACTTCGGCGAGACCGAGGCCGGGCGCATCGACGACCTCACCGACGGCCCGATCCGCCGCTCCGCCCCCGGCGCCGACCCGTATCCCGAGGTGATGAACCGTGCCGCCGCCGCCGAGATCGCGGCCATCGACCCGGCAGCGGTGATCGTGAAGGGTGACCTGTCGGTCGACGGGCGCCCGGAGGAGTGGGCGGCGTTCGAATCCTGCTACCGGGACCCGTTCGGCGCCAGGCTGCACGTGGTGCGTGGCAACCACGACGCCTACCGGCACCAGGCCGAGTATGCCGGCGACCGGTGGATCGAGCTGCCGGGCGTGGTGGTGGCGCTGCTCGACACGACGATCCCCGGTGCCACCACCGGTGAGATCGAGACCGAGCAGATCGAGTGGCTCGACGACCACGTGGCCGCCGAGGCCGACGGCGACGGGCGGCGCGTGTTCGTGATGGGCCACCACCAGCAGTGGATCGGCGGGCCCGACGGCAAGCGCAGCGACGACTACTTCGGACTGCACCCCGATTCGAGCGACGAACTCGACCGGGTCGCGGCACGTCACCCGTCGATCGTGGCCTACGCCGCCGGCCACACCCACCGGCACCGCGTGCGCCCGATGACGCTGTCGGGCGTGCCGTCGATCGAGGTCGGGTGCACGAAGGACTTCCCCGGCACCTGGGCCGAGTACCGGGTCCACGAGGGCGGGATCATGCAGGTGGTGCACCGGATCTCCTCGCCGGAGGCACTCGCCTGGAGCGAGTCGTGTCGCAACCTGTACGCCGATTTCGATGTCGACTACGAGAGCTACGCTCTCGGCACCCTCGCCGACCGCTGCTTCGTCCTGCCACCCCGCCTCCCCTGACGCCCGGCCCCGATCCGGGTGCGCAGGGGTCGGAGAGGGGGCATCCGCGAAGGCTGTGACAGCCCCTTGTCATCATGGGGTACATGGACATCGCCGTGTTGCTGATCGCCGTGTTGCCGGCCGTGGGTGCCGCCGGCGCCGGCTACGTGCTCGCCACCCGCCGGGCCGACTCCCGCGCCGCCGGGCGTGCCGACGAGCGTGCTGCCGATCAGGCCGCCACGAACGAGGCGCTCCAGGTGGCGATCGACACGGCCGTCCGCGGCGCCGTCGCCCAGGCCCGCGAGCAGGCCGTCTCCGAACGCGACGCCGCCGTCGCCGCAGCCCTCGAACAGTCGGCGGTGCTGCAGCGCGAGCATTTCGGCGCCCTCGCCCAGACGGCCCGGGACCAGACCAACTCCGACCTCGCGTCGAAGAAGGACGTCATCGACTCGCGTCTCGACCAGGTGCATGCGGAGATGCGCGCCGAACTCTCCAAGCTCAGCGAGATGGTCACCACCCTCGGCCGCAGCAGCGCCGAGAACTTCGGCCAGGTCACCAACTCGCTGCAGGCGCACGCCGAGATCGCGAGCACGCTGGCCGACTCCACCCGCGCGCTCCGTGAGGCGCTCGCCAACCCACAGGCCCGCGGCAACTGGGGCGAGCGGATGGCCGAAGACGTGCTCCGCCTCGCCGGCTTCCAGGAGAACCTCAACTACGTCAAGCAGACCCAGATCGACGGCGGCAGCGGGCGACCCGACTACACGTTCCCCATGCCGAAGGGCCATTCGCTCTACATGGACGTGAAGTTCCCGATGGCGTCGTACCTGCGCTCTCTGGAAGCCGGCACCAACGCCGAGCGCGAGGCCCACGTGAAGCGGTTCCTGCAGGACGTGCGCCTGCGCGTGAAGGAACTTGCCAAGCGTGACTACGCCAACGAGAGCGACAGCCCGTCGGTCGACTACGTGCTGCTGTTCATCCCCAACGAGCAGCTCACCGGCTTCATCCACGAACACGACGCCGCCCTGCTCGACGAGGCCATGGGCCAGAAGGTGGTGCTCTGCTCGCCGCTCACCCTGTTCGCGTTCCTCGGGGTCATCCGCCAGGCCTTCGACAACTTCATGATCGAGCAGACCAGTGACGAGATCCTGAAGCTGCTCGGCTCGTTCGGCACGCAGTGGCGCAAGTACGCCGACCAGGTCGACGCGGTGAAGAAGAAGTTCGAGACGGTCGACAAGGCGTTCGAGCAACTGTCGGGCACCCGCCGCCGCCAACTCGAGAAGCCGCTGCGCCAGCTCGACGAACTCCGTCTCGCCCGTGGCCTGCCGGTCGACGGGGAGCTCTTCGCCGTCGACGCGGCCACCTCGACCACCGACGACGCCGACACGCCGCCAGACGGCAGTGTCCGGGCGCTGGGGGCCTGACCCCTCGTGCCGTCGTCGACCCCCGCCCGGCGACCGGCGATCGTCCCCGGCTGATTGAATCGGGTCCGTGAACCAGCCCGCGTTCGACTTCGACGAGGAGGTCGACGACCCCGCCAATCCGACGTACAGCGTCGGTGAGCTGGCCGGTGCGATCAACGACACGCTCCGCCGCGGCTTCTCCGACGGGGTCTGGGTGCGGGGCGAGATCTCCGGCTGGAGCGACCGCGGCAACCACGCCTACTTCACGCTCGTCGACGACACCGACGGCGGCAACGGCCGGGGCAGGGCCGTCGTCAACGTGCAGTTCTTCGCCAACTCGAGGATGCGGCTGCGGCCGCTGCTGCGCAAGCACCGCCTCCGCCTGGCCGACGGCATGAAGGTGCGCGTCTTCGGCTACCTCGACTACTACGCCCCCACGGGCCGGATCGGGCTGAAGATGTCGGGCATCGACCCGAAGTACACGCTGGGCGACATCGCCCAGTCGCGCGACGAGGTGATCCGCCGGCTCGTGGCCGACGGCCTCGTCGACGCCAACAGGCAGCGTCCGCTGTCGGCGGTACCACTGCGCATCGGTGTGGTCACGAGCGTCGGCACGGCCGCCTGGCACGACTTCCACGACGAACTCGACCGCAGCGGCATCGGGTTCGGGCTCAGCGTGATCGACACGCGCGTCCAGGGTGACGTGGCCGAGGAGATGATCACGTCGTCGATCCACACCCTCGCCCGCCGCCGCGACCTCGACGTGATCGTCGTGATCCGTGGTGGCGGTGCCCGCAACGAACTCGCCGTGTTCGATGCCGAACCGATCGCCCGCGCCATCGCGTCGTCATCGATCCCCGTGCTCACCGGGCTCGGCCACGAGGTCGACCGCAGCGTCGCCGACGAGGTCGCCCACACCTCCCTGAAGACGCCGACGGCCTGTGCCGGCGAGCTGATCGCCCGGGTCACGGCGTTCGCCGCCACCGCCGAAGCCAGCTACGCAGGCATCCTCCGCGAGGCCGACGCCGCCCTGACGCGCTCCGGCTCCACGCTGTCCGAGTGCGCCCACCGCATCGCCCGCCGCACCCACGCCGCGGTCGAGCGTGCCGACGAACGGCTGTCGATGCGGATCGACACGCTGGCGCGCGCCACTCCCGCCGCGCTCGCACGCGCCGACACACGGCTCGACCAGGCCCGGAGACGGATGCTCGAACGAGCGACGTCCCACGTCGAGCGCGCCGACGGCCGGCTCGACCTCGTCGCCGCCCGGATCGCCGCACTCGACCCCGCCGTCCAACTCGCCCGCGGATGGTCGATCACCCGGCGAGCCGACGGCTCGATCGTCCGCTCGATCACCGACGTCGACGTCGACGACGTCCTCACCGTCGCCGTCGCCGACGGCCGGATCGACGCTGCCGTCACCGACACGAGCGCCGCCACGAACCCGCCGCACACCCCCAGGAGCACCGACCCATGAGCGACGACACACGCGCCACCAGCCCCGGCTACGCCGCCGCACTCGACGAGCTCGACGCCATCTTGCGTGAGCTGGAGGGCAGCGACGTCGACGTCGACCACCTCGCCGACCGGGTCGCCCGCGCCGCCGAGCTCATCACGCTGTGCCGCACCAAGATCTCCGACGCCCAGCTCCGCATCGAGCAGGTCACCGCCGACCTCGACGCCGCGCTCGACACCGGCCCCGACGACGGCTGACCGCACGCCGACGCAGGAGTCCGGGGGTGGCACTAGCCTCCATCCATGTGCCAGGGACTCCACCTCCGAGCCTGAGGGCCATCGCCGAACGGGTCGATGCACGCCTCGACCAACTGCTCACCGAGGAGCGTGACCGTTGGGCCGCCTTCGACCCCGACCTCGGAGAGCCCATCGACGAGATCCGGCGCCTCGTCATGTCGGGCGGCAAGCGCCTGCGACCCGCGTTCTGCCACTGGGGCTACGTCGGCGCCGGCGGCGGAGCGACCGACCAGGCCGACATCGACGCCGGTGCGGCATTCGAGCTGATGCACGCCTTCGCGCTGTTCCACGACGACGTGATGGACGACGCCGACACCCGCCGCGGCCAGCCCACCACCCACGCCGTCGCCGCAGCCCGGCACGCCGAACAGGGCTGGGCCGGCGAGTCACGCCGGTTCGGTGAGGGCGTGGCGATCCTCGTCGGCGACCTGGCGTTCGTCTATGCCGACCAGCTGCTCGAAGGTGCCCCCGTCGAGGCGATGCGGATCTGGAACGAGCTGCGCATCGAACTCAACATCGGCCAGTACCTCGACATCGTCGGTTCGGTCCAGAGCGTCCGCAATGTCACCAAGGCCGAGCGGATCTGCCGGTACAAGTCGGGCAAGTACACCATCGAGCGTCCCCTCCACCTCGGCGCCGTGCTCGCCGCACCCGAGTGCGCCGACGAACTGCTGCCGTGTCTGAGTGCCTACGGGCTGCCGCTCGGTGACGCCTTCCAGATGCGCGACGACGTGATGGGCGCGTTCGGTGACGCCGACGTCACGGGCAAGCCGGTCGGCGGCGACCTGCGCGAGGGCAAGCCCACACCGCTACTGGCCCGAGCCGTCGAACGAGCCGACACCGGCCAACGCGCCGTGCTCGACCTCGTCGGCCGGCCCGGCCTCGACGACGACGCCGTCAGCCGGATCCAACAGGTGATCGTCGACACCGGAGCACTCGACGCGCTCGAGACGCACATCACCGCGCTCACCGACACCGCCGTCGACGCCATCGCCGTGGCGCCGATCGTCGATGCCGCACGCACCGAGCTCGTCGCGCTCGCCGAGTACGTCAGCTGGAGAACCGTATGAGACACCCCGCCCCGGACATCGCCCGCCGCACACCCACCGAGACACCCCGATGAAGGTGGTGGTGATCGGTGCCGGCCTGGGCGGGCTGTCGGCCGCCGCCCACCTCAGCCGTGCCGGCCATCAGGTCACGATCGTCGAACGAGATTCGATGCCGGGCGGGCGCGCCGGCATGATCGTCCGCGACGGTTTCCGGCTCGACAACGGCCCCACCGTGCTCACGATGCCCAACCTCCTGGAGGAGGCCTTCAACGCCGCCGGCGCGGAGATGAAGGACCACATCACGGTCAACCCGGTCGACCCGATGTACCGAGCCGTGTACGACGACGGCTCGACGCTGTTCGTGCGCCACGGGCGCGAGGCGATGACGCAGGAGATCCGGGAATTCGCGGGCCCGAAGGAAGCCGAGGCGTTCGGCCGGTTCTGCGAGTGGCTCGAGCGCCTCTACCGCGCCGAGATGGACGCCTTCATCGACGCCAACTTCGACTCGCCCCTCGATCTCGTGAAGCCGTGGCGATCGGGGCTCGAGCTGGTGAAGATCGGCGGCTTCGGCAAGCTCGGCAAGAAGGTCGCCTCGTTCTTCGACGACGACCGCCTGCAGCGGATCTTCAGCTTCCAGTCGATGTACGCGGGCCTCGCCCCCTACGAGGCACTGGCGCTCTACGCGGTGATCACCTACATGGATTCGGTGGAGGGGGTGTTCGTGCCGGAGGGCGGCATGCACATGATGGCCGCCGGGCTCGCCGACGCCGTGTGCGCCGCCGGCGTCGACATCCGGTACGACTCGCCCGTCACCCGCATCCTGCGCCGGCCGAACGGTGGCCCGGTCACCGGTGTCGAGATCGGCGGCTCGGAACGTCTCGACGCCGACGCCGTGGTCTGCAACCCCGATCTCCCCGTGGCGTATCGCGAGCTGTTGCCCGGCATCACGGCGCCACGCGCGGCACGCAACGGAAAGTACTCACCGTCGTGCCTGCTGTGGGTTGCCGGCGTGAACGGTCTGCCGCCCGCCGACGCCAGCCACCACAACATCCACTTCGGCAAGGACTGGGACGGGTCGTTCAAGGCCCTCATCGACGACGGTGTGCGGATGCCCGACCCGTCGATCCTCGTCACGCTGCACAGCCTCGACGACCGCTCCCTCGCCCCCGACGGCTGTTCGAGCATCTACGTGCTCGAGCCCACTCCCAACCTCAGCGGCACCATCGACTGGTCACGCGAGAGCGATCGGATCGTGCAGTCGCTGCGCGATCGTACGGCCGCCCTCGGCTATCCCACCGACGTCGTCGTGGAGGAGGTCTACGACCCCACCGACTGGGAGCGGATGGGCATGGAGCAGGGGACACCGTTCGCACTGGCGCACACCTTCTTCCAGACGGGGCCGTTCCGGCCCAACAACGTCGACAAACGCGTGCCCGGGCTGGTGTTCGTCGGATCTTCCACCCTTCCCGGCGTTGGCGTTCCCATGGTGCTGGTGTCGGGCAAGCTCGCAGCCGCCCGGGTCGACCAGTACGCGGCACGCCGCTGATGTCGCCCCGACCCTTCGCCGCGGCCCGACGTCTCCTGCGGATCGACCCGTCGCCGCCGACGCCCACGACCCATCTGTTGCCGGAGGGCCCCGTCACGCTCGACGAGAGCTACGAGCTGTGCCGCCAGTTCAACAAGCGCCACGGAACCACGTACTACTGGTCGACCAAGGTGCTGCCGAAGGTGAAACAGCACCACGTCCACGCGCTGTACGCGTTCGCCCGGTACGCCGACGACATCGTCGACGAGATCCCGTCGCAGGGTGGCCGTGACGTGCCCACCGAGGTGCGCGCCGCATCCCTGGCCGACTTCGGTGACCGCTTCTTCGCCGATCTCGAGGCGGGCCGGTCGGACGATCCCGTGCTGAAGGCCGTGGTCCACACCGTGCGGGCGTTCGACATCGACACCGAGGCGTTCCACCGCTTCCTGCGGTCGATGACCATGGATCTCACGGTCGAGTCGTACGACACGTGGGACGACCTGCTCGTCTACATGGACGGCTCGGCCGCCGTGATCGGGGAGATGATGCTGCCGATCCTCGAACCGACGGACTACGACGCCGCCCTGCCGCACGCCCGCGACCTCGGCAACGCGTTCCAGCTCACCAATTTCCTCCGCGACATCGACGAGGATCTCGACCGCGGCCGCCAGTACGTGCCGCTCGAGGACAGCCTCCGGTTCGGGGTGGATTTCACCGAGCGAACGGTGACCCCCGAGTTCGTCGAGTTGATGCGCTTCGAGATCGCCCGCTGTCGCGACCTCTACGCCTCGGCGGAGATCGGCCTCGCCATGCTCCCCGACCGGTCGGCCGAGTGCGTCGGTGCGGCGCATGCCCTCTACGGGCGCATCCTCGACAAGATCGAGGCGCAGGACTACGACGTGTTCACCTCCCGCGCCAGCGTGTCGACCACCGAGAAGGCGGCGATGGTCGCCAAGCTCCTCCGCCCGTGACCACCACCCCCACCGAACGCGTGAACAGGGTGCGGCCACCGGCCGCACACTGTTCACGCGTTGCGGGTTCGGTTGCCGGGGTCGCCGGCCTGGTCACCGTGGCCGGCATGATCGCCACACCGCTGCTGCCCCAGGGTGGACGGGCCCGGCGCGTGCTGTCGAGCGTGGTGGTGGTGGGGTCGTTCGCCACCACCACGGCCAACGCGGCGCGACGGTGGGGCGGTCGTCGCGCCGGGGCGGCGGCAGCAGCGACGGCAGCGTCCACCACCCTCGTCGAGCGCATCGGCACCTCCACCGGCCTGCCGTTCGGTCGCTACTCGTACACCGCCGCGCTGCGGCCGAAGATCGCCCACGTCCCCGCGATCGTGCCGTTGGCCTGGTTCGCGCTGGGTCTGCCCGCACGGGAAGCCGCCCATGCCGCCCTCGGCCCGCGATCGACACCGGCGACCCGCGCCGCGTTGGGATCGGCTGCGCTCACCGCATGGGACCTGTTCCTCGACCCGCAGATGGTGGGCGAGGGCTACTGGACCTGGGCCCGGCGTGGCGTGTACCGGGGGATCCCGCTCAGCAACTTCGCCGGGTGGTTCCTGACCGGTCTCGGCGTGATGGCGCTGCTCGAGGCGACCCTGCCGCCGAGCGCCCAGGCGTCGGGGGCCGACGCCACACTGGTCGGCGAGTATGCCTACATGGGGGTGATGGAGACGCTCGGTTTCGCCAGGTTCTTCCGTGACCCCCTCGTCGCCGTCGTCGGTGGTGCCGGCATGCTGCCGATCGCCGCCGCCGCGGTGCTGGGGAAACTCCGTGGCTGACGGCCGCACCATCGTCATCGGTGCCGGAGCCGGAGGGCTCGCCGCCGCGATCCGACTGCGGGCGGCGGGCCACGACGTGACCGTGCTCGAACGCCGCAACGTGGTCGGCGGCAAGCTGGCCACCCTGCGCCGCGACGGGTACACCTTCGATCTCGGACCGTCGCTGGTGACGCTGCCCCACGTGTTCGACGAGGTCTTCCGCGCTGCCGGGACGACGCTCGACGACGAGGTGGAGATGGTGCGGCTCGATCCACAGTTCCACTACCGCTGGCGCGACGGATCGTCGCTGACGGTCCGCGACGACGCCGATGCCACCGCCGCCGCGTTCGACGAGTTCGAACCCGGCGCCGGTGAACAGTGGCGGCGCTTCGACGCACGCGGACGCCGCATCTGGGACGTGGCCGAGCGCACGTTCTTCGCCGGCCCGATGTCGAATCCCTGGTCGCTGCTGAAGCGCATGCGGTCACCGCGCGATCTCACGGCGATCGATCCGTTGCGCACACTGCACAACGCGGCCGCCGCCACCTTCGATGACGCCCGGCTCGTGCAGTGGGCGGACCGCTACGCCACCTACTCGGGATCGTCGCCCTACGAGTCGCCGGCCACGCTGGCCTGTATCCCGCACATCGAGGCGCGCGACGGCTGCTGGTATCCGATGGGCGGCCTCGACACCCTGCGCGAGGCCCTCGAACGCGTCGCGCTCGACACCGGCGTGGAGATCCGCACCGGCGCCGACGTCGCCCGCATCACCGTCGCCGAGCCGGCCGACGGCCCATCCAGCCGCCGCAACGGTGGCCGTGTCCGGGGCGTGGAACTCGCCGACGGCACCGCACTCGACGCCGAGCACGTGGTGGCCAACGTCGACGCCGAACACCTCTACGCCGACCTGCTGCCCGACGACTCGGCGCTGAAGCAGGTGCGCCGTGCCGACCGTTCCACCAGCGGATTCGTGCTGTGTCTCGGCGTGCGCGACACCACACCCGGCATCGGCCACCACAACGTGTGGTTCTCCGAGAGCTACGCCGCCGAGTACAACGATCTCGACGCCGGCCGACCAGCCGCCGACCCGACGATCTACGCGTGCGTGTCGTCGGTCACCGATCCGACCCAGGCGCCCGCGGGCTGCGAGAACTGGTTCGTCCTCGTCAACGCCCCCGCCGGCGCCGAGATCGACGAAGCGGCGTACGGCAAGCTCGTGCTCGATCGGCTGGCGGCCAACGGCGTCGACCTCCGACAGCGCATCGAGTTCGTCCACGCCATGACCCCGGCGATCATCGCCGATCGGTACCGGTCGCCGGGCGGCGCCATCTACGGCACGTCGTCGAACGGCCGGCGTGCCGCCTTCGTCCGGCCGGGCAACCGTGGCGCCCGCGACGGCCTCTACCTCGTCGGCGGCTCGAGCCATCCCGGCGGCGGCCTGCCCCTGGTGGCCACCAGCGCCCGGATCGTGGCCGAGATGATCACCGGTGCGGAGACGCCGAGCCCGGCGGATACCGAAGCCGAGCAGCGGTGAGCCGATCCCGCCGGCTGGTGCGCCTGGCCTCGATCGTCGCACGCGCAGCGACGGGGGCCGTCGCGCTGCAGCGGCTCGCACGGGCTGCGACGGTCGCGGCGCCGGTCCGACCCACCGTCACCCCGGCAGCCTCGATCAGCGTGGTGATCCCGGCCCGTGACGAGGCGGCGCGGATCGGTCCCCTGCTCGACGCCGTGGTGGACGCCCCCTGGGTGCGCGAGGTGATCGTGGTCGACGACCAGTCGAGCGACGCCACCGCCGCCGTCGCCGCCGAGGCAGGCGCCCGTGTGCTCGCCGGCCGGACACTGCCGGACGGCTGGGCCGGCAAGGCGTGGGCACTCCAGCAGGGCATCGAGGCCGCGACCGGCGACTGGGTGGTGACCCTGGATGCGGACACCCGGCCAGTGCCCGAGCTCGCGCCGGCGCTGGTGGCCCGGGCGATCGGTGATCGGCTCGACCTGCTGACCGTCGGTGGTCGCTTCGACTGCCCCACACCGGGCAGCCGGTGGCTCCATCCTGCGATGCTGACCACGCTCGTCTATCGCTTCGGCCCTCCCGGCACCGCCCCGTCGAGTGCCGACCGCACGATGGCC
Source organism: Ilumatobacteraceae bacterium (assembly GCA_041686315.1). Taxonomy (GTDB): domain Bacteria; phylum Actinomycetota; class Acidimicrobiia; order Acidimicrobiales; family Ilumatobacteraceae; genus Sva-07. Next base: position 27,898 of record JAWLEC010000023.1, read on the forward strand.
AACGGCCAGTGCACGGCGTTCCACCGCGAGCGCTTCCTGCAGGCCGGAGCAATGGCCCCGGTCGCCGGCGAGGTGGTGGAGGACATCGCCCTCGCTCGCCGGCTGGCCGCCGACGGGCACCGTGTGGGATTCCTCGACGGCAGCGAGATGCTGACCGTGCGCATGTTCGAGTCGTTCGGTGCCACCTGGACCGGATGGGGACGATCGCTCGCGCTGCCCGGGGTGGAGCCGCTGCGCCGACAGCTGGCCGACCTCGCCGTGGTCGGCGTCGCCCAGGCCCTCCCGCTGCTGCGGGTGATCGCCCGGCGGGCGGACCTGCTCGACGTCGTGCTGCTCGCGGCCCGCCTCGGCACGCTGGTCGGCACCCGTCGCGCCTACCTGCGCACGGGACCGGCCTACTGGCTGAGCCCGCTCGCCGATCCGCTCGCCGTGGCCGCCATCGCCCGGGGAATCACTCGGCGAGGCCGTCAGACCTGGCGCGGACGTTCCTACGGCTGATCCGAGCCGTCGGTGCGGTCGGCCCATGCCGCCACGGCGAACCGGGCGCCGATGAACGTCATGAGCACCCCCGTGGCGGCCGTGCGATACGGACCCTCGATCACCAACTGCACCACCG
>JAWLEC010000163.1:0-6680 GCA_041686315.1 Ilumatobacteraceae bacterium
CCGTGTCAGTGAGTCCGCAGCGCTCCTCGACCCCGCCGGGCTCGGCAACTTCGTCGTCGCCGAGTGGCGCTGAAGCACCAGCGCATCACCCCGCCCTGCGCCTGCCGCGGAAGATGCTGGTGGTCCGGTCTCTGCCTGCGATGAGCGACGGGACAGGCAGTCCGGCCGCTGGCTCATCGACGGAACCCTCCGGATCGCTGAGGCACCGTCGGTCCGCCCCGAACGGGCCGGGTGCAGGTGATCTACCATCGCCGTCATGGCTGATCAGGGCAACGCCGACAAGCACGACACCATCGACGCACTGAGTGCGGAGAACCGGCGGTTCCCGCCGCCCGAGCCGTTCCGGGCCGACGCGCTCGTGACCGACACCCACCTCTACGACGAGGCGAACGAGGACGACGAAGGCTTCTGGGCGCGCCAGGCGGCCGAGCTGGTGGACTGGGCTGCGCCGTGGGACAGGGTGCTCGACTGGCAGTTGCCCGACTCCGAGTGGTTCGTCGGTGGCAAGCTCAACGTCGCACACAACTGCCTCGACCGCCACGTCGACGCCGGTCTCGGCGATCGGGTGGCGATCCACTGGGAGGGCGAGCCCGGCGACATCCGCACCATCACGTATCGGGAGTTACTCGACGAGGTGAGCCAGTTCGCCAACGTGTTGAAGGACCTCGGGGTGGAGCGCGGTGACCGCGTCAACATCTACCTGCCGATGGTTCCGGAGGCGGCCGTGGCGATGCTCGCCTGCGCCCGCATCGGTGCGGCGCACAGCGTGGTGTTCGGCGGCTTCTCGGCGCAGTCGCTCGCCGATCGCATCAACGACGCCGAGGCGAAGGTGCTGATCACCGCCGACGGCGGCTACCGGCGCGGCGCCGTGTTCCCGTTGAAGCCGTCGGCCGACGAGGCCTGCGCCGACACGCCGAGCATCGAACACGTCGTGGTGGTGAAGCGCGGCGGCAACGACGTCGAGATGCGCGACGGCCGCGACCACTGGTACCACGACCTCATGGACGGCACCTCCGCCGACTGCCCGGCCGAGCCGATGGACAGCGAGCAACTGCTGTTCCTCCTCTACACCTCGGGCACCACCGGCAAGCCCAAGGGCATCATGCACACCTCGGGCGGCTACCTCACCCACGTCACCTACACCCACAGGTACGTGTTCGACCTGAAGCCCGAGACCGACGTGTTCTGGTGCACCGCCGACGTCGGCTGGATCACCGGCCACAGCTACATCGTCTACGGCCCGCTCTCCAACGGCGCCACGCAGGTGATGTACGAAGGTGTTCCGAACCACCCGGGCAACGACCGTTTCTGGGAGATCGTGGAGAAGTACGGCGTCACGATCTTCTACACCGCCCCCACGGCCATCCGCACATTCATGAAGTGGGGCGCCGCCGAGCCGGCGAAGCACGATCTGTCGTCGCTGCGGCTGCTCGGCACGGTCGGCGAACCGATCAACCCCGAGGCGTGGATGTGGTACCAACAGCACATCGGTGGGGGCCGGTGCCCCATCGTCGACACCTGGTGGCAGACCGAGACGGGAGGCATCATGATCAGCCCGCTCCCCGGAGCCACGACCACCAAGCCCGGCTCGGCCACGTTCCCGCTCCCGGGGGTGTCGGCCGAAGTGATCGACGACGACGCCAACCACGTCGACGTGGGCGGCGGCTACCTCACGCTGACCCGGCCGTGGCCCGGCATGCTGCGCGGGATCTGGGGCGATCCCGAGCGGTACCGCGACACCTACTGGTCGCGCTTCGAGGGCCGGTACTTCGCCGGCGACGGGGCGAAGCTCGACGCCGACGGGTACCTGTGGCTCCTCGGACGTGTCGACGACGTGATGAACGTGTCGGGGCACCGCATCTCCACCACCGAGGTCGAATCGGCGCTCGTGTCGCACCCGGCCGTGGCCGAAGCCGCCGTCGTCGGGGCGACGGACGCCACCACGGGGCAGGCGATCATCGCCTACGTGATCCTGCGCGGCGGCGAGGACGTCGACGCCGAGGTGTTGCGCGGCCACGTGGCCGAGGAGATCGGGGCCATCGCCAAGCCGAAGCAGATCTACATCACACCGGACCTGCCGAAGACCCGGTCGGGCAAGATCATGCGCCGTCTGCTCCGCGACGTGGCCGAGGGCCGCAACATCGGTGACACCACGACGCTCGCCGATGCGTCGATCGTCGACGAACTGCAGGCTCGGGCGGCCGCCGCCGGCGAGTAGCGCATCCCCGGCTCGGGTGCCGATTGGGCCTCAAGGAGGCGTCAGGACCTGCCGATGAAGCGACATGGCTCCGCCCGACGGTTCCGGCCCGCGCCGACTCCCGACGCTGTCGTGGGATTCCATCGTGGACGACGGCGATCCGGTCGCCGGGACCGACACCGAGACAGCCGCTGACCCGTCGGCCCCACCGGCGCATCCCGGTGCGGACGGCGAGCCCCGAGCGTCGAGCGTCGCCGGGCCCGATGTGCTGGCCGGTGACTTCCCCGACATCGTCCCCGTCGCCCCGCTGACCATCGGCAGCATTCCACCGTCGGCTCCGCCGCCCGCTCCACCGGTGCCGCCCCCTCCCGCGGCGCCGCCCGCCGTCGCCGAGTCGCCCGCCGTCGCCGAGTCGCCCGTCGTCGCCGAGTCGCCCGTCGTCGCCGAGTCGCCCGTCGTCGCCGAGCCGCCCGCCGTCGCCGAGCCGCCCGCCGTCGCCGAGCCGCCCGCCGTCGCCGAGCCGCCTGCCGCTGCGGAAGCAGCTCGCGCCGCCGAGCATGCCGCCGTCACCGAACGTTCCCAGGTCGAGCATGCAACGACGCCGCCCGTGGAGGTGCCTTCGACGCCGCCGCAGCAGGTGGTGGCTCCGATCGGATCGGTCGCCGAACCCGCTCCCGCCGCAGTGTCGGCCGAACTCCCGCAGATCCGCGAAGCAACCCCCGTTCCCGAACTCTCATCCGACGTGCATCGGACCGGGGCCGTGCCGGCCGTCGGGACTGCGGACGCACACGCCGACGGCGGCGGGTCGCCGATCCCCGAGTACCGCCTGCCCACCATTGCTCCCGCCGCCCAGGTGCACGTCACGCCCGTTCCCGAGGCCGACAGCTACCTGCCCGACACCCTGCTCGCCGGAGGTCACCGGCAGCGCACGACGTCGGGTGGCGGTGTCAAGCTGCTGCTCACGCTGGTGGTGCTCGGTGGCCTGGTCGCTGCCGGCATCGTCGTCGGTCGCCCCTACCTCTTCCCCGACGGCTGGGACGCCACGGCCGAGCCCTACGCCACCGCCGTCGAGACGGTGACGGGTACCGACTACGTCGACAGGTTCCTCCTGGTACCGGAGCCGACCGAGGCGTACACCGACCGGATGAGCAACGCCCTCACCGGCGACTGGACCGCCGAGGCGCCGCAGTGGCGAGCACTCGGACTGGTCTCGGGTGATGCCAACGCCGACAACGTCACTCTGCTGCTCGAGGGGTGGCACCACGCCGTCGCCGATCGCAGCGACGGGCAGGTGTACCACGACGCCGCCCTGCGAGGCCCCCAGCTCGACGCCGAGATCACCCGGGCCTTCGCCTCGGCGCTGCTCGACCAGCAGTACGCCTGGTCCGAGCAGCAGGCCACCCGCACCCTCGACGACGCTGCCTGGACACTCGCCGAGGTCCAGCGCCAGGCCGCAGCGACGCAAGAGGCGTCGGCGTTCGCCGCATCGGTCGAACCCCGCCCCACTGCGGCCCTCTCGTTCCTCCCGCCCGTCCTCGCCTACGAGGTGCTCGCCCCGGCCACCTACGCAGCGTTCGAGCGCACCGACCTTCCCGAACCGTCGTCGGGCGCCGACAACCCGCTGCGCCAGCTCGGTGTGAAGGGCCCGGGGCCTCTCCCGGTCGATCTGCCGATGGCCGCGTCGCCGCCGGTCGCTCTCGCGGGCGACACGCTCTCCGGCACTCCCGCCGCCGTCGACCGCAGCTTCTGGTATCTCGTGCTCGCCGGCTACCTCGACACCCGCACCGCCTACGAGGCCAGCGAGGCGATCGTGGAGAGTTCGATGACGCTCGCCGAACGAGTCGCCAACCGGTGCGTGTACGCCACCTTCTCCGGCGGCGACGTGCAGCAGACCGCCACCCTGCGGGCCGCGTTCGAGACGTGGGTCGCCACCGTGCCGTTGGAGATGAGCGCCTCGTTCACCGTGCTGGCCGACGGCGCCCTGCAGCTCACCACCTGCGACCCCGGTTCTCGGTTCGAGAACGGCAGCCGGTTCGGGGTGGGCCGCGAGTTGATCGGTTGGCGCATGGCCGAGACGGCGACGACGCTCGCCGTGGTCGCCGGCGGCGGCACCGCTGCCGACGTCGCTGCCGCGTGGGCCGTGGTGGAGGCCTCCAACGTGCCGGTCGATCTGGCCAATCTCCCCTTCGACACGGCACCCGCCGATGCCGCGGCCGCCGCGGTGGCCGCGGTCGCCGGCGTGCTCCCACCCGCCGGAGGCTGACGGCGGCGTCCGCTCAGTCGCGGAAGTTCTGGAACTGCAGGGGAATGCCGATGTCGGCACCCTTCAGCAGGGCGATCACGTCCTGGAGGGCGTCGCGCTTCTTCGCCGTGACCCGGATGGACTCGCCCTGGGTCTGGCTCGACACGCCCTTCGGGCCGTCCGCCTTGATCAGCTTGTTGATCTCCTTGGCCTTGTCCGAGGAGATACCGACCTTGATCGTCACCACCTGACGCACCGTGTTCTGCGTGGCCTCCTGCACGTCTCCGTACTCCACACCACGCAGTGACACGCCGCGCTTGACGAGCTTCTCCTCCAGCACGGTACGCAGCGCGTTCATGCGGTCCTCACTCACGGTGTGCAACGTGATCACCATGTCGTTCTGCTCGATCGAGGAGTTGGTGTTCTTGAAGTCGAACCGGTTGGCGATCTCGCGCTGCGCCTGGTCGACGGCGTTGCGGACCTCCTGGGCATCGACTTCGGAGACGACATCGAAGCTGGGCATGCCGATCAGGGTAACGCCCAACGGCCGCACCGGGTGGGGCGAGCACCGTCGACCGATACGCTCTCAGCGCTCAACCGATGGGTCGGTGTCCGAGCGGCCAAAGGAAGCAGACTGTAAATCTGCCGGCGTATGCCTTCGGAGGTTCGAATCCTCCCCGGCCCACCATCAGCGTCAGCGGCCCCCCGCCGCTGCGGGCCCGGCCCCGGCGACTGCCGCGCCGTAGAGTCGCAGTGTGTCGGCCCAGCTGAAGGCGCTCGTCCTGTGCGACTTCGCCCAGGTCCGTGAGGGGTTGCTCTTCGTGCAGTCCGGCGGGCTCACCCGGCTCGCCGCCCCCTCGTTCCCGGCGAAGTTCACCTGCTGCGTGGCGGCGCTCGTCTACCTGCCCCCCGACGAGGCCGGGTCGGCGCACGAGATGGTGATGAAGGTCAAGTCGGCGGCGACGGCGACGGTGATCGCCACTGTCAAGGTCGCGCTGCACGAGACCCAGCCACCACCCGGCCTGGCGCCCGGAGAGGGACGGCAGGTGCCGATCGTGGTCCCGATGGCGGCGGTGGCGTTCCCCGAGCCGGGCGAATACGACCTACACGTCGACGTCGACGATTCGCTTGCCGGTGACCTGTCGTTCCGGGTCGGCCGACTGTCGCGGGGCTCACCGTCCGAGCGGTGACCGTCGAGGAGCCGACCGGCGGGAATCGACCGGAGACGGAACGTTCAGAGCAGCAGCTGCATCACGGCGACGTCGAGCCACCGGTTGAACTTGCGGCCCACCTCGCGCTCCACTCCCACGAGGACGAAGCCGGCGGCCGTGTGCAGAGCGCGTGAGGCCGTGCTCGACGCCTCGATCCTCGCCACGATCGAGTGGAAGCCCGAGTCGCGTGCCACGGCGATCAGGTGATCCATCAAGCGGCGACCGATGCCGAGCCCGGCATGATCACGTGAGACGTACACCGAATCCTCCACCGTCGTGCGGTAGGCGGCGCGCTCCTTGTACGGCGACAGCGCAGCGAACCCGACCAGCTCGGGCCCGTCGGGCCCGTCGATCTCGGCGACGACGGCGGAGAACGCACCCGAGCGTTCGTCGAGCCAGGTCCGCTGCGCCTCCAGCGACCGCGAGACGAGGTCGAAGGTGCTCGTGTGGTTCTCGACCTCCACGTTGTAGATCCTCCGGATCCCGGCCGCGTCGTCGATCGTCGCCGGCCGGACGGTGATCGCCGCAGCGGAGACGGCACCCCGATCACGCTTGCGGTCACCACTCGAGGGGCTCGTCGACACGCTCGCGCAGGGTAGTCGCACACCATCGGAACTCCGCGGTGGTTGTGCCGACCCTGGCGGTACACTCTCACGCCTGGTCGCGGCGGTGCCGCGTCCCGAAGGGTGCCCGGCACCAGTGAATACGCCCTCTTAGCTCAGTCGGCAGAGCACAGCCATGGTAAGGCTGGTGTCGTGGGTTCGATTCCCACAGAGGGCTCGACCAAGTGGTCGGGGTGACCCGGCCGCGAGCCAAACCCCCGGCGGCGTAGCTCAGTTGGTCAGAGCATCCGGCTCATAATCGGAAGGTCATCGGTTCAAGTCCGATCGCCGCTACCAGTCACCAAAGAAGAGGAACAGCAATGAGCAAGGCAAAGTTCGAGCGGAGCAAGCCGCATGTGAATGTGGGGACGATGGGTCATATCGACCATGGGAAGACGACGTTGACGGCGGCGATCTCGAAGACGTTG
>JAWLEC010000024.1:0-26819 GCA_041686315.1 Ilumatobacteraceae bacterium
CATCCGCAGCAGCATCTCGGAGAAGTCCTGGGCGTCGACACCACCGTCCTTCGCGTTGATCTGCACGATGCAGTCGCTGTCGTCGTGCTCGCCGGTGAAGAGGCTGCGCAGCTCCAGCCGGTCGAGGGTCGCCGACACGTCGGCGATGGCGGCCTCGATGTCGGGCTCCTGGCTCTCGTCACCCTCTTCACGCGCCAGCTCGTGCAGCACCTCCACGTCGGCAATCTGTTCGGTGAGCGCGTCGAACGTGGTCAGGTCGTCCTTGATGTCGGCGTACTCGGCGTTGAGCTTCTTCGCCCGTTCCTGGTCGTCCCACAGTGCGGGATCGGAGATCTCGGCCTCGAGCACGGCGAAACGCTCACGGTTGTCGAGGATGTTCAGGTACGTCGCCGCCTCGGTCAGACGGCGGCCGAGGTCGCGGATGTCAGGCGTGAAGTCGCGCATCGGGGCTCCGGGTCAGGCAGCGCCGTGGCACTGCTTGAACTTCTTGCCCGACCCGCACGGGCAGGGCGCATTGCGCGGTGTCTTGGAGAAGTCGTCCTTCACCACCGTCTGCTGCTTGACCGGCGCCTGTGCAGGTGCCGCCTCGGGAGGCAGGTCGCCCTCGGCGACCGCCGCACGCGCGGCGTCGGCGAAACCGGTCGACTCGACGTCGTCGGACGACGTGGTCTGCAGGTTCTTCACCATCGGTTCGTCGACCGGTGCCGGCGACTGGTTCTGCACCACCTGGACGTGCATCACGTACTTCACGAAGTCCTGCGCGATCCCGGTCATCATCGCCCCGAACATCTCGAAGCCCTCGCGCTGCCATTCCGTGAGCGGGTCCTTCTGGCCCATCGCTCGCAGGTTGATGCCGCCCTGCAGGTAGTCCATCTCCTCGAGGTGTTCGCGCCAGCGCTGGTCGATGATGCGCAGCATCACCTGGCGTTCCACCTGGCGCAGCACGCTCTCGCCCATCTCCTGCTCACGCCGCTCGTAGTGCGCCGTGGCGTCGGCCATCACGAGGTCGTAGATGTCGTCGGTGTCACCGGTGGCCCGCAACTGCTCCTCGGTGATGGAGTTGGGCCAGTAGGTGCCCAGCTCCTTGGCGAGCCCGTCGAGGTCCCACTCGTCGTCGGCCACCGACGCGCAGTGCGTGGAGATGAGCGCATCGACCGCATCGGCGAGGTACTCCATCGCCGCGGCACGCAGGTCCTCACCGTCGAGGATCTGGTCGCGGCGCTGGTAGATCACCTTGCGCTGCTGGTTCATCACCTCGTCGTACTTGAGCACGTTCTTGCGGATCTCGGCGTTCTTGGTCTCGACCGTGGTCTGTGCCCGCTCGATCGCCTTGGTGACCATCTTCGCCTCGATGGCCTCGTCGTCGGGCAGGGCGCGGCCCATCACGTAGTTGAGGGCGCCGGTGGCGAACAGGCGCATCAGATCGTCGTCGAGGCTGAGGAAGAACCGGCTCTCGCCGGGGTCGCCCTGACGGCCCGACCGGCCGCGCAGCTGGTTGTCGATACGGCGGCTGTCGTGGCGTTCCGACCCGATCACGTACAGCCCGCCGAGGGCGCGTACTTCGTCGCCCTCGGCGTCGCACTGCGCCTCGTACTGGGCGAGCAGTTCCTGGTAGCGGGCGACGGCCTTGGCCCGCGCTTCGCGGAAGTCGTCGGGCATCTCGTCGAGGGGCACCGGCATCTCGAACTCGTCGACGAGCAGGTCGGGCGTGTAGCCCTCCTTCAACACGTCGTGCTCGGCCAGCCCCTCGGGGTTGCCCCCGAGACGGATGTCGACGCCGCGCCCGGCCATGTTCGTGGCCACGGTGACCGCACCGCGGCGGCCGGCCTGCGTGACGATCTCGGCCTCGCGGTCGTGCTGCTTGGCGTTGAGCACCTCGTGGGTGATCCCGCGCTGGGTGAGCAGCCGCCCCAGGAGTTCGGAGCGTCCCACACTGGCGGTGCCGATCAGGATGGGCTGGCCCTTGTCGTGGCGCGGCTCGATGTCGTCGATGATGGCGTTGAACTTCGCCTCCTCCGACTTGTAGATGAGGTCGGCCTGATCCATACGGACGAGCGGACGGTTGGTGGGGATCGGCACCACGCCGAGGCCGTAGGTGTTCATCAGCTCGGCCGCCTCGGTCTGGGCGGTACCGGTCATGCCGGCGAGCTTGTCGTACATCCGGAAGTAGTTCTGGAGCGTGATCGTGGCGAGGGTCTGGTTCTCCTCTTTGATCTTCACGCCCTCCTTGGCCTCCACGGCCTGGTGGATGCCCTCCGACCAGCGCCGGCCCTCGAGGATGCGCCCGGTGAACTCGTCGACGATCTTCACCTCGCCGCCCTGCACGATGTAGTCCTTGTCGCGCCGATAGAGTTCCTTGGCCTTGAGCGCCACGGTGAACTGGTGCACGAGGTTGGCGTCGACGTTGTCGTAGAGGTTGTCGACCTCGAGGGCCCGTTCGACCTTCTCGATGCCGTTCTCGGTGGGGACGACGACGCGCTTGTCCTCTTCCACCTCGTAGTCGACGTCACGCTTGAGCGAGCGCACGATCGAGGCGAAGCGGTAATAGAGCTTCGCCGCATCGCCGACGCGACCGGAGATGATCAGCGGCGTGCGGGCCTCGTCGATGAGGATCGAGTCGACCTCGTCGACGATGCAGAAGTTGTGCCCGCGCTGCACCTTGTCGTCGCGCTTGCCCGCCATGTTGTCGCGCAGGTAGTCGAAGCCCATCTCGTTGTTGGTGCCGTAGGTGATGTCGGCGGCGTAGTTCCGCCGCTTCTCGGCCGAACTGTGGTTCACGCCGGGCACGACGACGCCCACCGAGAGACCCAACCAGCGGTGGATCTGGCCCATCCACTCGGCGTCGCGTCGCACCAGGTAGTCGTTGACGGTCACCTGGTGCACGCCCTTGCCGCTGAGCCCGTTGAGGTACACCGGCAGCGTCGACACCAGGGTCTTGCCCTCGCCGGTCTTCATCTCGGCGACCCAGCCGAAGTGCATCGCCGCGCCACCCATCAACTGGACGTCGTAGTGACGCTGGCCGATGGTGCGGCGGGCGGCCTCGCGGCACACGGCGAACGCCTCGATCAGCAGGTCGTCGAGCTCTTCGCCGTTGTCGATGCGCTGCCGGAACTCGGGCGTCTTGGCCTTGAGTGCGTCATCGGTGAGCCGCTCCATCTCGGGCTCGAGTGCGTTGATGTCGGGCACCATGCCCTCGAGCGCCTTGAGCTTCTTGCCTTCACCGGCGCGGAGGATGCGATCCAGGATTCCCATGCAGTGGTCGAGCCTACCGCTGCGGGCTCCGGGCGCCGTTGCGGCTCAGGCTGCGGAGGCCGACGGTGTCGTGGGGACCGCCCGCAGGTGACGCGCACCGGGCGCTGCGCCGACCGGCACCCGCGAGGCGGCCCGGGACGCCGGCGTGGCGGCGACGGCATAGAGCAACACCGCGGCGACCGACCTCGCGTCGAGCGCCCGACGGGCGGCCTGCAGGGTGGCGCCGGTGGTGACCACGTCGTCGACCACGAGCACGCGTCGCCCGGCGAGGCCCGGACGGGCCCGGAATGCCACCCCGTGCAGCCGTTCGGAGCGCGTGCGACCGGTCTGCGAGGGGCTTCGCCGGCCGTGCCGGTCGAGCAGTCGACGGCAGGGAACCCCGAGCTGCCGGGCGACGTGGCGGGCGACCACCTCGCCCTGGTCGAAACCGCGCTCGTGACGTCGCGCCGTGCTGGTGGGCGCCCAGGTGACCACGTCGACGCGGTGCTGGTCGCCGTTGGCCACGATGCGATTGACGACGAGCCCGGCGAGGTGCGCTCCCACCTGGCGTCGATTGCGGTACTTGAACCCCAGCACCACGTCGCGGGCACGGCCGGTGAACGCCACTGCGGCGTGCACGCCGTTGGCCGCAGGCCGTGGCTGGCGGCCGACGAGTGCGAATCTGCAGGTGGTGCACACGGCCGGCCCGGGGGTGTCGCATCCGGCACAACGAGTCTGGAACATCATGTCGACCAGCATCACCAAGGGGTGTCACCAGGTTCGCCGGCGTCCGCCCCGGGTGGGGGTCGAATCCGGCATCGTGGGGGTTGTGTGCGGCCGTTAGCGTGCCGCCGTGCACCGTTTCGTCCCCACCGATCGCCCCGGTGAACGCATCGCCCGCTGCGTGTTCGGGCTCGGGCTGTTCGGCGTGGGCATCGCCCTGATCCTGCACGCCGACCTCGGTGCCGCACCGTGGGACGTCTTCCACACCGGCGTCAGCGAGCTCACCGGCATCCCGGTGGGCACCGTGATCATCCTCACCGGCATCACACTGCTGCTGTTGTGGGTTCCGCTGCGCGAGCAGCCCGGGCTCGGCACCGTGCTCAACGCCGTCGAGGTCGGGCTGGTGGTCGACCTGGTGCTGCCCTGGATCCCCGAACCCGACAGCCTGCTCGTGCGCTTCCCGATGATGCTGGGCGGCGTGGTGCTGATCGGCATCGGGTCCGGGTTCTACATCGGTGCGGGCCTCGGACCGGGCCCGCGCGACGGTCTGATGACCGGCCTGGCCCGTCATCGCGTGGCCGGCCGAGGCGTGTCGATCCGGCTCGCCCGCACGGGCATCGAGGTGGTCGTGCTCACGATCGGGGTACTGCTCGGCGGCTCGATCGGCATCGGCACCGCCGTGTTCGCGTTCGGCATCGGCCCACTGGTGCAGGTGTTCCTGCCCCGCCTCACCATCCGATCCACGCAGCTCGTCCCCGCCGAGCTCTGAATCGTGCGCGCACGCTGCACGCCGGGCATCGGCGCCCCGCAACGGATTCGAGGCGCGATCAGTAGCGGTAGTTCTCGGGCTTGAACGGGCCCGACGGGTCGAGGTCGAGGTAGTCGGCCTGCTCGTCGGTGAGCTGGGTGAGCTTCACCCCGAGCGCATCGAGGTGCAGGCTGGCGACCTTCTCGTCGAGATGCTTGGGCAGCACGTACACGCCGAGCGGATACGCAGCGAGATTGTTGAACAGCTCGATCTGGGCGATCACCTGGTTGGTGAACGAGCACGACATCACGAAGCTCGGGTGGCCGGTGGCACAACCGAGGTTCACGAGGCGTCCCTCGGCGAGAATGATCACCTGGTGGCCGTCGTCGAAGCGCCACACGTCGGTGCCCGGCTTCAGCTCGTCGCGCACGGCGCCCGAGCGGGCCAGACCGGCCATGTCGATCTCGTTGTCGAAGTGCCCGATGTTGCACACGATGGCGTTGTGCTTCATGCGCAGCATGTGGTCGATCGTGATGATGTCGGCGTTGCCGGTGGCCGACACGAAGATGTCGGCCGTGTCGACCACGTCCTCGAGCGGCAGCACCTGGATGCCCTCCATGGCGGCCTGCAGCGCGTTGATCGGGTCGATCTCGGTGACGATCACGCGGGCACCCTGGCCCTGCAGCGACTGCACGCAACCCTTGCCCACGTCGCCGTAGCCGCACACCACGGCGGTCTTGCCACCGATCATCACGTCGGTGGCCCGGGAGATCGAGTCGACGAGCGAGTGGCGACACCCGTACAGGTTGTCGAACTTCGACTTGGTGACGGAGTCGTTGACGTTGATCGCCGGGAACAGCAGCTCGCCGTCGGCCATCATCTTGTAGAGCCGCTTCACCCCGGTGGTGGTCTCCTCGGTGACGCCCTTGATGCCGGCCGCCATGCGGGTCCACTTGCCCGGATCGCTCTTCAGGGTGCGCTGCAGCAGCCCCAGCACGATCGCCAGCTCGGGGTTGGAGGCCTCGGTCGGGTCGGGGACGGCGCCGGTCCGTTCGTACTCGACGCCCTTGTGCAGCAGCATCGTGGCGTCACCGCCGTCGTCGAGGATCATGTTGGGCCCGTCGTCGCGGGTGCCGTCGGCGGCGTCGGGCCAGGTCATCATCTGGTCGGTGCACCACCAGTACTCCTCCAGCGTCTCGCCCTTCCAGGCGAACACGGGCACGCCCTGCGGATCCTCCGGTGTGCCGTTCGGACCGACCACGGCGGCGGCGGCGGCATGGTCCTGGGTGGAGAAGATGTTGCAGCTCGCCCAGCGCACCTCGGCGCCGAGTGCCGTGAGCGTCTCGATCAGCACGGCGGTCTGGATCGTCATGTGCAGTGACCCCGAGATGCGGGCGCCGGCGAGCGGCTTCGACTCGCCGTACTCCTCGCGCAGCGCCATCAGCCCCGGCATCTCGTGCTCGGCGAGGATCATCTCCTTGCGCCCGAACGGCGCCATGGAGAGATCGGCGACGCGGAAGTCCTTGCGGTGCGCGAGTGAGGACGTGGCGGTCTGCGGGGTGGCGGTGTCGGTCATGGAAAGCCTCCGTGGTTCGTGGTCGTGCGAACCGGGCAGGGGCCTTCAGGCACCGATCGAATCAGCCCGGCGATTCGGTGCCTGCCATTCTACCGGGCCCGGCCGGGGCCGCGGGCCCTACTTCAGGACGATCGCGTAGACGTCGAGGATGTAGTGGATGCTGCCCGAGTTGTTGTACACCTGCAGCACGTAGGGGTCGCCGTCGGAGACGCCGTAGGTGAGCAGCGACATGTTCGGCACGTTCTCGCCGAGCGGCACGTTCACGTTCGACGTGGTCGGGCGTGACGTCCCCCCGGGGTAGGCCGAGAGGTACGTGGTCTTCGACGCCCAGTCGGCGAGCGGGGCGAACCGGGCGCCGGTGAGGTTGCCGATCAACGCCGACTGCTGGTCGAGCACGGTGTCGCCGAGTGTGACGGACTGCGCGAACTTCCGGAAGCTCCAGTCCTCCTGGGTGCCGTGCCCGAGCGGCACGTTGCCGAACGCCGCACCACGGGTGTCGAAGGCGCGAAACGGGGCGTCGAGGGGGATGATCCGCCCGGTCGTGGCGTCGTCGTCGACGGCCTCGAAGTAGCCGAGCACGTCGATCGCGAGGTGGAGGTTGCCGGCGTTGTTGCGGAAGTGCACCTTGCCGTCGGGCCCGATCGGCACGATGGCCGTGTTGGCCTTCACCGCTCCGGCCGGCACGTTCGTGTTGGACGTCGTGGCCGCACTGGTCTGCAGGACGGGGGTCGCCGAGACGTTGGTGGCCCTGCTGCCGTTCTGCCGGTTGACGGCGGTGATGTTCACCATCACGGCCGACACCGTGTCGCGAGCCGGGACGATGTCGGTCACGTCGGGGTCGGAGGCGTCGGCGCCACGCATCTGCACCGACAGCGACTCGCCGCCGCCGAGTGCTCCACCGCTCTTGCGGGTGTCGGCGATGCGGCCGGGCGGAACGGGGAACAGGCGGGCACCGTCGGTCACGTCGGCGCCCGACTTGGAGATCCAGCCGAACACGTCGATGATCACGTGGGCCCTCGAGGGCGAGACGGTGGTGAGCTTCACGGACACCTTGCCGTCGGATCCGACGCCGACGATCGCCAGGTTGGGCACGTTGCGGCCGGGCAGGAAGTTGACGAGCGACGACGTCCCGGCGGCGCTGCCGCTGGGGCTGATGGCCAGGTTGCCTCGCGCCTGCGGGTCGGCGACCGTGACGTTGAGCACCACGGCGAGCACGTCGGCGGGGTTCTCGGGCACACCGCCCTCACCGGCGATCTGCACCGTGTAGCTGCTGCCGGAGGTGGACGTCGCCTTCGGCCCGATCTCGTCTGCGTTGAGCCCCTTGCGGGTGTCGTGGATGCGCTCGGGGGTGAGCGGGTGGAACTCGCCACCGGCGCCCATGCCGTCGGCGGAGACGGCCGGGGAGGCGGGCAGCGTCGGGGGCAGCACGCCGGCCGTCGCCACGCCGAGTGTCGCCACGACCGCCAGCCGCTTGATCCATGTTCGAGCACGCATGGGCGGAGATTGTAACCCTTTCGTCATATACGAGCGACGCATGGGACGCCGGTCCGTCGTTGTCATCGGCTCTGACCAGGCAGAACTCGAGGAGAAATTCTCAGTCGGAATCCGACGATTCGGTGAAGGTCGGAGCGATCGAGCCCGATTCGACGAGCTGCATGATCCGATCGTGCTCGCTGTCGTCGACCGTCGTGGACTCGGGGATCAACATCACGGGGATGTCGTCGCGGACGTCGTAGCGGCGGCGCAGACGCGGGTTGTAGAGCATCGACTCGCTCTCCACGTAGTACAGCGGCCCCTTGTCCTCGGGGCAGGCCAGGATCTCGAGCAGCTCGGGTGCCAGTGACATGGTGGACATTCTCCTCGACGGGTTCGGGTGACGGACGGATGGTGCGACGCCTCTGCACGCCACGGCTGCGGCCGCAGGTGTGTCGGCAGATCGACGTTGGCTAGCTGGTGACGAGGGTGAGCACTTCGGCGACGCCGTCGTTGCACGCTTCGCGGTCGGGCGCCTCGAGGTTGAGACGCAGCAGCGGCTCGGTGTTCGACGGGCGCAGGTTGAACCACCAGGTGCCGCAGTCCACGGTGAGGCCGTCGAGGCGGTCCTGCCCGAACGACGCGTAGTGCTCGCTCACCCGCTCGATCACGGCATCGGCATCGATCACCTGGGTGTTGATCTCACCACTCGACGCGTACCGTTCGTAGGGCTTGCGCACCTCCGAGAGCGGACGGCCGGAGCGACCGACCTCGGCCATCACCATCAGCGACGCGATGAGGCCGCTGTCGGCGTTGAAGTTGCGCGCGAAGTAGTAGTGCGCCGAGTGCTCGCCACCGAACAACGCGCCCGTGTCGGCCATCAACTGCTTGATGAACGAATGTCCCACCCGCGTCCGGATCGGGGTGCCGCCCAGTTCGGCCACCACCTCCGGCACGGCCTTGGAGCAGATCAGGTTGTGCAGGATCGTGGCACCCGGGTGCTGGCGCAGCGTTGCCGCCGCCAGGATCGCGGTGGTGGCGGAGCCGCTGAGCCCGCTGCCCGTCTCGTCGACCACGAACACGCGGTCGGCGTCGCCGTCGAAGGCCAGCCCCAGATCGAAGCCACCAGCGGTGACCCGCGCACGCAGGTCGCGTTGGTTCGCCGGTTGCAGCGGATCCGCCGGGTGATTGGGGAAGGTGCCGTCGAGCTCCGGGTACATCACCTCGAGCTCGACAGCGTCGAGGCGCTCGAACACGGCCGGCACCACGAGGCCACCCATGCCGTTCGCGGTGTCGGCGACGACGCGCATCGAACCGATCTCGGCGGGGTCCACGAAGGTGAGGACGTGGTCGGCGAACGCGGCGAGCATCTCGCGCTCCGACCAGGTGCCGGCCGTGGCCGCCTCGCGTGGCGAGTGGCCGTCGAGCACACGCTCGGCCACGTCACGCACCTCGGCCAGCCCCGAGTCGACACCGACCGGGCGCGCCCCGGCGAGGCACAGCTTGATCCCGTTGTAGCCGGCCGGATTGTGCGACGCCGTGAACATCGCCCCGGGCACGTCGAGCGTGCCGGACGCGAAGTACATCAGGTCGGTGGAGGCGAGCCCGATGTCGACCACGTCGACACCCTGTTCGAGCAGGCCACGCGAGAAGGCGTCGACGAGCTTGGGGCCCGACGGCCGCATGTCGCGGGCCACCACCACGGTGTCGGCGGTGACGAAGGAGGCGAATCCGACACCGAGCGCGTGGGCCACGTCAGCGTCGAGCTGATCGGGCACCGTGCCGCGGATGTCGTACGCCTTGACGATCTGGTCGAGGACAGACATGACCGCCGAAAGGCTACCGGTCGGGCACGCCGGGCACGAGCGGATCGGCCCCGGCCTGCTCGCGTTCGGGGAGGTCCGGCACCGGGATCGACACGGGAGTGCGGTCGCCGTCGGCATCGGCGGTGTCCGGCGAGTGCCCCGGGCCGGCCGCACTCCGACCCCAGCTGGGGCGCTCCCCGGCGTACACCACGTCGCCGCGGCGCCGCCAGTAGAAACAGAGCCCGATCCCGATCAGGGTGAGCGAGTAGAAGAACCAGTCGAGCGCCGTCTTCGAGTAGGTGAGCACCACCTCGTTGCTCGTCGGCACCACCACCATCTGGTTGGGGCCGGCGCGGAAGGGGCCCTCGGCTCCCTCCACCTTCCACGTGGGGAAGTAGCTCACCCGCACCAGCACCGGCACGCCGACCTGATCGACCTCGAAGCGGATCGACTGCTGCTGGATGTCCACGTCGGTGACCGTGACGGGGTCGAGGGGCACCGCCTCGACCGGCTCGGCGGGCACGACGTAGTCGACGTTGCGGCTGCGGGCATCGGGCTCGCCGACGCGGGCGTCGAGGTCGATCTCCACGGGCACGCGCTGCCAGTGGTCGGGCCCGTCGTCGGCGGGCATCGCCGACCAGTCGTCCTGACGCTGGAACCAGCTGGTGCCGACTTCGAGATTGCGTTCGCGCTGGTCGCCGCCGCGCTCTTCCACCACCACGGGCTGCACGGTGAGCGGCTCGACGATCGCCGAGCCGCGCAGCTCGTAGATGTTCCAGGGCCCCGACGTGGTGATCAGCTCGAGTTCGTCGCGGGCGTCGGCCTCCCGCTTGGCTGCGTCGGTGCGCACCATCAGGTAGCGGACGCCGAGGTCACGCATGTGCTGCACGCCGATCTCGGCGTCGTTGTTGCGGTAGCGGAGTTGGCGGACGGGGTTGGAGCTCTGTTCGGACATCGCCGCCGCGGTGAGGAAGTGGTACGGCGTGGTACCCGACGCCTCGAAGAACAGCCCCTCCATCGAGCCGATGCAGCCGTCGGTCCAGTGCGGCAGCAGCATCAGCGCCATCGTGGTGCCGTACTCGCCGTTGTCGCTGTTGTTCTCCCACAGCGCCCGGCCGCACCCGCGCGTGTCGCCGATGTCGGCCATCGTGTTCACCACGGCGTTGTACTCGTAGTACTTCGGACGCCCCTCGTAGCCCTGCATGTTGTAGCGGGTCCATCCGTCGGCGACGGCCCGGCCCGCGTCCGGTGTCTTGCGCAACGGTCCCCACGCGTACACCGAGGTGGTCTCGTCACCGTTGGTGCGGCTGACGCGACCGTCGAGCGGCAGCGTCTCGTACATCCACCCGAACACGACCAGGAACGACAGGGTGATCACCACGGCGGCGCCCGCGCCCTCGTAGGCGTTCAGCCGGGCCGACGCCTTGCGATCGCGGATCGAGTTGACGAGCCACGTGACGAGTTCGAGCGCACCGATCACCATCAGCAGGTAGCGGGTGAGGTACACGAACGGCAGCAGGCGGGGATTCCACAGCAACCCGATGCCCGGCAGGCTGTCGCGGGTGAGGTACACCAGCGCCACGAACGTCAGGCAGATCAGCCCCACTGCGGTGCCGGTGAGGTGGCGCCGCAGGATCATGGCCACGAAGCCGATGACGGCGAGGGCCGTGATGACGAAGTCGAGCGGCGCGGCGAGCGGGAAGAACATGTCCCAGAACGAGTCGTCGGCCCCCTCCGGTCGGAACCCGTACTTCATGTCGGTCATGAACTCGTGCCCGAACAGGAACGGCCCGACCCACCAGGCCGACAGCAACAGCGTGGTGACGCCCGCCGTGACGGCGTAGACCAGCCGTTGCCGGTCGAGCCACACCAGGGTGATGATGATCGCCCCGACCGCCACGAAGATCAGCACGATCCCGTGGGAGACCGCCGCCAGCGCCAGGACGACCGCGGTCCACACCCGGAACCGGCCGGTGCGCAACCCGTTGGCCAGCAACCCGAGGCCGAGCACGGCGAGCGTGAGCGCGATCGAGAACGAGTACTCGCCGGCCATCGTGGACTTCACGTTGCCGCCGTAGATCTGGAAGCTCTCGTCGAGGAGGAACGCCAGCCCGGCCACCGCGAACAGCTCGGGGATCGGGTGACGGAACGCAGCGAGGCGACCGAAGGCCCAGCAGGCCGCCGGGAACAGCACCAGGCCGGAGACGGCGACGAGCTTGAACGCCACCCCGTACGGGAGCAGGACGTCGAGTGCGACGATCGCCAACGCCGGGATCACCATGTAGAAGCGGTACAGGGGCAGCCCGCCGTACCAGTCCATGCTCCACCCCGAGAGCTGGAAGTTCGCCAGGAAGTGGTCGCGCAGGAACGCCGGCGCCCACACGTGGGCACCCATGTCACCGCCCGTGGGCGTGGTGTCGTCGAACACCAGGTCGCGGCTCGGCGACAACGGGTTGAGGTGGACGATCATCATCATGACGACCGTCGTGGTGACGAGGGCGGCGGCGGTGACGAGCACCTGCACCACCCGCTCGTTGGTCCACGGGCGCTGCCACCAGGCGACGGGGCGGCGCACCACGCGACGGGCGATCCGCGCGGCCAGGCCGCGGTGCTGCTCGGGCGGGGACCCCTCGGACGAATCGCCGCCGGCGACGTCGTCACCGGGCTCGGTGCGGTCGTCGCCGGGCGCGACGGAACCGCTGCCCGGTGGGGTCCCGGCAGGCGTCTCGTCGTCGACCCGCGCGGTCAACGTGTCGGCGTCACGCGCGTCGTCGTCCATCAAGCGGTCCATTCTGGCAAACCCGGGCGGGACTGACTCGTCACACGCCACGCGGCCCCGGACCGGCGAGCCGGCGCGGGCGGTCAGGTCACGAGGCGAGGAGCAACCCGGTGAGGTTGAATCCGACGTGAGTGGTGATGGCCGTGCCGAGCCGCCCGGTGCGCAGGGCCACCAGGCCGAGCACCAGACCGAAGACGAAGAGGCCCGGATACTCCACGGGGCGGAAGTGCACCAGCGCGAACACCGCGGCCACCCCGACGAGCACGACGCCGTCGTCGAAACGTGCGGCGAGCGGTCGCTGCAGCAACCCGCGGTAGAACAGCTCCTCCACCACCGGAGCGCCGATCACCACCATCAGCAACAGCAGCACCATCGAGGCGCCGTCGGCACGGTCGACGAGGTTGCGGGCGTTCTCCTGCAGCCGGTCGTCGGTGAACGTGTCGGGCCAGACGGCCTCCAGCGGCAGGTACACCACGCGGACGAGCACGAGCTGCGACAGCACACCGATCCCGAGACCCAGCACGTCGACGGGCGCGAAGGTGATGCCGTAGTCGTCGACCGGCCGGCCCGAGCCCGCCCGGTCCGAGGCCATCCACATCCCACCGAGATAGCAGGCCCACCCGGCGGCCAGGCCCGCCGCCAGCACGGCGATCGATGTCTCGGTGACATCGGTCCTCTCACCTGCCCCGAGTGCCAGCAGCACGATCGTGGACGCGATCTGCGCCGCCATCCATGCGCCGACGAACGTGAGCACCGCGGTACGGGCGTCGATCGGCGCGACGCCCCCGACGGAACGGATCGCGCTGCGGATCTGATGTGCGTTCCGCTCACGCGCCGGATCGGTCACTCGGGCGACCCTAGCCCTGCTCCCCGCCCGCCCGATCGCGACCGGGTCACGACCTGATGCCGATCTGATGTCGACCGCTGCGGGAAGCGACGGGCACCGCGAGTCGACCGGATCGTCCGGCGATTCAGACGGCGATTCAGACGGCGATTCAGACGGCGATGAGGGTGTGGTGACCGTATCGCCGGTCGTCGAGATGCCAGCCGTAGGGCACCGACAGACGCGACGCGTGACGCAGGCACATGTCGTAGCCGTGCGGATCCCGCTCGACGACGAGGTCGTCGAGCCACACCTGCGACCGCCCGTAATCGTAGGTGAGCGTCACTTCGGCACGTTCGGAACAGCCCGAGCGCGAACACTGCCGTCCGACGGCTCCCGTTCCCCGACTCACCACCTGCATGCCGTCACCGTAGATCGCCCGCGATCGCCGATTGTGGATGGCGCTCTCACCTGATTCCCACCATCGCCGATGCCCGCACGACGGGGCATCATCGGCGAACACGCATACGATGGACGCATGAACGATCTGCCCCCTCCCCCGCCCCCTCCCCCTCCGGGTCGCGGGCGCGGTCAGAAGCGGCCCGACTCGCCGCCCGAGCGCGCGCACGACAAGCCCCGCAAGGGCGGCACCGAAGGTGGCGGCGAGGGCAACGGCCGTGGCCCCGGGAGCTGGCCGCGCTCCACCATCTGGGTGCTCGTGGGCGTGCTCGCTGCGGCATTCCTCGTTCCCAGCCTGTGGCCGAGCGAGGAGGGCGAATCGCTCGAGTACTCCGAATGGCGCGAGCTCGTCATCGAGGGCGAGATCGCCACGGCCGAGATCAACACCGGATCCGGCAAGATCACCGGCGAGTTCCCCAACGGAGACCAGTACACCACCTCGGGCGGCGGTGAGCGCGGCGTGTCCGAGGCCGACGAGCAGCTGCTGATCGACCAGGGGGTGGAGTTCAAGTTCATCCCGCCGAGCAACAACTGGCTGCTCGGGGTGCTGTCGATCTTCCTTCCCGTGATGCTGATCATCGCGTTCTTCGTGTGGATGCAGCGGCGGGCCCAGGGGCAGATGGGCGGCGTGATGTCCATCGGCAAGAGCAAGGCCAAGAGCTACGACACCGACAATCCTTCCACCACGTTCGACGACATCGCCGGCTACACCGGCGTGAAACAGGAGATCAACGAGGTGGTCGACTTCCTGCGGATGCCCGAGCGCTTCCGCGAGATCGGCGCCCGCGTGCCCAAGGGCATCCTGCTCGTGGGACCTCCCGGCACCGGCAAGACGCTGTTCGCCCGGGCAGTCGCCGGGGAGGCGGGTGTCGGCTTCCTCAGCGTCACCGGCTCGGACTTCATGGAGATGTTCGTGGGCGTCGGCGCCAGCCGCGTGCGCGATCTCTTCCAGCAGGCCCGTCGCATGGGTCGTGCCATCATCTTCGTCGACGAGATCGACTCGATCGGCCGCAAGCGCGGCGCCGGCCTCGGTGGCGGTCACGACGAGCGCGAGCAGACCCTCAACCAGATGCTGGCCGAGATGGACGGCTTCGAGACGTCCGAGGGCATCGTCATCATGGCTGCCACCAACCGGCCCGACATCCTCGACCCGGCGCTGCTGCGCCCCGGCCGCTTCGACCGCCAGATCGTGGTGCCGCTGCCCGAATCGGGCGAGCGCAAGTCGATCCTCGAGGTGCACAGCCGCGACAAGCGGATGGGTGCCGACGTCGATCTCGAGACCATCGCCCAGGCCACGCCCGGCATGTCGGGCGCCGACCTCGCCAACCTCGTCAACGAAGCGGCGCTGATCGCCGTGCGGCGGGGTTCGAAAGAGGTCGAGCGGATCGACTTCGAGAACGCCCGCGACCGTGTGGTGCTCGGCGCACAGCGCGAATCGATGGTGCTGTCGGCCGAGGAGAAGAAGGCCACCGCCTACCACGAGGGCGGTCATGCGTTGTTGGCCACCGTGCTCCCCCACGGCGACCCGCTCCACAAGGTGACGATCCTGCCGCGCGGCATGGCGCTCGGCGTGACGTGGTCGCTGCCCCAGGAACGCCACACGTACTCCAAGGAGTACTTCGAGGACACCATCTGCAAGGCCATGGGTGGCCGGGTGGCCGAGATGATCGTGTTCGGACACCTCAACTCGGGCGCCGCCAACGACCTCGAACAGGCCACCGGCATCGCCAGGCGCATGGTGCGCGAGTGGGGCATGTCCGAACGGGTGGGCCCGATGGCCTGGGCCGGCCAGCAGGCGGTGTTCCTCGGCGAAGACCTGATGCAGAGCCAGCGCGAGTACTCCGACGACACGGCCAAGCTCCTCGACGAGGAGATCGCCCGGATCCTCACGTCGCAGGAGTCACGTGCCCGCGACCTGCTCAGCAAGCATCGTCGTGGCCTCGAACTGATCGCCGAGGCACTGCTCGAGCACGAGACGATCGACGGCCCCGAGGTTGCTCGGCTGATCCAGCAGGGCATGGCAGAGTCGGGTCAACCCGTCGACGACATGATCGCCCGCTGACGCCTCCCCTTTCTTCGTTTGCGTGACGGATTTGTTGGGGCGCCCCGACATTTCTGCAACGCAAACGTGAACGAACCGCCAGCCCTCTCGTTTGCGTGACGAAATTTTCGGGACGCCCCGACATTTCTGCAACGCAAACGTGAGTGCGGGTCACGAGGGGGTGGGGTGTTGGCAGGCACCGCCGCCGGGAGTCGAGCCCGGGTCGCGGGCCTCGGCCACCGCCGCCCACAGATCGGTCGCCGTCATCGGACCCAGGAACGTGGCCACGGCCACCCCCTGCGCATCGGCGATCACCGTGGTCGGCACCGCATCGATCGCATAGCGCTCGTGGAGCGACCGCTGAGCGGAGTACTCCACCTCCACCACCGCCACCTCGTCGGAGGCCAGCACCGTCGCCTTGTCGACCACGCCGCGACACACGTCGCACGTCGCCGAACTGAACACGGCGACCAGCCACGGAGCGTCGGCCCCGGCGAAGTCGGCCCGGTCGAGCTGGGTCGGCGCCTCGAAGCGGCGCTGCGTGGGCGCATCGACCACCCGGCGGCGGCGGGCGACCACGGCGATCACCCCCACGGCGGCCACGATGACCAGGGCGACGACGAGACGTTCCATCCGACCCGGCAGGGTATCCGTGCGCCGGATCGACCGCTCAGCCGTCGGACGCCGGCAGCGCCCACGACCCCGACACGCCGGGAAGGTCGCCACCCCGAGGCAGCAGCCGCTCGACGAACACCCGATTGGTGGTCTCGATGATCAGCTCGCGGCCGAGCACGTCGGGATCGACCAGGTCGAGCGTGATCACCTCACCGGGCCCGATCGTGACGTCCGTGAGGCTCTCCACGGCGGTGGGGCCCGCCGGGCCGACGGCACGCACCGTCACCGAACCTTCCACGTTGTCGACGTTGTAGATCACCAACGCATCCTCGGCCGGCTGGTCGGGCCCGATGCCGACGTGCCACGTCGACGCCACGAACGCATCCACACGCGGTGGAGCGCCCATCACGACCGTCGTCGCCACGGAGTCACCCGCTGGTCGCGTGAGGATGCGTTCGACCACGATCGACGGGTCGGCGAGCGTGGAGAACACCGCCGCATGCCGGCCGTCGGGAATCGACCCGGCAGCCTCGGAGTCGGTCGGGTCGAACACCACCACCTGACGGGCCGGCACCTGGATCGGCGGGACGTCACCGAAGTTGGCGTCGAGCGGCAATCCCAGGAACACCACGTCGACCTCCACGTCGGCCTCGGTGGGGTTGTAGATGGCGAACGTCTCGGTGATGCCCTCGCCGAGTTCACCGTCGGCGAACCACCACTGATCCCGCAGCGCCGGTGCCGCCAGGCTGACGTCGTAGCCGAGACGGCCGCCACCGAGGTAGTGCTGTGCCCGGCCGACCACGATGCGGCCACTCGAGGCCTGCACCTGGACGGCGATCACCGGCTCGTCACGGGCCCCGAGCTCGGCGATGCGGATGGTCTCCACCGACTGCGGCATGATCGTGAATCCCTGGAACGCTGCCGGCGTCGACTCCCCCGCCTGCGTGGCGAAGGCCAGATCCACCACGGCGGCGTCGTCGTAGGGGTTCGACAGGACCAGCGTCTCGACGCTGCCGTCGACGGTGAACCCGTCGGCGAAGTACCACTCGTCGGAGGTGTCGTTCGCACAGGGCGCCACCGAGTCGCCGGCCGGGTGGAACGCCCGCTGCTCCACGATGCCACGGCCGCCCTCGAGCTCCACGACCACTCCCACGAACGCTGCGGTCACGAATGCGTCCACGTCGATGCGCGTGCGCGACCACGGTTCGACCACCAACTGCTGGTCGGGCCCCGGGCCGTCCGGAGTGAGGATGCTGAAGCGTCCGAGCAACTGCTCGGCGTCGCGGTTGGCCACCACGATCTCGCCGCCCACGCCCTCCTCGCCGCTGGCGGGCACGCCAGGGCAGAACCAGCTGCCCGTGAGGACGTCGGTGTCCGACACCGACGGCATCCAGGCCCCGGCCGGCGTGGCGAACACCGGTGCGGGCTCGACCGGGCTCTCGCGGCCGACCACCACGAGCGCGGCGAATCCCACGGCCAACATCACCAGTGCAGGTACGGCGCGCCGGGTCATGGGCGCTCCTCTTCGCGCGACGTCACCGCGGATGCGGCGTCCGCCGTCTCACTGCCACCGGCCGTCTCAGTGCCACTCGCCGTCTCGTCGTCGCCCGGCGGCTCGTCGTCCGGGTCCTCCACGGGCGGCCGGGCGATCTGCCCCGTGACGTCGAGGCCGGGATCGACGACACCGGCCGGAACCGGTTCGTCGCGCAGGTCGATCAGGGTCTCGTCGGCGATCACCGGGCCTGCCCGACGTGCCAGTGGCACCCGCACACGCGCCGCACCGACGACGGCGACCGCCCACAGCACCACCTGCAACGCCAACAGCAGCGCCCTCATCGGTGACGTGTCGTAGCCCAACTCGGCCGCACCGGCGGGCGTGTCGAAGGCCGTCGTGGCCCCGAACGCACGCCGGGCCGGGATCTCTTCGCCACCCACGTTCAGCGTCCAGCGGTCGTCGAAGGGCACCGCCACGTGGACGACGCCCGCCGGCACGTCGTCGGACGTGGTGCCGAACTGGTCGGCACCGACGAACGCAGCCGCTGCGCCGCTCAGATCCGCCCCCACCAGGACATCGGATCCGGCGGAACGGCTGGCCTCGGCCGTGTCGGCCGCGAGGGTGGCGAAGGTGGGAATCCAGGCACGGTTCTGGAAGACCTCGATCGTCGGCAGCTTGGGCCGCCTCGACACGAGATCGAGCTGGTCCTCCAGCGACACGACCAGGCCGGCCGGGATCGGCAACGGATCCGCCGGTGTGGAGACAACGTTGTCGAACTCCGGGATCACCACGTATCGCACGCCGAGCGGCGCCAGCAGGCGACCCGCACGCAGCGTGGACGACGCCGCGATCTGATCGAGTGCGGTCTCCACCAGGTCGGCGGCCTCGTTGGTGGGTGGCGCCCACCGGTCACGGATGTCGAGCGGCCCGTCGTCGACGATCGCCCACGCCAGACCGTCGCGGTACTCGGTGGACGGCACCGGCAGCACCCGCGCATCTCCCACGAAGAGGACGTTGTAGTCGCCGCCGGCCTCCTCGGCGCTGGGGAACGAGGCGTCGATCAGACGGGCGAGCGGTGCCGTGGGCGTCTCCCAGGCACCGTCACGGATCGCTGCGACGCCCGGAGCGACCCCCACCACGACGGCGATGCTGGCGAGGATGCCGAGCGGCTGGCGCCACCCGAACGAGCCGCCACGCACGTCGAGGTCGAACGCTGCCAACGCTGCGCCGGCCGACACGGCCACACCCACCGCCACGGGCACCAGCAGCACGCCGGCCTCGGGCGCCGAGAACGGCAACGAACCGCGGTCGGCGAGCACGGTGATCGCTCCGAACGTGAGCACGAGCAGCCCCGACCGGACCGCCCAGGTCAGCCGCCAGGCGCGGGCGAGGGCGACCGCCGCGATCACCGGCAGGTACAGCGCCAACGACAGTGCGGCGAAGTCGATGGCGCCGATCTCGAACGACGCCAGGGTGAGCAGGCCCCGGCCGGGATCGCCGACGGGTGGCGGCCCGACCCATCCCTCCCAGGTCCACGCCGTCGCCCACGGCAGGTTCAGCACCACGGCACCGAAGGCCGACGCCACGGTGACGACGACCAGACGGGCAGCCGTGCGCCACGGCGCCAGCGCCAGCAGCGTGCCGGCTGCCAGTGTCAGGCCGGCCACGACGGCCACGACGAGCACGACGGGGGCCACAGCCACGGCCAGGGCGAGGACCACCGACGCCGCGAGGATGCGCCGCACCTGCTCCTCGATCGGCAGGTCGACGACACCGTCGGCGATGTCCTCCTCGGCCCGCCGGGGGTCGGCCGTCTCGATGCCGGCGGCACGGCGGAACAGATGGACGATCCACGGCATCGCGGCATACACCACGAGCACCGTCAGGCGTCCACCCGCCATGGCGCCGGCCACCAGCGGGCTCGCGGCGTAGACGACCAGAGCACCGATGCGCGCCCGGGTCGACGGGAAGACCGTCGCCAGTCTCCACATGCCGGCGATGCCGACCACGATCAGGCCCAGGACGAACGCGGTGTGCAGCAGCCCCATCCGGAACAGCGTGAAGAACGACAGCCCCCACAGCGTCGCCCATCCGGTGGGATTGGGCGACGTGGCGCCGGCGCCGGTGGGGTTCCATCCCGAGACGTAGCTCTCGAGCATCAGACGAGGGCTGTCCGGAAAACTCAGGAACTCGCCGACGGCCGGGATGCCGCCGTCGAAGAACGACCGGCTGCCGATCACCAGGCCCGCCAGGATGACGAGCCAGGCGATCACCGGTGCGGTGGCGCTCTGCCGCCATCTCCGAACCTGGGCGTCGGCACCGACGTAGGTGGCCGTCTCGCGCGAGCGCAGGTACGAGTTCAGCCGGGCACTACCGCGCTCCTGCAGGCTGAAGACCTCGCGTTCGGGCACACGGCGTTGCTCTTTCACCTCCCGGCGTCGGGCGATCAGCGCAGGCGTCCGCGGCACGAGCCCGAGCAGGCCGCGCAAAGAGTTCCAGGCCTGACCGAAACGGCCCGTGAACAGCCCGACCACCAGCTCGGTCAGGGTGAGCAACACGAGCTCCAGCGACCGGCCGGGCAGCCGCGATGCCCCGGTCATCGTGGCCACGGTGCGCATGCGGTGACGGGCGCGCATCCGGCCGTGGCGCAGGTCGGGGCGACGGTCACGGAGCCGCCCGATGTGCCGCACACGGGCGGACGGCGCCACCATGACGCGGGCACCGCTGTGGTGGATGCGCCAGCAGAGTTCGGCGTCGTCACCGTAGAAGTCGAGCGCCGGGTCGAAGCCGCCGAGTTCACGGAACAGGTCGGCCCGCACCAGCATGAACGCCGACGGGATCACGAACACGTCGCGGACGCCGTCGTGCTGTTCCTGGTCGACCTCGCCGGGTTCGATCACCGGATCGATCTCGCCGAAGCGGTCCATGCCGAGCCCCACCGCCTGCAGCACACCGGGATCGTCCCATTCCACGATCTTCGGGCCGACGGCGCCGGCGTTCGACCGGTACAGCTCCTCCACCATGATGCGCAGGGCATCGGGCTCGGGGGCCACGTCGTCGTGGCAGATCAGGAAGAAGCCGCTGACGCCCTCCACGAGGCGCAGCACCTCGCTGGCAGCCGGCCCGAAGCCGGGATTGGCCCCGAGCCAGCGGACGAACGCCCCGGGCAGCCGTTCGGCCACGAGCGCGGCGACGTCGACGGGAGCATCCTCGCCCTCGCCCATGCCGGCGAGGTCCCCACCGGACGCACCGGCGCTGTCGCCCCCGGCCTCACCGGCGGCGGGAGCGTTGCCGGTGACGAGGAACAGCATCCGCAGATTGGGATAGTCCTGTTCGGCGAACGCGTCGAGCGTCTCCTCGAACCAGGGACCGGGTTCGTGGACGACGACGACCGCGACGACCGGTGGGGCAGATGGGGTGTCCGGTTGCACGATGGAGCGAGGCTAGCGACATGGTTCGGTATCGTGAGGTCATGGCCCGGTTCGATCCGACGAGCTTCGATCTCACCGACTTCGACGTCACCCACCTCGCCAACGAAGCCGCGGAACGAGCCGGCGACGTGGTGCAGACCGCCGGCCACCTGGCCCGGGAAGCGACATATGTCACGGTCGGGCTGAGCATCCTCACCTTCCAGCGGGCACAGGTCCGTCGCCGGGAGATCGAGCGCTCGCTGCGGCGCTGAACCGGCGGGCCCCGACCGAGCGACACGACGGACGGCAGCACCGTCGGTAGGCTCGACGGGTCGTGTCGTCGCCATCCACCTTCTCGCGGGCCACCGCGCCGCTCCCGGAAGGGACGATCCCCGTCGGCATCGCCCTGCTGATCGCCGGCGTCGCCACGTACGCCTTCTTCAAGGTGGGCAACGTCGCCGTCGGTGGCGACGAGGCGTTCGAACCGATCGCGTCGATGTGGTTCGCCACCTTCGCGCTGGCCCCCGGGTTCTTCCTGCCGCTCGAGCAGGAGCTGGGCCGAGCCGTTGCCTACCGCCGCGCCGTCCACCAGGGTGCCCGGCCGGTCGTGAAGCGGGTCGTCTCGCTCGGAGCGGTGCTGGTGGGCATCGTGGTGCTGGTGATCGTGGCCTTCAGCCCGGTGATCGCCGGCTCGTACTTCGACGGTGACTGGTTCATGGTGGTCGCGCTCATCGCCGCGTTCGCCGCGTACGCGCCGGCGCATCTCGCACGCGGCGTCTGCTCGGGCACCGGAAGGTTCCGCGAGTACGCGATCATCATGGGCTCCGACGGCGTGGTGCGCATCGTGTTGTGCGTCGTGCTCGCGGTGGTGGGGGTCACGGCGGCAGGGGCCTACGGCCTGGCGATCGCCGCCTCCCCTCTGTTCGCCGTGGTCTGGATCCAACGACGCGGCGGACTGTCCACCGAGCCCGGCCCGCCGGCCGAGTGGAGCGAGGTCACCCCGAATCTCGGCTGGCTGCTGCTCGGCTCGGTGTTCGCGGCGTCGCTGTTGAATGCGGGCCCGATCGCCGCCAACCTGCTCGCCGACGACGACCAGGCGGGTCTCGTCACACAGTTCTCCTACGGCGTGTTGCTCGCCCGCATCCCGCTGTTCCTGTTCCAGGCGGTGCAGGCCGCGCTGCTCCCACGACTCAGCCGGCTCGCCGCCCGGGGCGAACTCGACGAGTTCCGCTCCGGCCTCAAGCGGTTGATGGCCGTCGTGCTCGCCGTCGGTGTGACCGGCACCGTCGGCGCATTCCTGATCGGCCCCTGGGCGATCGAGGTGGTGTACGCCGCCGACCTCAGCGGCCGCACACTGGCCATGTTGGCGCTCAGCAGCGCCTGCTACATGCTGGCGCTCGCCACCGCACAGGCCGTGATCGCACTGCAGGGCCACGCCATGGTCGCCCTCGGCTGGGGCATCGGCGTGGTGACGTTCCTGCTCGGCACGTGGCTGTCGAGCGACGAAGTGTTCCGTCGCATCGAGATCGGTCTGCTGATCTCGTCGGTGTCGGCACTCGCCGCGTTCGCGCTGGCCCTGCGCACCAAGCTCCACAGCGGCGCCGTCCCCGACGCCGGGTCGATGATGGACGCCATCACCGACATGCCCTTCGAGACCTGACCATCACGATCGGGGTCTGACCCCAGTTGCAATGCGTCAGAGCGCGATGTTGGCGCGGCGTGCCTCTCGGTGGAGGTCGTGCTCGACCATCATCTTCACCAGCGTCGGGAAGTCCACCTCGGGTTCCCAGCCCAGCGTCGTCTTCGCCTTGGTGGGGTCACCGATCAGCAGGTCGACCTCGGCCGGCCGGTAGAACTTCGGGTCCTGGCGCACGTAGTCACGCCAGTTCTCGATGCCCACCTCGGTGAACGCCCGCTCCACCAGCTCCTCCACCGAGTGCGTCTCACCGGTGGCCACCACGTAGTCGCCCGGCTCGTCCTGCTGCAACATCATCCACATCGCCTTCACGTAGTCGCCCGCGTACCCCCAGTCACGCTTGGCGTCCAACGTGCCCATCACCAACTCGTGCTGCAGACCGAGCTTGATCCGCGCCGCCGCGTTGGTGACCTTACGGGTCACGAACTCGATCCCCCGGCGCGGGCCCTCGTGGTTGAACAGGATCCCCGACGACGCATGCAAGCCGTAGCTCTCGCGATAGTTCACCACGATGTCGTGGCCGAACACCTTCGCGCACCCGTACGGCGACCGCGGATGGAACGGCGTCATCTCGGTCTGCGGTGTCTCACGCACCTTGCCGAACATCTCCGACGACGACGCCTGGTAGAAGCGGATCGGGTTGTTCTGGCTGCCGCCGATCATCCGGATCGCCTCCAACATCCGCAACACCCCCAACCCGGTGATGTTCGCCGTCAACTCCGCCTGCGAGAACGACAACGCCACGAAACTGATCGCCCCCAGGTTGTACACCTCGTCGGGCTGCGACATCTCCAACGCCGCCACCAACGACGGCAGATCCGCCAGATCCCCCGACACCAGCTCCACGAACGGCAACTCCTCCGACAGGCGCTCGACCCGGGGGTTGTTCTGCCCCTTCACCATCCCGTACACGTCGTAGCCACGACCATGGAGGAACTCTGCGAGATGCTGGCCGTCCTGGCCCGTGATACCGGTGATGAACGCTCGAGGCATAAGGCGGGCGAGTCTAGGGCGGCGGACGGCCGCCGCTGCGGTGTGGGCCCCCACCGGTACGCTCCCACGCGGCATGAGTGACACGTCGGGTGACACGGAGGTCGGGCGTCCGGCACCGGTGCGCGTCGCCGTCGACACCGGCCCGCTGCACGGGCCCCGCACCGGAATCGGCAACGGGGTGCAGTGGATGCTCGACGCACTCGCCGAGCGTGACGACGTGGAACTCGCACGGTACGTCACCAGCCTGCGGGCGAGGGTCCGGCCCCCCGAGCGTCGGCTCCCTCTTCCCGCCGCTGTCGCGGTGCGGCTGTGGGCACGGCACCGAGCCCTCTCGGTGGACCGCTGGCTCGGTGACGTCGACGTCGTCCACGGCACCAACTACGTGGTGCCGCCCTCCAACCGTCCGCGTCTCGTGTCGGTGTACGACTGCTGGTTCCTGGAGCACCCCGAGGATGCGGTCGACGACGTCCGCCGTGCCGGCGCCGTCCTGCGGCGCAGTGTCGACGACGGCGCCCACGTGGTCACGAGTTCCCAGGCCACCACGCGCCGGGTGCGCGAGTTGCTCGGCACCGACCGGGTCACCACGGTGCTGCTGGGCCCGCCCCCGGTGTCGCCCGAGGTCGTCGGCCGACCTCCGGCAGGGCTGCCCGATCTCACCGGCCGACCGTTCCTGCTGTCGCTCGGCACGGTGGAGCGACGCAAGAACCTGCCCACCTTGATCGCCGCATTCGGACGGCTCGCCCGCGAGCACCCCGAGGTGCGCCTCGTGATGGCGGGTGCCGTGGGCAACGACATCGCTGCGGTCACCAGAGCCATCGGGCGGCTCGACGCACCGATTGCCGAACGGGTGATCCGGCTCGGGCCGGTCGACGCGGCCACCAAGTCCTGGCTGCTGGCCACGGCGCGTGCGCTCGTCTATCCGTCGCTCGACGAAGGCTTCGGCTTCCCGATCCTCGAGGCGCAGCAGGTCGGCACCCCGGTCGTGGCCAGCGCGGCCGGCTCGATTCCCCAGATCGCCGGGCCGGCGGCCCTGCTCAGCCCGGCCCTCGACGCCGAGGCCCTGGCCGCCAACCTGTACTGGATCCTCACCAGCGACGAGATGCACGCCAAGCTCGTGCGCCGGGGCCGGACCAACGTGGCACGGTTCTCGTGGCAGGCCACGGCCGACCAGCTCACCGAGCTGTACCGCCAGTTGCGAGACGGAGGAGAACGATGAACACACGTCCGGCCGACCCGAGCGTCGCCGTGGTCTCGGGCGGCGTCGGCGCCGCTCGCTTTCTCCGTGGCCTGATCGACGCCCTCGACGACCCGGCCACGATCACGGCCGTGGTGAACACGGGAGACGACTGCGAACTGCACGGCCTGTCGATCTCACCCGACCTCGACACCATCACCTACACCCTGGCGGGAGCGATCGACCCCGAGCGGGGATGGGGACTGGTCGACGAGACGTGGCGTGCGATGGATGCCCTCGGACGCTACGAAGCGGTCCGACCGGACGGCTCCGCAGCGGCCCCCCGCTGGTTCAACCTGGGCGATCAGGACCTGGCGACCCACTTCTACCGCACGGCCCGGCTGCGCGAGGGCGGGTCGCTCACCGAGGTGACCGACGAGATCCGCTCCGCCTGGAACGTGCCGATCCGGATCGTGCCGATGGCCGACGGCCGGTACTCGACGATCCTCTCCGTCGACGAGGGTGACGGCCCTCACGACGTGGCGTTCCAGGACTACTTCGTTCGTCTCCGACACTCGGTGCCCGTGCACGGCATCAGGTTCGAGGGCTCCACGACCCTGGCACCGGCGGCCGAACACGCACTGCGCAACGCCGACCACGTCGTGATCGCACCGTCGAACCCGCTGGTGTCGATCGGCCCGATCCGGTCACTCGGCGGCGTCGACGAGCTCCTGGCGTCGCGGCGCGATCGGGTGGTGGCGGTGTCGCCGATCGTCGGCGGCGCAGCGCTCAAGGGCCCGGCCGACCGGATGCTCGCCGAGCTCGGTCACGAGCCGACGGTGGTGGGTGTCGCCCGCCTGTACACCCCCATCGCGTCAGCGCTGGTGATCGATCCGGTCGATGCCCACCTGACCGACGCCGTCGAAGCCGAAGGGCTGCGGTGTGTGGTGACACCGTCGGTGATGTCGACGCCCGCCGCCGCCGAGCAACTCGCCCGCACCACGCTCTCGCTCTGAGCCTGACCTCAGGCGCCCTCACGGAGACGTGCCAGACCGGCCGGCACGTCGGTCCACGGCGACCACTGCAGGTGGATGCGGGCCCGCACGGGCGACACGGCGAAGCGCACGAGGTCGTCCGGGCGAGGCGGCGCCCGGACCGGCTCCACCACGTCTCGATCCGCCGACACCAGGGCCCACAGGTCGCGCAGCGACGTCTGCTCGCCCGTCCCCACGTTCACCACCAGACCGCTGCCGCGTTCGCTGGCCTTCACCAGCGCATCGACGGCGTCGTCCACGAACACCAGGTCGCGGGTCTGTCGTCCGTCGCCCTCGATGGTGGCGGCAATACCGGTCGAGGCGGCGTGCTCGAATGCGGCCACCACGCCTCCCTCCGGCCGCTGCCGGGGTCCGTACACCGTGGCCATCGCCAGCGCCGTGAACTCGATCGCATGCTGTTCGCGGTAGGTGGTGAGCAGGTCGACGATCGCTCGCGACACGACACCACGCACCCCGCGCGGTGACAACTCGCCCTCTTTCACGGGAAGCGACGACACCGACGGCTGGCCGTACATCGCCGCTGCCGGCAGCGCCACCACCATCTTCGACACACGATGCCGGCGGCAGGCCTCGAGCGTGGCGAGTGCGGCGCCGAACCCGTGTGCGTACTCCGGGGCGGTGTGACGACCTCTCGGGACCAACCCGAGGTGGTACACCACCTCGGGCGAGCGCATGCCGATCAACGTGTCGGCCTCCGCCGACGTGGCGTCGAGATGGTGGAAC
>JAWLEC010000024.1:26829-28030 GCA_041686315.1 Ilumatobacteraceae bacterium
CGGTCGGCCAGGTTGGCCAGGGATCCGGTGGAGAGGTCGTCGATCACGTCGACCTCGTGGCCCTCGGCGAGCAGGCGATCGACCAGGTGCGAACCGATGAACCCCGCTCCACCGATCACGACCGCACGCATGATCGACGACGATAGGCGCGCCACGTCCGCGGTCCACCGCCGACCCGGTGTTCGGGCCCGTCGACGGTACGTTGGGCAGGTGCTCTTCTCCGGCACCGGCACCGAACCCGTCCGGCGCGACGGGTGACGGCGGGACATCGGCCCCACGGCGTGCCCGCCCCTGCGTGGCGGCTGGGTCTGGCAGGTTTCCTGGCGACGGCGGTGGCGTTCGGGCCGGCTCGGAACGGGTTCGGGCTGTTCCTCCCGGTGTTCCGGCAGGAGTTCGGTCTCTCCACCGCCGTCTCGGGGATGATCGCCGGCGGGGCCTACGTGGGATACCTGCTGGCACTCTCGATCGTCGGCCTGTCGGCGGCCCGCATCGGGTCCCGGACGTTCCTCATGATCGGCGGGCTCTCGGCGACCGTCGGGATGGTGCTCGTGGCCGTTGCGGGAGACACGGTCACGTTGACGGTGGGGCTCGTGCTCGCCGCCAGCTTCGCCGGCTGGTCGTGGGCTCCGTACAACGACACCGTCGAGCACGAGGTTCCCTCGTCCTTTCGCAGCAGGGTCCTGTCGGCGGTCAGCACCGGTACCAGCTTCGGCCTCGCTGCGGCCGGTTTCGTCGTCCTCGCCGTCACCGTCTGGGGGCTCTCGTGGCGCGTCGCCTGGTCGGGGTTCGCGGTCGCAGCGCTGGTGGTGACGCTCTGGAATGCAGCGGCTCTGCCCGCGGAGGACAAGAGCCCCTCACCGGCGGACGACTCCGAGGCGGGAGGACGGCGATGGCGGCGGCCGGGCTCGACGGCCCTGTTCGCTGCAGCGTTCACCGCCGGGATCCTCAGTGGGTTCCACTACTCGTTCGCCGTCGACGTGGTCTCGCGTTCGGCCGCCCTGCCGACCGAAGCAGGTCCGGTCTTGTTCATGGTGATGGGGGTCGCCGGTTCCGTCGGGCTCCTGACCGGTGACGCCATCGCCGACTTCGGCCTCCGCCGTGTGCTGGCAGCCTGCTTCGCCTTCTTCGGTGTGACGGGCCTGGTGCTCGGCGCCGAGGGTGGTGGCGGAGATCCCCACCGTGATCCAGGAGGCAGGTGCGG
>JAWLEC010000025.1:0-27895 GCA_041686315.1 Ilumatobacteraceae bacterium
ATCGACGGCACCGTTCGGTCAGTTCGCGGCGTTGCCGCCTGCTGTGGAACCTAGTCGGCGACGACGGGGGCGGGGCCAGCCGTGCGCGCCGCGACGATGCCCGTCACCACGTTGTACGGCCAGCCGTCGGGGAGATCGGCGGGCAGCGGGGGGAGCGGTAGGAACGTGGACCGCTGTTCGCCGGCGTCGACGAACCCGATCTCCTCGCGGGCGGCCTCGCGGATGCCGTCGTCGGTCTGCAACCGGTCGACCTCTGCCGCCAGTTCGCCGTTGACGCGCTGCAGCTCGTCGAGCTGTGCCTGGCGCTGGTCGATCTTCACGTCCTGGTCGAACCAGGTCTGCACCGGCAGCACGAACACCGCCGCGGCGATGGTGCCGCCGACCAGGAGGATCAGCAGGCCACCGAACAGCGCCACCTTGGGCCTGCGCAGGATCCGCTTCTCGACGGGGATCGGCCGCGTGAAGTCGCCGAGACGTGAGCGCCCCTCGTCGGAGGCCTTCGGCGGCGTCGCGGGCCGCGCGATGGAAGTGGTCCCGGAACGGCTCACGACGAGCATTCTCGCACCCGAGCCCTCCCGTTCCGCGTCACACCACAACACAGCCCAGTTGCACACGCCCGCGCACAGCCGGCGAGGGAAGCGCCAGCGACGAGCCGGACGCGGCGCGAAGAGGAAGCGCAGCGGACGACGAGCCCGCCACCAGCAGAAGCGCAGCGGACGACGAGCCCGCTACTTGAGCGGTGCGAGGGCGGCGCGGCCGCGGTACTCGGCGTCGTCGCCGAGGGCGTGCTCGATGCGCAGGAGCTGGTTGTACTTCGCCACCCGGTCGCTGCGCGCCGGTGCGCCCGTCTTGATCTGGCCGCAGTTGGTGGCGACGGCGAGATCCGCGATGGTGGCGTCCTCGGTCTCGCCCGAGCGGTGGCTCATCACCGACGTGTAGGCGTGGCGGGTGGCGAGACCGACGGTGTCGAGCGTCTCGGTGAGCGACCCGATCTGGTTCACCTTCACCAGGATCGAGTTGGCGACGCCCTTGTCGATCCCGGTCTGCAGACGCTGCGAGTTCGTCACGAACAGGTCGTCGCCGACGAGTTGCACCTTGTGCCCGACGGCCTCGGTCAGCGTGGCCCAGCCGTCCCAGTCGTTCTCGTCCATGGCGTCCTCGATCGACACGATCGGATAGGTGTCGACGAGCCGCTTCCAGTAGTCGGTCATCTCCGCCGGTGACAGCACCTTGCCCTCGCCCTCGAGGTGGTAGGCGCCGTCGCGGAAGATCTCGCTGGTGGCCGGGTCGAGGGCGATCGCGATGTCGTCGCCCGGGGTGAAGCCGGCCTTCTCGATGGCCTCCACCAGCACCCTGATCGCCTCCTCGTTGGAGTCGAGGTCGGGAGCGAAGCCGCCCTCGTCGCCGACGGCGGTGGAGAGGCCGCGCTCTTTGATCACGGCCTTGAGCACGTGATAGGTCTCGGTGCCCCAGCGCAGCGCCTCGGAGAAGCTGGGCGCGCCGACGGGCATGACCATGAACTCCTGCAGGTCGATGGAGTTGTCGGCGTGGACGCCGCCGTTGATCACGTTCATCATCGGCACCGGCAGCACGTGGGCGTTGGGTCCGCCGAGGTAGGTGTAGAGCGGGACGTCGAGTTCGACGGCGGCGGCCTTGGCGACGGCGAGACTGGTTCCGAGGATGGCGTTGGCGCCGATGCGACCCTTGTTGTCGGTGCCGTCGAGGTCGAGCATCACCCGGTCGACGAACCGCTGGTCGACGGCGTCGAAGCCCTCGAGGGCGTCGGCGATCTCGTCGTTCACGAAGCCGACGGCCTTGCGGACCCCCTTGCCGTCGTAGCGGTCGTCACCGTCGCGGAGTTCGACGGCCTCGTGCTCGCCGGTGGAGGCGCCCGACGGCACCGCGGCGCGGCCGAGGGCGCCGGAGTCGAGCATCACCTCGACCTCCACCGTGGGGTTCCCACGGGAGTCGAGGATCTCGCGGCCGACGATGCTGACGATGTCGCTCATGGGGCCACAACGTAGTGGGCGGCCCCGTCGCCCGGAACGGGGACATCGGACACATTCCTGACGGGGGTCGGGTGCGCCGGCTCGCTGGCGTTCGCCGTCACCCGGGTCGGTCGGGTGGTTCGACGGCGGGGAGCTCGAGCGTCGGGTCCCCCAGGTGGAGCTGTTCGTCGGGTGCGTGCTCGAGCACCGTGGCGACGTAGGAGGCCAGCGCATCGTCGAGCGACACGTCGTGACCGTCGCGTTCGGACAGGAACCAGCGGTGTTCGAGCAGCTGGTGGTAGAGCTCGGCAGCTTCGAGCTTGGCGAACATGTGGCCGGGCACCTTGGCCAGGATCGGTTCGAACCGTTGGTCGAGCCATCGCACGGCGACCACGTTCTCGGGAAGGTGCCGCAGCTCGACGCCGCTCGCCGCCGAGTCGCGGACACGCTGCTCGCGGAGTTCGGCGCCGAAGGCGAGGATGTCGCCGAGCAGCCGCCGGGCCTGGTTCTCGGTGGTGCTGAGCCCGGTGAGGTCGCGGAGCCGGTCGGCGTGGAATCCGTGCTCCACCACCCGTGGGATGTAACGCAGCCCGCCGCCCGAGGTGCCGACGATCTCCATCTCCTCGACGTCGTAGCCGAGCTCGTGGAGGCGGGCGAGGCGTTGCTCGATGCGGTAGGTCTCGTCGGGCGGGATCTCGGCGGCGTCGGTGAGTTCTCGCCACAGTCCGGCGTAGCGTTCCTCGATCTGGGTCGACACCTCCCACGGGTCGATGTCGGCCTCGAGGCGGCCGCCCATCTGGAGGTCGAGCAGGCCGCCGGCCACGTTCTCCGTGGCGATCTGCAGGTCGAGCCGGCGCTGGCCGTCGGTGAGCGTCGGGTGGCGTTCGGCCGTCTCCACGTCGATCACGTAGGCCGACAGCGCTCCGGCGTCGCGCCGGAACAGGGTGTTCGACAGCGAGCAGTCGCCCCAGTAGAACCCGGCCAGGTGCAGCCGCACGAGCAGTCCGACGAGCGCGTCGAGCACCCGCTCGCCGAGGTAGGGGATGGTGAGCCCGCGGCCGGCGAGGAGGGTCCGGTAGGGCAGCGAATAGTCGAGGTGGCGGGTGATGAGGAGCCCGTCGACCTGGTCGCCGTCGCCGTCGCTCCGGCCCGTGACGGCCGCCACCGCTTCCGCGGTGGGCAGGCCGTCCTCGTCGAGTTCGCGCAGCAGCCGGTACTCGCGTTCGACGAGTGGATCCGGGAGTTCCTTGATCACGTAGCTGACGTCGCCCACTTCGATGAGACGCACCACGTGGCGGTGCAGGCCGAGCACGCCGTGCATGTGCGGCTCGTTCCAGTCGTCGAGCCGGACCGTCCAGGGCAGGCCGGCGAGGCCCGGATGATCCGCAGGGTTGGCGAGCTGGAGGCGCATCGCTGCCAGTGTGCCCGATCCGGCAGGCGAAGCCGTTCGTGGCCACTCGGCGTCGACGCATTTCTCCTCAAGTTCCTGGCACCAGGTGCCGATGGCGACGACATGGAACCGCTGGATCCACCACGCCCGGATGCGGCGGCGGCCGCTGGGCCGGGCGCCGCGGGTCCGTTCGCTCCGCCGACGGCGGCCGATGCGACCTCGCTGGCGTCGGGTGGATCCCATCCTTGTGAGCCGACCCGGTCGCAGCTGTCGATGCCGCGGCCCGAGTTCATGCCCGGCCATCGTCCCCGAGCGACGTCGGTTCCCGACCTGCTCCCGATGCAGCCGATCCGCATCGTCGGAGCTGCGGCGCTGATCGTGGGGTTCGTGCTCGTGGCCCTGCAGACCTACCGGGTCGTGGACGACACGACCCGGGCCGAGGACACGTGGTCGGATGCGCTCACCTGGTGGGCGGTGCTCGCCGGCGTGATCGCCGGTGGAGCGGTCCTGGCATGGACCTGGGCCGTCACCGAGAACGCACGGCGGCTCCTCGCGCCGGCCGCCAACCGTGAGCTCCCCGACCCGCGTCGGGCGCTCGTCACGTGGGCGCTGCCGTTCGCGTTCGCGACGGGGGCGACTGGTGTGGTCGCCGTCCTGGCCGAGCGGCTCGAGACGTCGCCGGACGGGTCCTCGTCGTCGCTGCCGCTGGCGGTCGCCCTCCTGTCGCTCGTGCTGGTGATCCCGATGACATACGGGCCCGTGAACCATCTCGCCGGTGTGGTCCGGCAGCTCGGCGGCTACTCGGTGGAGCTGGCGAAGTGGATGTGGGTGCCGGTCGTGCTCGCCGTGATGGGCGTGGTGTCGATCGTGCTGCTCCGCGTCGGTGGGGCGGTGGAGGACGCCGGCGACGAGCTGGCGCCGCTGTGGGTCGTCGCCGTCATCGGGATCGCCCCGTGCGTGGTGGTGATCCTGTTGATGTGGCGGGCGGCGACGCTCGTCGAGGAGGCCATCACGCTCGCCGTGCGCCGTCGACGCGGGCGGCTTCCCGACGCCGAGCCGGGGCGGCGCCGCCAGGGTGTGTCGAGGATCGACGTGCGCCAGCACGTCCGGCAGGTTCCCGGGGCCGACCTCCTCCGGCTCGCCGTGGTGAGCACCCTCGCGGGGCTCGCACTGCTCGGTGTGGTGGGTGCGGTCGTGATGGTGCTCTTCTGGCAGGAGAGCCGCGACGGCCTGATCGGTGCCACGCAGAGCGAACGGGCGTGGGACGCATTGCGGGCGCTCCACGACGTGGAGCGGATCGTGGCGTTCGCGGTGATCGGACTGGCGTCGCTGTGGACGTTCGTGACCGTGCTGAACGTCCGTCTGGCCACCGGGCGTCGCCGGAATCCGCTGGTGGCAGCGCTGGCGTGGCCCGTCACGGGGGTGGCGCTCTGGATGATCGCCGACCGTTGGGTGAACGACCAGCCGGCCCTCACCGTGGTCGCCGGCCTGGCGGCCCAGGCGATGGTGCTCTACGTGCCGTTCCTCCTGCTCGAACGGGCCGCCTCTGCGGTGGGGGCTCGGCGTACTCCGATCCGCATCGCCTACGTGTTCGCCGTGGTCCTGCTGGTGCACATCCAGGGTCTGGCCGGGCTGGCGACGGTCACCGAGACCACCGACGGGGCCGACTACGGCCGTCTGGCCTGGTACCTCGCGATCGGCGCCGTGGTGCAGCTGTTGTCGACGCTGGCGGTCACCGAGGCGACCCGGACGATCGGCGGGGCGGCGGCACGGGAGGCCGAGCACCACAACTTCCTGGCCGGTCAGCGTCGCGCCGCCGAGCAGGCCGTGCCGGCGTCGTCGGATGTGTCGTCGTCGCCCGCACCTCGGGTGGAGGGGCTCCCGGACGGTCGTTCCCCGTCGGAGCGTGTGGGCGGATGAGCGCCTCCGCGTCGGGGTCCGCCGGAGGGTCTCCGTTCGCGCCGCCGTCGGCCGACGGGCGCGTCGAGGCGAGCCCGTCGCCTGCGGCCTACGACGACACGGTCGGCCCGTGGACCAGGCTCGATCCGGCGGCGATGCCGGCGGGGTTCGTGCCGCTGCGCACCGACCCGCCGCCGAGGCTCTTCGCCACCTGGTGGGTGCGGTACCTGCTGTTCCTCACCCAGCTCGTCGCACTGGTGACGGTGCTGCTGACCGAGTACGCGGAGGGTCCTGGCGGCGTGTTCGAGGCGCCGGTCGTGGTCGTGCCGTATGTGATGGCGATGTCGCTCGTGGTGGTGTGGAGTGCGCTGGCGATGCTCGACGCAGCACGGCTCGTGCCCGGCACGCGCTACAACCCGCGTTCGCGTGCGTCGGTGGTGACGGTGCTGTGGCTGTTCGCGTTCGCTGCTCCCGTGGCCACGGTGCGGGTGGTGGGGTGGGGGCAGGATCGTCTCGACGCCGGTGCGGTGGCCGTCGGTGGGGGGTCGGCCGACGCCCGGGTGGTGATGGCGATGATCGGGTCGGTGCTGGTGTGTTTCCTGGCGGTGTGGGCGCCGTTCCGGTACCACGTGCGTCACGGGCAGCGCATCGGAGCGGCGCCCCGGGTGATGCAGGCGTGGTTCTGGACACCGCTGGTCGCCGCGGTCGGTGTGTTGCTCGTCGATGCGCTGGGGTTGCGCGAGATGTTGGAGGAAGACGGCGTGACCGATCTCGAGCGCACGATCGAGCTCGGCGTGGTGTTCGGTCTGCCGGCGCTGGTGATGATGCTCGCGACGTGGCGGGCCACCACCGTGTTCGACGAGGTGATCGACATCCGTTGGCGCCGCTGGAAGCACGAATGGGAGCAGACCATCGCCTCGATGACCGCCCAGCCGCCGCCCCCACCCGCACCCCCGGTCTGCGAAGCGGCGCAGCGGGGTCTGACCCCGCTGTCGCTTTCCGGTGTCCGGGTTCAGCGTGTGCGGGTCTTGGCGAGGTCCCACAGCTCGTCGAGTGTGGGCAGGTCGGCGTCGCGGAGGTCGATCGAACGTTGCGTGGCGAGCTGCTCGACGATCTCGAACCGGGCGCGGAACCGGTCGGTCGCGGCGCGGAGGGCGAGTTCGGGGTCGACGTCGAGGTGGCGGGCCACGTTGACGACGGCGAACAGCAAGTCGCCGAGTTCGGCGGTGGTGTGGTCGTGGTCGCCGCTGTCGATCGCCTCGACCAGTTCGCCGTGCTCTTCGGTGATCTTCGGGAGCGCTCCGTTCACGTCGGCCCAGTCGAAGCCGACCTTCGACGCCTTGCGGCTGACCTTGGCGGCGTAGGCGAGCGACGGCATCGAGCGGGGGATGCCGTCGAACACCGACGTGCGTGACTTCTCGGCGCGCTTGATGTCGTCCCAGTTGCTGAGGACCTGGTCGGTGCTCAGCTCGGCTGCTGGATCGTGGCGGAGCCCGGCGTCGGTCCCCGTGGCGTCGGTGCCGAACACGTGGGGGTGGCGGCGCACGAGCTTGTCGTGGATGCCCGAGGCCACGTCGGCGATGGTGAAGCGGCCCTCCTGCTCGGCGATCGTGGCGTGGAACTCGATCTGGTAGAGCAGGTCGCCGAGTTCCTCGATGAGGTCGTGGTCGGTCGACGGGTCGTCGGGATCGAGGGCCTGCACGGCGTCGACGACCTCGTAGGTCTCCTCCAGCAGGAAGGGCACGAGCGAGTGGTGGGTCTGGTCGATGTCCCACGGGCAGTGTTCGCGCAGGGTGCGGGTGAGCTGGTGGAAGCGGACGTACCCGGCGCCGACGGGTGTGGCGAGTTCGGGGATCCAGAGGGAGGTGAGATGGTCGGCGTCGACGGAGCGGTCGAGGTCGGCCCAGGTGGTGTGGGTGATCTGCTCGTCGGGCGTGCCGAGGGCCTGGAGCACCGTGACGGGTTCGTCGCCGGTGGCTCCGTCGACGGCGAGCTTGATCTCCGAGAGCACCCAGTCGGCGTGGGTGTGCGCCACGAGGAGCGGGCCGCGTTCGGCGGCGGCGGCGACCGCGAAGTCGTGGCCGTCGACGAGGCGGACGCCGGCTTCGACGGGGTCCACGCCGAGCCGTGCCCAGGCGACGTCGAGGAACGACATCGCCGGCAGGATGTGCAGGTCGATGCCGGCGTCGTCGGAGCGTTCGCGCAGCTGGCGCACGGTGCGCTCGAGCACGAGCGGTGATCCGGGCACGGCGTAGAGAATGCTGCCGTGTTCGGTGGCTGCGGCGAGCAGTTCGGCGGTGATGTGCTCGTAGACGTCGTCGAAGGTGTCCGCCCGGTCGTAGACGTCGTCGAACGTGAGCGCCTCGCCGGCGACCGACGCCGACGGGTGCACGGCGGTGCGCAGGTACCGGTGCCGGTGGTCGTCGATCGCCCGTCGCGTCTCGTCGGTGAGGTGGTCGAGCCCACCGGGGCCGAGACCCACGACGGTGATCGTCGGGCGGTCGTGCGTCATCGCGGGGCCTCTTGCGTCGGCACGGTCAGCCGAGCGCGATGACCTGGCCGAGTTCGGCGTCGAAGGTGCCGTAGCGGGGGTCGACGTGGATGTCGGCGTCGGCGGCTGCGTCGCCGAGATCGACCGATGCCGTGACGAACTCGACGTCGGTCGGTGCGAGTTGGTCGAACGTACGGAACTCGAGCACCGCCCAGGCGACGGGTTGGTCGGCGTTGTCGAGCAGCACCGTGGTGGCCACCGGGGCGTCGGCGGACAGGGTGGCGGCGGCGTCGATCAGTGGGGTGCCGGCGGCGGCGTCGAGGTCGGCGGAGGTGATGCAGGGCAGTGCACCGGTCTCGGCGACCAGCGTGGGATCGATGTTCGCATCGGCGAAGACGTCGGCGAAGTCGTCGCCCTCGCGGAGTCGGTCGGCTGCGGTCTCGGTCTCGGTCTCGGTCTCGGTCACGATCGCCGACAGGCAGATCGAGCCGCCGACGGCGGGGCCGGCGTCGTACCGGGCGGCGACGTCCGCCGGGTCGACGAGCTGGCTCTGGATCCAGAGTGTGAGCTCGGCACGCGCCGGGTCGAGCGGCACGGCCTGGTCGGTGGTGATGCCGGCGTCGGCCAGGCGCTGCTCGAACTCGTCCTGGCCGAGCTCGGTGTCGTCGACGCGGGCGGCGACGTCGTTGTCGGACAGGGTGGTGCAGCCCGATGCCAGGGCAGCGAGTGCGAGCGGGACGGCGATCGTGAGCGAGCGGCGATTCACGGATCCGCACGCTACCTGCGTCGGCCCCCGCCGCCCGCCCGCCCCGTCCTGACGAGCGCTCCCGGCCCGCCACAACCCGAAAAATGCCTCGTCCGTAGCGCTGAGCGCTCGGATCGGGGCAAATTTCGGTGGTGTGCGGTGCTCGGTCAGTCGGCGTCGGGCGGGACGAGGTCGCGGAGCAAGCCGACGAGGTACTCCGACGGGTCGGTGTTGCG
Organism: Ilumatobacteraceae bacterium; assembly: GCA_041686315.1. GTDB lineage: Bacteria > Actinomycetota > Acidimicrobiia > Acidimicrobiales > Ilumatobacteraceae > Sva-07. Next base: position 8,750 of record JAWLEC010000025.1, read on the forward strand.
GGGAAGCGGCACCACCAACTGGTGCAGGTCCTCTTTGTACTTGGCGCCCTTCGACAGGCGACGCAGGCGCATCGTCTCGCTGAGCCTCAGCTCGAGCGGGGTGAGACGGGCGTCGGTCGAGCTGATCTGCAGGTCGGTGACGCCGAGGCGGTGGCACTCGGCGCGCAGGTGGCCCACCTGCAGCAGCGCCGCCGCCGGCTCGGGGAGCGGCCCGTAGCGGTCCTCCCACTCGGTGCGGATGTCGTCGACCTCGGCGGCGCTGGTCACCGCCGCCAGTCGCCGGTATGCCTCCAGCCGCAGCTCCTCCTTGGCCACGTAGTCGGGCGGCAGGAACGAGTCGGTCGGCACGTCGAGCTTGATCTCGGGTGGCTGGTCGGGCGCCGGCTCGCCCTTCATCTCGCTGACCGCCTCGGTCACCATCTGGCAGTAGAGGTCGTACCCGACGGCGGCGATGTGGCCCGACTGCGACTCGCCGAGCAGGTTGCCCGCACCGCGGATCTCGAGGTCGCGCATGGCGATCTTGAACCCCGAGCCGAGCTCCGTCGACTCGCCGATCGTGCGCAGACGCTCGTAGGCCTCCTCGGTGAGCACCTTGTCACGCGGGTGGAACAGGTAGGCGTACGCCCGCTGCCCCGAGCGGCCCACCCGGCCGCGCAGCTGGTGCATCTGTCCGAGGCCGAGCAGGTCGGAACGCTCCACCACGAGCGTGTTCACGGTGGGCATGTCGATGCCCGACTCGATGATGGTGGTGCAGACGAGCACGTCGTACTCGCCGTCCCAGAAGTCCTGCACCACCGTCTCGAGGGTGCCCTCGTCCATCTGGCCGTGGGCGACGGCGATGCGGGCCTCGGGCACCAGCTGGCGCAGACGGCTGGCGGCGGTGTCGATCGACTGCACCCGGTTGTGCACCCAGAAGACCTGGCCCTCGCGCAGCAGCTCGCGACGGATCGCCTCGACGGCGACGCGTTCGTCGTACTCGCCCACGTAGGTGAGGATCGGCTGGCGTTCGGCCGGCGGCGTCTGCAGCAGCGACAGGTCGCGGATGCCGACCAGCGACATCTCCAGCGTGCGCGGGATCGGCGTCGCCGACAGGGTGAGCACGTCGACGTTGGTCTTCAGCTTCTTCATCGTCTCCTTGTGCTGCACGCCGAAGCGCTGCTCCTCGTCGACGATCAGCAGCCCGAGGTCCTTGAAGCGCACGTCGTTGGCGAGCAGGCGGTGGGTGCCGATCACGCAGTCGATCTCGCCGCTCCTGATGCCCTCGATCACCTTCTTCGCCTGGGCGGCGGTGAGGAACCGCGACAGCACCTCCACCCGGATCGGGTAGCCGGCGAACCGGTCGGCGAAGGTGTTGCCGTGCTGGGTGGCCAGCAGGGTGGTGGGGGCGAGGACGGCGACTTGCTTGCCGTCCTGGATTGCCTTGAACGCGCCCCGGATCGCCACCTCGGTCTTGCCGAAGCCGACGTCGCCGCACACCAGCCGGTCCATCGGGTACGGGCGTTCCATGTCGCTCTTGATGTCGTCGATGGCGGTGCGCTGGTCGGGCGTCTCCACGAACGGGAACGCCTCCTCCATCTCCGCCTGCCACGGCGTGTCGTGGGGGAACGAGTGACCCTCCGCGTTCACGCGCTTCTGGTAGAGCACCACGAGTTCCTGGGCGATCTCGCGCACGGCGGACCGCACGCGGCTCTTGGTCTTCGCGAAGTCGGAACCGCCGAGCTTGTGCAGCTTGGGGGCCTCGCCGCCGACGTACTGGCGCAGCGTGTCGATCTGGTCGGACGGCACGTAGAGCTTGTCGCCGCCCTTGTAGGAGATCAGCAGGTAGTCGCGTTCCACGCCGCCGATGGCCCGCTTCACCATGCCCTCGTACTTGCCCACCCCGTGCTGGTGGTGGACGACGTAGTTGCCGGCGTGCAGGTCCTCGAAGGTGCTGGCGCCCTGGCGGGGCTGCTTGCGTGCCCTGCGATGGGCGCGGCGCCGACCGGTGAGGTCGCTCTCGGCGACGATCGCCACCTTGGCGTTGGGCAGGGTGGCGCCGCGGTGGAGCGGGGCGACGACGGTGTGGCCGCCGGGCGGCAGCGCGAGGTGGTCGCCGTCACGGCGGCGGGCGACGGGGAAGTCGAGCCCGTGGTCGAGCAGGAGGCTGCGGAGACGTTCGGCCGATCCGGTCCCGTCGGCGGCCACGACGACCCGGAAGCCCTTGCCGATCAGTTCGTTGAGCCGGTCGGTCAGGCCCGAACCGTCGCCCGCCACGGGACCCCATCCGGAGGCCTCCACGAGTGGGGTGTCGGGCGACTCGGGGGTGGAGTCGATCGACCAGAACGAGCCGGCGCTGTCGAGCAGCGTGTCGGGGTCGGCGTGCAGGCGCGGGAACGACTTGTCGGGATCGCGTGCCCACGTGGAGGCGAGCGTGCGGGCGAGGTCGTCCTCTTCGGCGATGAGGTCGGCGGCGCGGTCGCGCATGCGGCGGGGCTCGACCAGCACCACCTTGGCGGTGTCGGGGAGGACGTCGGTGACGAGGCGGTCGTCGTCGACCAGCCAGGGCAGCCAGCTCTCCATGCCGTCGAAGTGGGCGCCCTCGGCGAGGCGTTCCCACTGCTCGCGGCCCCAGGGTTCGCTCTGCACGAGGCGGGCGGCGCGGGCGCGGACGTCGTCGGTGGGCATCAGTTCCCGGGCGGGGAAGATGCGCACCTCGGCGAGGTCGTCGACCGAGCGCTGGTCGTTCACGCCGAACCGGGTGAGGCGGTCGACCTCGTCGCCCCACAGGTCGATGCGAATGGGTGCATCGGCGGTGGAGGGGAACACGTCGACGATGGCGCCACGGCGGGCGAACTCGCCGCGGTGTTCCACCAGTTCCTCGCGGCGGTACCCGAACTCGACGAGGCGGGCGGCGAGGTCGTCGGGGTCGACCTCCGAGCCCGGGCGGATCACGACCGGTTCGGTGGTGGTGGCGCCGGGGCCGAGCTTCTGCAGCAGGGAGCGCACGCTGGCGACGATCACGGCGGGGCAACGGTCGGGGTCGCGCAGGCGCCACAGCACGTCGAGGCGCTGGCCCATGGTCTCCACGCTGGGGCTCACGCGCTCGAAGGGGAGGGTCTCCCATCCGGGGAAGTGCGCCACCTCGCCGGCGGGAAGGAACGGGGCGAGGTCGTCGGCGAGCTGACCGGCCATCGTGCCGGTGGGGCACGCCACCACGAGCGGGCGGCGTGACGACAAGGTGGCGAGCGCGGCGATGGAGATCGGCCGGGCGACCTCCACCACGGCGAGCCGGGCGGTCGGGTCGCCGAGGGCGCGGGTGAGGCCCGGCTCGTCGCGCAGCAGCGCCGGCAGCGAGCCGAGCGGTGCACTCATCGCGTCCTCGGGCGCCGTCGGATCGTCAGCGGTGCGGTCGGAGCGTGTGCCGGAGGTGGTCGGCCCGGCGGCGTCGGTGGCCGTCCGGCGGGCAGCTTCGGTGGCGGTGGAGGGGGTGGCCGTCATCGCTTCCCATTGAACCGTTGCATCGCCGTCTCGACGCCGTGTTCGATGATCGTCTCGACGGCGTCGGCGGCTTCGACCACCGCCACGTCGAGGAGTTCGCGTTCGCGCCGGGGGATCCGCGACAGCACGTGTCCCTTGCCGAGGTCCTTGTGGTCGGGCTTTCCCACGCCGATGCGGACGCGCAGGAAGTCGGGCGATTTGAGGTGCTGGTTGATCGAGCGCAGGCCGTTGTGGCCGGCGAGGCCGCCGCCGGCCTTGATCTTCAGTTCGCCGGGGGGCAGGTCGAGCTCGTCGTGCACGACGATCAGCTGCTCGGGTGACTCGATGCGGTAGCGGCGCACGAGGGCGCCGACGGCCCGACCGGACTCGTTCATGTAGGTGATGGGGAAGGCGAGCACGACGCGGTCGGGGTCGACGGGGTCGCCGAATCGGGTCTCGGCGACGAGCGCATCGTCGCGGCCGCCTTTCAGGGTGACGCCCGTGCGTTCGGCGAGGAGGCGCACGGCTTGCTCGCCCACGTTGTGGCGGGTGCGTGCGTACTTCTCGCCCGGATTGCCGAGGCCCACCACCAGCCAGTCGAACGGCTGGCCCTTTCCCTCTCGTCCGAACAGTTTCACGATCGCTCCCTCACACACCCTGTCCCATCCGAAAAATGCCTGGATCGTTGCGGCAGCCGCAACGATCCAGGCATTTTTCGGTCGAGATCCGGTTCCGGGCGCCGAGCGACGCCCGCGACGTCACTCGGAGCTGCCGCCGGCCTCACCGGCTTCGGCACCTCCGGCGCCCTCGCCGCCTTCGGCCTCGGCCAGCGCCTCTTCGCGCTCGGCCTCTTCGGCGTCGAGCACGGGCGTGCGCATCGTGAGCACCGTGACCACGGCTGCTTCGGGATCCGCCTCGGCGACCACGCCGGACGGCAGCGGGACGTCCTCGATGCGGATGACGCTGTCCATGGTCATGTCGGTGATGTCGATGGTGACGCCGTCGGGGATGTTGCGCGGCGTGGTGCGCACGTCGATCTCGTTCATGGCCAGGTCGACCAGGCCGTTGTGCTGCGACACGTCCTTGGCTTCACCTTCGAGGTGGACGGGGATCGACACCACGATCTCCTCGTTGAGGTTCACCTGGATGAAGTCGATGTGCTGCACCGAGCGGCGTACGGGATGGCGCTGGATGTCCTTGATGATCGAGGGGTAGATGGTGCCGTCGACCGTGAGGTCGAGGATGGTGTTCATGCCGGCCCCGCCGGAGAGGGCCTGACGCAGCTCGCGGCGATCGACGCTGACGCTCATCGGATCCATGCCGTGGCCGTAGACGACCGCAGGGATCTTGCCCGCGGCGCGCAGGCGACGGGAGTCGGAGCTGCCGGTGCGGCGCCCGGCTTCGGCGGTGAGGACAGTCTCAGACATGGTGATCGGCTTCCATCGAATCTCGTGACGGCGCCAGATCGGTCGGGCGCCCAGTCGTTACGGCAGCCCACCACGATACCGCCCCCTCCGCCCATCCCCTCCGCCCCCGGCTCAGCCGGCTCGATCCCCACCACCCATTCCGAAAAATGCCTCGTTCGTAGCGCCAGGCGCTACGAATCGGGCATTTTTCCGAGGTCGAGGGCTCGTCGTCGGTAGATGCGGGCGACCTGGCGGGCGGAGCCGGGAAGGTCCTGGCGCATCGTCTCGTCGAATCGGATCGTGAACCAGCCGACTTCGCCGCAGTCCCGGTCACGCGCCTGGTCCCTGCGTTGTCCCGCATCCCCACCGTGCCACCACGACGCCCCCGGTTCGACGCAGAACCTGATCGACGGCCAGGCGATGTCGAGGTGGACCGTCTCGCCGGATGCCAACACCACCGGGTACTGACGCTCCGGCTCGGGCAGGTCGAGGCGCTCCAGTGACTCGAGGAGTCGCCGTTCGAGGTTGCTCTGTGTCGGCCGTGCCCGCGTCACGGCCCGTTCGAGCCACCGCTCGAACACGGCCACACCGTCCTTGCCCCGGCAGCGATGGCGCTCGAGGTAGGCGGCCGCATCGGTGGGTGTCACCAGGCCGTGGTGCCAGGCGTCCTCGGCGGCGCGCTCGAACCGGTGCTGGGTGAATGCGGCGGCGAGGCCGAACAACATGCGCAGCGGGCGGGCGAGCACCAGGCCGTCGGCGCCGGTGACCCGATCCCGGTCGGGCTCGTACCACGAGCACCGATGGAGATGGACCCAGGTGGGTAGCCGGCGCCGGAATCCGGTGGGCACCGTGAAGTGGATGTCGGCGGTGGGCATCGCCCGGAGCTCGTAGAAGTGAGCGGCCGTCCAGCCGCTCAGACAACCGTCGGCACGCAGTTGCACGGCGCGGCACCGCATCCGGAACGTCTCGGGCGATGACGCCGGCCGCACCACGCCGGGAACCACGTCGACGAGCAGGCCCGACCGTCGTGCACGGGAGATGGCGTGATCGGACACGCCGAACCTGTCGCAGAGCTGGTCACGGCTGACGACACCGTCCTGGTGGGCGGCGAGGAGGAGGATCTCGGAGGTGAGCACCCCCTCCAGTGGGCGGCCCGCCCCGGCGACCGGAACGCGACCCCGGAACTCGCCCCCGGAACCCGAAAAATGCCTCGTTCGTAGCGCCAGGCGCTACGAATCGGGCATTTTTCGGAGTGTTCGAAGGACGGGGTCGGGGTCAGGCGAGGTTCTCGCCGTCGAAGATCACGCTCACGCTGGTGTCGTCGAACACGGCGCCGAGCGCCTCGGCGATCAGGGGAGCCACCGAGAGCACCTCGATCTTGTCGATCTGCTTCTCGGGCGGCAGCGGGAGCGAGTTGGTGAGCACGATGCGCTCCATCGGGCTGTTCTTCAGCCGGTCGACGGCCGGACCCGACAGCACGCCGTGGGTGGCCATCGCCCACACCTCCGCGGCGCCACGGGCGACGAGCAGTTCGGCGGCCGCGCAGATCGTGCCGGCGGTGTCGATCATGTCGTCGGTGATCACGCACACCCGGCCCTCGACGTCACCGAGCACCTCGGTGGCCTCGGCGACGTTGGCGGTGCCCTTCGGCCGGCGCTTGTAGATGAACGCCAGGTCGGCGCCGATGTCGCCGAGGTGTTGGGCCATCCGCTCGGCCACCTTGATGCGCCCGGCGTCGGGCGACACGATCACCGGTTCCTTCGCGTTCTTGCGCACGTAGTCCTCGAGCACCGGCATCGCGGTGAGATGGTCGACCGGACCCTCGAAGAAGCCCTGGATCTGACCCGAGTGGAGATCGATCGAGATCATCCGCTTGGCGCCGGCCGCGTTGAACATGTCGGCGACGAGCCGTGCCGTGATGGGCTCACGGCCCTCGGCCTTGCGGTCCTGGCGGGCGTAGCCGTAGAACGGGCACACGGCGGTGATGCGCTTGGCGGATGCCCGGTAGGCGGCGTCGATCATGATCAGGTGCTCCATGATCGAATCGTTCACGGAGCGGCCGTCGACGCCGTAGTGGGTCTGCATCACGAACACGTCGGAGCCGCGGATCGACTCACCGAACCGGCACCGCACCTCGCCGTTGGCGAACTCGACCAGGTTGTCGTGGCCGAGCTCGATGTTGAGGTGGGACGCGACCTCCTCTGCCAGTTCGGGATGGGTTCGTCCCGTGTAGAGGGCGAGCCGTTTGGTGGTGACCTTTTCCATCGGTGTGCTTCCTCCCGAAGCTGCTCGCCGACCCGGGTTCCTAGCCGGCAGGTGCAGTGTAGAAGGCGCCGGTCGTCGTGTCGGAAGCGACCGACGTCCCGCTCGGCAGATGGGCGTACGGACCGACGATCGCCCGGGGTCCGATCTCGGCGTCGTGGCCCACCGCATGCTCGACGGTCGCGCCGGCGCCGACGGCGCAGTCGACGAGACGGGTGTCGGGCCCGATCTCGGCGCCGTCGCCGATCACCGTCGATCCCTGGAGGATCGTGCCGGGGTAGATCGTGACGTCGCGGCCGATGTCGACCGTGACGTCGATGAAGGTCTGGCGGGGGTCGAGCATGGTGACGCCGTTGAGCAGCCAGGCGCGGTTGGTGCGCGAGCGCAGTTCGCGTTCGGCCAGGGCGAGCTGCCAACGGTCGTTGACGCCCTGGGTCTCGCCGGCCGGTGCCTGCACGCAGCCGATGCGGTGGCCCATCCCGGCGAGCACCGAGATCACGTCGGTGAGGTAGTACTCGCCCTGGGCGTTGGCGGTGGTGAGCTTGCGCAGCGCCGGTCCGAGCAGGTCGCGGCGGAATGCGTAGATCGACGTGCAGATCTCCTTCACGTCGAGCTCGTCGGGGGCGGCGTCACGGTGTTCGACGATGCGGTCGGCCTGCCCGTCGGCCTTGCGGATCACCCGGCCGTAGCCGGTGGGGTCGTCCATGATGCTGGTGAGCAGGGTGGCGGCATTGCCGCATTCGACATGGACCTCGACGAGCTCACGCACGGTGTCGGCGCGCAGCAGCGGGGTGTCGCCGGGGAGCACCACGATGGTGGCCTCGTCGTCGTAGTCGTCGCCGGGGAACGCGGTCATGCCGGTGGCCGCGGCGTCGCCGGTGCCGTTCTGTTCACGCTGCTCGACGAAGGCCACGTTGGCCCACGCCGGTGCCAGCTGCTGCACCTTCTTGGTGACCTGTTCGGCGCCGTGGCCGACGACCACGGCGGTGCGTTCGGGGCGGAGCTGTTCGAGCGAGTGGATGACGTGGAGCACCATCGCCCGACCGCAGATGAGGTGCAGGGGCTTCGGCCGGCTGGAGCGCATGCGGGTGCCCTCGCCGGCGGCAAGGATGATGGCGGAGACGCTCATGGCTCCGGGGAGAGGATTCGAACCCCTACACGCGGCACCAAAAACCGCTGTCCTACCATTAGACGACCCCGGACTGACTGTGCCCTCACCGTATCTGGCAGGGGAAGTGATGGCACGGCCCGGTAGCGTGGCTCGCCTTATGGGTTCTCTGATCAAGAAGCGCCGCAAGCGCATGCGGAAGAAGAAGCACAAGAAGATGCTGCGCCGCACGCGCCACCAGCGTCGCAAGTAGTCCGTCTCTCTCCGACGTCCGTCGGTCGCTGTCTCGTCCGTGTGTGCGGGCGTCAGCCGTCGTTCGTCGCCACGTCTGCCGGCACGGTTCGTGCCGACACCACCGATGCGCCCTCGTCGACCAGGTCGGCGAGGGCGTCGTGGTGTTCGCCCTCGGTGAACCACGTGGCGCCGCTGCCCGCGAGCACCGGGCGCCGTCCGATGCGTTCGGCGATCGTGTCGCGCCATCGGGCGAGTCGTGGTTCGACCACCAGCGCGGCCGGTTCGAGGTCGTTGGGTCCGTCGGCGGTGGGTCCGCCGAGATCGTCCCAGGCCCGGTAGGCGGCGGGGGTGCTGACGGCGAGCGGCGGGATCACGAGGGTCACGTTGCGGTCGACGTGGGGGAGCGGGTCGACGATCTCGCCGATGCCGCGCACCCGGGCGCGGCCGCCCACGAGACAGAAGGGGATGTCGGCGCCCAGCGCCGATGCGGCGTCGAGTGCCGCGCCGTCGGTGCCCACGCCACACCAGCGCATCGCGGCGGCGGCGTTGGACGATCCGCCGCCGAGTCCACCGCCGTGGGGGATCTGCTTGTGGATCGTGACCGTGGCCGTGGTGCCGCAGCGTTCGAGTGCGCGTGCCACCAGATTCGTGCGGTCGAGCGGGACCCCGACGGCGTAGGGGCCGGTGGCGGCCAGCTCGGTTGCGTCAGGTGTGGGGGTGATCGTGACGAGGTCGTGGAGGTCGAGGCTCACCATCTCGGCATCGATCAGGTGGAACCCGTCGTCGCGCAGTCCGGTGAGCCGCAGCGACAAGGTGAGCTTGGCGTGCGCCCGCAGCACCGTCGCGACGCGGGGTCTGATCCCCTGTCTCAACTCGGGCCTCCGGCGGCGGGGGTCCGGGCCTCGGCGAGGCGGCACCAGGCGGCGACGTCGAGTTCCTCGGGTCGTGCCGTCGGGTCGATCCCCGCAACGGTGTACGCCTCGGGGGCGACGGTGCCGGCCAGCGACTTGCGCAGCATCTTTCGCCGCTGCCCGAACGCCGTGCGCACGAGGTCGAACACGAGATGCGGGTCGGTGGCGGGTGGATCGTGGCGTTCGATCTCGACCAGCGACGACTCCACGTTGGGCCGGGGCACGAACACCGAGGCGGGTACGTGCCCGACGATGCGGGCGGTCGCCCAATAGGCCACCTTCACGCTCACGGCGCCGTACGCCGGGGTGCGGGGCCGGGCGGCGAGGCGTTCGGCGGCTTCGCGCTGCACCATCACGATCATCCGCCGGATCTCGGGCACGTCGTCGAGCAGGTCGCAGATCAGCGGGGTCGCCACGTTGTAGGGCAGGTTGGCGACGAGCACCCAGCCCGACCCGTGCTCGTCGCCGTCGCCGGCGAGCAGCCGGTGCCAGTCGAGCGACATCGCATCGGCTTCCACCACGGTGACGTTGCAGCGGTGGGCGACCACGTCGCGCAGTACGGGCACCACACCGCGGTCGACCTCGATGGCGGTGATCTCGGCGCCGGTGTCGGCGAGCGCCAGGGTGAGGGATCCGAGGCCCGCACCGATCTCCACCACCTGGTCGTCGGCACCGACCCGGGCGAGGTCGGCGATGCGGCGGACGGTGTTGGGGTCGGCCACGAAGTTCTGGCCGAGGTCACGCCGCGGTGCCAACGAGCGGGAGTCGAGGAGTTCGCGGATCGTGGGACGCGAGTGGGTCACCGACGGATCTCGACGGGGATCGGCGCGTCGGTGACGTCGGCGATCTCGGAGAATGCCGAGGTGTGCAGCACCAGTTGGTCGTTGGTGTCGGCGAGGGCCGTGGTGCAGCGCACCGACCGGTTGTTGTCGAGGTTGACCACGGTGACGTCGCTGCCGGTGGGGATCCCGGCCACGTAGCAGGTGCCGGTGGTGGGCATCGAGTTGCGGAAGGTGGCCGACGTGGTGATCCGTTCGATGAGTGGGCCGGCGGGGACGGCGATCTCCGCGATGCCGGCACCGGCGACGCCCGACGGCCCGTCGAGGAAGACCGGTGCCGCTGCCTCCGCCGCGTCGTCGGCCGCGGAGGTGGCCGGCTGTCCGCCGGCGGCGGCCACGTCGACACCGGCGGCGGCGATGCTGGGCGCGCCCGTGCTCGTGGACTCGTTGGCCCACCACAGCGCAGGCAACGCGAAGAGCGTGAGCACGGTCGCCAGCACGAAGCGGCGTCGGTCGGTGTCGGAGTAGGCCATGTGATTCGTCGGCGCCACGGCCGCGGCGGGCTGCCACGGGCCGGGGGCTGGCCAGCGTAACCAGCGAAATCGGTGCTGGCCATCTCGCCGTGGGGGGCGGTCACGCTGCGTGGTCGGGGCGGCGTGGCGTCGGCCGGCGCCCGGATCGGCTCCGGGACGAGGGTCTCAGCCGAGACCGAACACGCGGCGTGCGTTGGCCGAGGTGGAGCCGGCCAGGTCGGCGACGGGCACGTCGCGGAGGTCGGCCACGAACTGGCCGACGTGGGGAACCCATGCGGGCCGGTTCGGTTTGCCGCGGTGCGGCACCGGCGCGAGGTACGGGCTGTCGGTCTCGATGAGCATCCGATCCAGTGGACACAGGCGCGCAGCATCCTGCACCTCGGCCGCCGCCTTGAAGGTGACGATGCCGGAGAACGACAGCAGTGCGCCCCGATCGAGGGCGGCGGTCGCCTCGTCGGGGCCGCCGGTGAAGCAGTGGAAGACGGTGCCGGCAGGTGTTCCCTCGGCGTCGAGGACGTCGAAGGTGTCGTCCCAGGCGTCGCGGGTGTGGATCACGAGCGGGAGGTCGTGCTGGTGTGCGAGCTGGATCTGGGCGGCGAACGCGTCCCGCTGTGCTGCGCGCGGTGAGTGGTCGTAGAAGTAGTCGAGACCGGCCTCGCCCACGGCGACGATGCCCGGAGTGTCGATCAGGTCGGCGATGGTGTCCACGCCGTCGGCGGCGTCGTGGGGGTGCAGTCCGACGGTGGCGTGCACGCCGGCGTGCGCCGCGGCGACCTCGATCGCCGCCTCGGAGGTGGCCCGGTCGCAGCCCACGGTGATCAGCGTGGTGACACCGGCCGACGCCGCGGCGGCCACGGCGGCATCGGTGCCGTCGGGGATCCGCAGGTCGTGGACGTGGCAGTGCGAGTCCACCCATTCTGGTCGGCTCGGCCTCATGGCGAGTCTCCGGTGGGTCGAGACGGGTCGGCCTCGCGCCAGGCTCGGTCGCTGGCGCTCTGCCTCGCCGGCTCTGGTTGGCTCGGCCTCATGGCGAGTCTCCGGTGGGTCGAGTCGGGTCGGCCTCGCGCCAGGCTCGGTCGCTGGCGCTCTGCCTCGCCGGCTCCGGTCGGTTCGGCGTCATGACAGGCGGGGGAAGAGGGGGGCGCCCTTCTCCACAGGGTTACCGGCGGGATAGCCGCCCCACGCCGCGGCCTCGGGGAGGCGCTGGTCGTCGACCCGGCCCGGCATGCCGATGCGCTCCCACACGGCCTGCGCGGTGCCCGGGATCGCCGGCGACGCCAGGATCGCCACGATGCGCAGCGCCTCGAGGGCGTCGCCCATCACGGCGTCGACGCCGGCTCCCGGCTCGGCCTTCCACGGCTCGTTGGCCTCGAGGTGCGCATTGGTCGCGTGGACGAGATGCCAGGTGGCCTCGAGGGCACGGCTCGGCTGCACCTCGTCCCACCACTGCGCCGTCTGGTCGTACGTGGTGGCCGCCACCTCGGCGAGCGGGCTGTCGGGATCCGGGGCCGTCCCCGTGCCGCCACACTTCTTGGCCACCACGGTGGCGACGCGGGCGGCGAGGTTGCCGAGGTTGTTCGCCAGGTCGGCGTTGTAGCGCGCGACGAGGCCCTCGTAGGTGAAGTCGCCGTCGTTGCCGTAGGCGGTGTCGGCGAGCACGTAGTAGCGGAAGCCGTCGAGACCCACCTCGTCGATGAGCCCGAGCGGGTTCACCACGTTGCCCGACGTCTTGCTCATCTTCGAGCCGCCGCTGAGCAGCCAACCGCCGATCGCCCAGCCCTTGGGCAGTTCGACGCCGGCCGACATCAGCATCGCCGGCCAGTACACGCAGTGCTGGCGCACGATGTCCTTGCCGATGAGGTGGTAGTCGACCGGCCACCAGTCGAGATAGCCGTCGGTGCCGTCGCCGAAGCCGACCGCCGCCAGGTAGTTGGTGAGGGCGTCGAACCAGACGTAGGTGACGTGTTCGGGATCCCACGGCAGCGGGATGCCCCATTTCAGCGAGGTGCGGCTCACCGAGAAGTCGCGCAGCCCGCTCTTGATGAGGCCGATCGCCTCGTTGCCGCGATGCTCGGGCTTCAACGCCGTGGGATGGGCGGCGTACCAGTCGAGGAGGCGGTCCTGGAATCGGGAGAGCCGGAAGAAGTAGTTCTCCTCCTCGAAGTACTCGACCGGGCGTTCGTGGATCGGGCAGCAGTCGGCGATGGGCCCGTCGGGGCGGTTCACGGTGACCAGTTCCTCGTCGCCGTAGTACTCCTCACAGGCCACGCAGTACTTGCCGGCGAACGTGTCGAGCTCGATGTCGCCGGCGTCGTAGCAGCGCTGGAGCAGTTCGGCCACCGCAGCCTTGTGGCGGGGTTCGGTGGTGCGGATGAAGTCGTCGTTGGCGATGTCGAGCCGCTCCCACGCCTGGGAGAACGTGGGGGCGATCGAGTCGGTGAACGCCTGCGGGTCCATGCCGGCGGCCTCCGCGGTCTGCTGGATCTTGAGGCCGTGTTCGTCGGTGCCGGTGACGTACTTGACGTCGTCGCCGAGCAGCCGGTGCCAGCGGGTGACGGCGTCGCCGACGATCGTGGTGTAGGCGTGGCCGAGGTGCGGTTCGGCGTTCACGTAGTAGATCGGCGTCGTCGCGTAGAACCGGGTCACGCCAGCACGTTAGAGGCTCGGCCCCTCACGGCCACCGTGAGTTCGCCCCGTACGGTCCGGATGGTGGCGGACCCGTGCCGGTCGCTACCGTGCCGACGATGTCCGGAGCCTTCGCTGCCGCCACTGCGGTCCGCCGGGTCGCCTCCATGGCGTCGGCTGCGCACGACGTCGGTTCGTCGGCCGGCGGTGGTTCCGGCGGTGGTTCCGGTGACCGTCTCGTGGCCGGCAGCACCGTGCGCTACGAGGCGGAGGTCCATCCGGGTTGGGACATCGGCGGCAACGCCAACGGCGGCTACCTGATGGCGATTGCGGGACGGGCGATGGTCGACGCCGTGGGTCGTCCGCCGGTGACGTTGACGGCGCACTACCTGCGGCCCGCTGCGTCGGGGCCGTGCACGGTGGACGTGGAGGTGGTGCGCTCGGGTCGGCGGTTCGCCACGGCGACGGCGAGCCTCACGATGGCGTCGGGCGAGATCATCCGGTTGCTGGGCACGTTCGGCGAACCGACTCCGGGCGGGCCGAGCCTCACCCGGGAGTCGCCGGTGGACCTGCCGCCGTACGAGGAGTGCGAGGTGCCGCCGCCTCCCGCGGAGGGGCCGCAGCCGGCGATGTTCGACAAGTTGGCGATCCGCATCCGGCCGGGCGACGAGGGGTTCCGTACCGGGCGGCCGAGTGGTCGGGCCGAGATCTACGGCTGGTTCGCGTTCGCCCGCGACGAGCGCGACCCTGACGAGCCGATCGATCCGATCGCGCTGCTGTTGGTGTCCGACGCCTTTCCGCCGCCGGTGTTCAACACGGACCTGCCGGTGGCGTGGGTGCCCACGGTGGAGCTCACGGTGCACGTCCGTGGCGTGCCCGCTCGGGGTCCGCTGCGCTGCGCGTTCCGCTCGAGGTTCGTCCACGACGGCCTGCTCGACGAGGAGGGCGAGGTCTGGGACTCGGCCGGCACGCTGGTGCTGCAGAGCCGTCAGATCGCGCTCGCGCCCCGCTGAGTCGGGGCCCTGCTCGACCTCTCCGCACGGCGGTCCACGGGCTCGGCCCGCTCGTCAGTGCTCGTCGACGCCTCGACGGGGTCCGCGCTCCTGTCAGCGGCTCGACGGGTCTGCGTCCCCGTCAGCGGCGGCGGCGGAGGGTGGAGACGCGGGAGCGGCCGACCGCGGTCCCCGCGGCGAAGCTGGCTCCGGCGATCCCGATCGTGCCGACCGATGCTGCGGTGCGGCGGATCACCGACTTGGTCTGTTGGCTGAAGATCACGATCGGCCAGCCGTGGCGACGGGCGTGCCGCTCGAGCTTGCCGTCGGGGTTCACGGCCACCGGATGGCCGACGGCCTCCAGCATCGGCAGGTCGCTCGCCGAGTCGCTGTAGGCGTAGCACTGGTGGAGTTCGTAGCCGTTCCAGTTGGCGAGTTCGACGATCGCTTCCACCTTGCCGAGGCCGTAGCAGAAGGGGCCGTCGAGTTCGCCGGTGTAGCGGCCGTCGAGCACCTTGCTGCGGGTGCCGATCCCGGAGGTCATGCCGAGGGAGTGGGCCAGCGGCTCGACGATCTCCTGGGGTGCCGCCGACACGATGAACGTGTCACGACCCGCCTGCCGGTGCCGGTCGAGCAGCCGCCGGGCCTCGGGGCGCAGGCGGGCGAGGAGGCGGGGGAGCACCTCGGTGTTGAGCGCCTGCAGCTCGCTCTGGCGCATCCCGGTGACCGCCTTGAGGATCCGGGCGCGGACCTCGGCCGTGGTGTCGTCGCTGGCGCCGAAGAGCTTGAACGACACGGCGCCGGCTGCGTCGCGGACGAATTCGCCGTTGGGGATGAGGCCCGCCTGTCGGGCCTGCAGCGCCAGCGTGAACGCCGAGGAGCCCGAGATCAGCGTGCGGTCGAGATCGAAGAATGCGGCGCTCGGCCCCGACCCGGCGACTCCGACGTACTCGCTCACCAGGCACCGCTCGTGAGGTCGTCGCCGTTCGTGGTGCCGCCGTTCGTGCCGTCGCCGTCCCTGACGCCGGCGTCCGTGCTGCCGACGACCTCGCCGTTCTCGTGGTCGTCGTGGTCGTCGTGGCGGTCGGGCCCGGCGCCGTTCGCAGCGGCGAGGGCCACTGCCAGCGCGTACACCTCGCGCTTGGGCCGGCCGACCGCCTTGGCCACCGCCGCTGCGGCGTCGCGGGTGGAAGCGCCACCGGCGAGCTGATCACGCAGGGCTGTCCGCACGGTGTCGTCGGTGGCCGGCGCGTCGTCGCGTGGTGCGCCGGCGAGCACGAACACGTACTCGCCTCGTGGATTGCCGATGTCGATCTCGCCGAGCGGCCCGCCCACCACGGTTTCGTGGAGCTTGGTGAGTTCACGGGTGACGACGATCGTTCGGTCGTCCCCGCACACCTCGCGGAGGTCCTCGAGCGTGCGGAGCGCACGGTGCGGTGCCTCGTAGATCACCGTGGTGCGGTGTTCGGTGGCGATCTCGGCGAGCCGTCGAGTGCGGTCGGTGCCCTTGCGGGGGAGGAATCCCTCGAACACGAACCGGTCGGCGGGAAGGCCGCTGATGGTGAGTGCCATCACGGCGGCGGTGGGGCCGGGCACGGCGCTGACGGCGAATCCGGCGTCGAGCACGGCGCGCACGATCCGTTCGCCGGGGTCGGAGATCCCGGGTGTGCCCGCGTCCGACACCACCGCGACGTCGCGTCCCTCGCGCAGCGTGCGCAGCACGTCGTCGACGCGGCTCGCCTCGGTGTGGTCGTTGCACACGGCGAGCCGCTCGGCACGGATCCCGGCGTGCTGCAGGAGCAGGCCGGTGCGGCGCGTGTCCTCGCAGCAGACGAGCCCGACGTGACCGAGCACGTCGATCGCCCGGGGTGGCAGGTCGCCGAGATTGCCGATGGGAGTGGCCACCAGCCAGAGCGTGCTCATCGTGCCTCGATCGGTGTCCCGTCGGGCCCGTACTCGTCGTCGGTGCTGAGTTCGATCTCGTCGCCGACGCGGAGGCCCCATCGCCCGAACGCACCGGCCTCGGCTTCGATCACCCAGCTGGCCTGCCAGACCGGCACACCGAGCCGGTGGCGGTGCATCTGCATGGTCTTCACCACGATGCCGTCGTCACCGACGTAGGCCACGTCGATCGGGAACCGCATACCGATGGTGTGGATCCAACGGCACCGCTCGATGACGAAGGCGCCCTCCAAGCCGTCGCGCCCGAGGAGGCCCCGGCGCTTGCCGGCACGATCCGACGCCAGTTCGGCGGAGGCGAGCACCCGCGCGTCGCTGACCAACCACGCCATGTCCGCAGTGTGCCAGATCCGCGGGTGGGACGCAGCCCGCCCCGGGCGGGCGATGGCCCGGCGGACGGTGGTCCGGGCGGACGACCGCCCGGTGGACGATGGCCCCGGCGGACGATGGCCTCGGCGGGGCAGGGTGTCCGCGTGTGGGGTACGTTCCGCACGTGGGATCGATGCGGTGCTGATCGGGGCGGGCGATGTCGTCGCGTGACGTGTTCGAGTTGGTCGGCGTGTCGGCGGGGCCGAGTGCTGCGCCGATTCTCCGGGACCTCGATCTCGACATCCCGGCCAACGGGGTGACCGTGTTGGCCGGTCCGTCGGGGTCGGGCAAGTCGACCCTGCTGCGTCTGCTGAACCGGCTCGACGATCCGCTCTCGGGTGAGGTGCGGTGGCGGGGCAGGCCACTGACGGAGTGGGAGCCGACGGAGTTGCGGCGGTGCGTGGCGATGGTGTTCCAGCGTGCACCGTTGTTCCCGGGCACGGTGCTCGAGAATCTGCGCGTGGCGCTGCCCGAGGTGGGCCGCGAGCGGGCGGTGCACGTGCTCGAGCACGTGGGGTTGTCGGGGGAGTTGCTCGGCCACGATGCCGACACCCTGTCGGGCGGTGAGGCCCAACGGATGTGCGTGGCCCGGGCGTTGCTGACCGAGCCGGCGGTGCTGCTGGCCGACGAGCCGACCGCCGCACTGGATCGGTCGTCCCGGGAGACGGTGGAGGACCTGGGCCGCCAGCTCGCCGACTCGGGTGTGGCCGTGGTGTGGGTGAGCCACGACACCGACCAGTTGCGGCGGCTGGCGGATCACGTGATCGTGCTCGCCGACGGGTCGGTGCGCGCCGTCGGCCATCTCGACGACCTGGATGCCAGCGACGATCCCGTCGTCCGCAGCTCCGTCGGGGCCCCTTCGTGATCGGCGTCGTGATCGCCGTCGCCGACGCCGCACGACGCCGCACGGCGGGTGCAGCGTGACGGCTCGGTCCGCGGTGGTGGCGGCGGGGGTCGAGCAGGGCGACATCGGCAACATCGGCCTGGCCGCGTCGGGGATCCTCGTGGCCGTTGCCGTGGCGGTGTCGCTGTGGCGTCGCCTCGGTCTCGAGCGCGATCTGCTCTGGGCCGCCGTCCGGGCCCTGGTGCAACTGCTGATCGTCGGCTGGGCGCTGCAGCTGGTGGTGGATCCGGACGACCCGTTGATCTTCGCCGTCCTCTGGATCGTGGTGATGGTGTCGTTCGCCTCGTGGACCACGCAGCGACGGGCGTCCGACGTCCCGAAGGTGCTCCCCCTGTCGCTGCTGTCGTTCAGCGCATCCGCCGTCGTGGTGTTGGGCGTGCTGTTCGGGTTCGGGATCTACGAACTGGAGGGCCGTACGCTCGTGCCGCTGGCCGGGATGGTCGTGGGCAACTCGCTGTCGGCGACGGTGCTGGTGTCGCGGCAGCTGATCACGGCGTCGTCCGAGCAGCGGGGCGTGATCGAGGGCCGGCTCGCCCTCGGCCTCACCTCCACAGCGGCATTCCGGCCCCATCTGCGCGAGGCGCTGCGCACGGCGCTCGTGCCGCAGATCGAGTCGACGAAGGCGGTGGGGATCGTGGCCCTGCCCGGTGCGATGGTGGGCCTGATCCTGGCGGGTGTCGATCCCGCCGACGCCGTGAAGGTGCAGGTGTCGGTGATGTACCTGGTGCTCGGCAGCGTGGCGACCACCACGGCGGTGATGAGCCTCGGGATCTCGCGCCAGTTGTTCACGCCGGCCCAGCAACTCGAGCGCCGCCCCGGCCCCCCGCCCGAGTGACGGCGTACCGGGGGGACCTCACACGTTGAAGCGGAACTCCATCACGTCGCCGTCCTGGACGACGTAGTCCTTGCCCTCGACGCGCATCTTGCCGACATCCTTGGCGGCGTTCCACGATCCGAGTTCGAGCAGCTCGTCCCACTGGATCACCTCGGCCCGGATGAAGCCGCGCTGGAAGTCGGTGTGGATCCGACCGGCGCAGACGGGGGCGGTGGAGCCCTCGTAGAAGGTCCAGGCCCGGCTCTCCTTCTCGCCGGTGGTGAAGTACGTCCGCAGGCCCAGCAGGTGGTAGGCGCTGCGGACCATCCGGAACAGGGCGCCCTCGCCGAGCCCGAAGCCCTCCAGGATCTCGGCGCGCTCCACGGGGTCCTCGATGGCGGCGGCCTCGGCCTCCATCTGGATGCACATGCCGATCACCTCGACGTTGTCGCCGACGTTGTTGAACTCGGCTTCGATCAGCGCCTGTTTCTCGGGGATCGCGTCGATGTCGTCCTCACCCACGTTGACGATCGCCAGCACCCGGCGGTTGGTGAGCAGGAAGTAGGGGGCGAGCAGCGCCTTGACGTCGTCGCCGAGCCCGGCCCGGTAGAGGGGGAGCCCCTCGGCGAGTGCGTCGTGGGCGGCCTGGAGGGCGGCGGCCTCCTCGGCGAGGCCCTTTTCGAGCTTGGCCTGGCGTTGGGTCTGGTGGAGGCGCTTCTCGACGGTCTCGAGGTCGGCGAGCGCCAGTTCCAGCTCCACCACGCGGAGGTGTTCGAGCGGGTCGGACGGGCCGG
>JAWLEC010000164.1:0-6484 GCA_041686315.1 Ilumatobacteraceae bacterium
CGCGAAGCACTCCGCCGCTACCTCCGTGCCGGTTGATCGAACAGCCTCCACGACCACCGCATAACACCGGTCACTAACGGCGCATCCACACCCACATATCCGGCGATATGTAGGAGGTCCGACCGTTGGTTGGGCAGCGCATGATCACGCCTCGGCGGGCGGCCGGGACCCATCCAGGAACGGCACCGGTGCGCTCGCCGATGTGTACGGGAATGTGCGGCGTGTCGGTTGCCCGACGCCACTGATCCGACGGCATCGTGCCGGAACGGACGCAAGGCAACTTGCGATCCGATCGATGGCAAGCCAACTTGTCGCGGTGGATGCGCCGCTGATCGCAACCAGCGCCCGCAAGCACGGCATCCACGACAACGACATGCTTCACGCGTTCGACCATCCGATGTTCGTCGATGATCTCGATGACGGCTTCGTGATGTTCGTCGGCGCCGACGCCGCCGGCAACCTCCTCGAGGGTCGGCGTGATCGACAGCGCCGACGGTCCGACCATCGTCCACGCCATGCCGGCCCGACCGAAGTACCTCAGGTGATTCCAATGCCACGCACCGCCCAGGAGATCATCGACCACGCCGACGAACTCGCCTCCCGCTGCGAGCGCGCAGAGCCCGAGGACCTTCGCGACGCCACAGCGCTGCGCGTTGTTCGAGATGCGTTCCTGGCTCGCGCCGAGGCCGAGCGAGACCTGGGCGACGCAGTGGTTCGCGCCCGACACGAAGGACACTCATGGGCTGCGATCGGAGCCATGGTCGGCACGTCGGGCGAGGCAGCCCGTCAGCGGTACGGTCAGGCAGTCGAGGCCGAGTCGTCCCCGCCCGCTCGACCGGTGATCACCGAGCGGCGTCCGGGGGTCAGGTTCGCAAGCCGACCCGTTCTCGACGTCACTGTGCGATCGACACCTGGTCGATCAGTGCTGCGCGAGCCAGGCGGCGTGGAATCGGGCGAGCTTGTCGGGATTGCGGACCACGAGGACGGTGGCAACCCTGCCGTCTCGGAACGACGGGACGAGGATCGAGTCGGGCTGCTGCTCCACGGTGATGTACCAGCCGCACTGCCCGTTGACACGGACCGGATCGACGCGGGTATCGGGCTGGATCCGGGCGGCCAGGTTCACGAGTAGGCGGGACACCCGCTCCGGACCCACGACGGGCCGTCGGGCGGCACGGCGGTCGGGACCCCCGTCGGCGAGGTGGACGACGTCGTCGGTGAGCATCCGACGGAGGCCGGCGACGTCACCCAGCACGACTGCGTCGAGGAACGCGTCCGCCAGCTCCTCGGCGTGGGCGGGGTGGGCGTCGATCCTGCGATGCTCCGTCCGTACCCGTTCACGGGCCCGGTGGGCGATCTGGCGGGCTCCGGCCTCGGAGCGGCCGACGCTGGCTGCGACCTCGGCGAAGGGGTATCCGAAGACGTCGTGGAGGAGGAACACGGCACGCTCGACCGGCTCCAGCCGTTCGAGCACGGTGAGGAACCCGAGCGTCAGCGACTCCGCGCTCGCGGCGGATGCGAACGGATGGTCGTCCACCGGCGCCAACGGCTCGGGCAGCCACGGTCCGACGTACACCTCGCGGCGCCGGCGGGCGGAGCGGAGTCGGTCGATGGCGATCCGCGTGGTGACGGTGGTGAGCCAGGCTGCCGGCTCGGCGATCGACGCACGGTCGGCGGCCTCCCACCGCATCCAGGCGTCCTGCACGACGTCGTCTGCGTCGTCGGCCGTCCCGAGCATCCGGTAGGCGAGTGCGGCGAGGTGCGATCTCTCGGCTTCGAAGACGGCGGTCGCGTCGCGGCCCGGCACCGGGGTCACCCCGACACCGATCGGTGCTCGACGTGATGCACGGCGGCCAGCGCCGCGGCCCGGGCGCTCGCCAGCACCGCATCAGCGAGATGTCCCTCCGGGCCGACCCAGTCGCCCGCGACGAACGTTCCCGGTCGGTCCGCAGAGCGAGCGAGAGCATCGATGCCCGGCCGACCCGCCAATCCGCCCTGCGAAGCCAGCGGTATCGCGGAGCAGGCAACCATGCGGTGAAGGTATCGCTGTGTGACCAGTCGGTCTGCGGCAATGCCGACGGCGTCGGCGAACGCCTCGAGGCGCGCCCGGCACGGATCGACGTCGGCGCCGAGGTACTCCGCCAGGGCAACCGTGGAACAGCCGCTGGGTGCTCGGTGTCCGGGTGAGGAGTGGAGCGAGGCGTAGAGCGGCACATCCGACCCCAGGGCGATCGACTGCGGCGGCTCGCCGCGCATCCCGATGTCGAGGCAGGAGACCTCGGCCGCCGGGCCCACGACCAGCGTCGAAGCGTCGACGCCCGCCAGTCCCGCAGCACTCAACGGCGCGCCCGTGGCGACGATCACTGCAGCGGCGTCCGGCAGCTCCCGGACGGGCTTCCCGGGCTCGATCCTGACCCCCGGCACTGCCGACAACTCGTCGACCAACACCTCCCAGCCCCGTTCGAGATACCGAACGCCCGGACCCAGACCGGCCTGCAGCATGCCGATGGCCACGTCCGCGCTGAGCTGGTCGGGTCGGTTGGCGTAGGTGGTGAGTCGCACCAGCATCGCCAGCGTCTGCCTGGCGCGTTCGTCGCGAGCGGTGCCATCGATCCAGTCGGCGACGGTTCGGTGGCCGTGCGCTGCGGGGCGCAGGCGAGGCAGTGTGGCCAGCACACGACCGAGTTCGAACTTTCCGCGCCAACCCACGGCAGAGGTCGCCAACAGCGTGGCGGGCCCGGATGGTGCCCGGTGCGCGCGACCGTCTCGGACCCATACGCTGCTGCCACTCGGGGGTTTGCCCCGGGGGTGGATACCCAGCTCGCCGAGCACCCGCTCGGCTGCGCCGCCCCGGTACAGGGCGTGTGGGCCCTGGTCGAATCGGAAGCCGTCTCGTTCGTCGGTCGTCGACCGTCCGCCCAGGCGGGTGCGGGTCTCGTGGACGACCACGGGTATCCCTGCTCGGGCGACGAAGGCAGCGGCAGTGAGCCCGGCCAGGCCCGCACCGACGACGTGGATCTCGTTCCTCGTGTTCATGTCCCTTTGACGACGCAGCCTCAGCGTATGTGACAGTGCAGTCGAGCAGGGCGGGCCGATCCGGCGACCGGTGCTGCGGCAGTCGGTGGACCTTCGTCCCTGGCTGCGGTCGGAGCGTCGGAACACGATGGTGGTCAACCCCCGACGAAAGGACACTGCATGAGCCTCCACCTGGGCGACACCGCCCCCGACTTCACCGCCATGACGACGGACGGCGAGATCTCCTTCCACGACTGGCAGGGCGACTCCTGGGCCGTGTTCTTCAGCCATCCGGCCGACTTCACGCCCGTGTGTACCACCGAGCTCGGCCGGACCGCTGCGCTCCAGGGCGAGTTCGAGAAGCGCAACACGAAGGCGCTGGCGCTCTCGGTCGATCCGGTCGACGACCATCACGCCTGGGCCCCCGACATCGGCGAGGTGACGGGCACGGCGCTCAACTTCCCGATCGTGGCCGACCCCGACCGCACGGTGGCCGAGCTCTACGACATGATCCATCCGGGTGAGGGCGACACGTCCACCGTGCGTTCGGTGTTCATCGTCGATCCGGCGCACACGTTGCGCCTGATGCTCACCTACCCGAAGTCGGTGGGCCGCAACTTCGACGAGATCCTGCGCGTGCTCGATGCCCTGCAGGCCACCGACAAGGATCCGATCGCCACGCCCGCCGACTGGCGGCCCGGCGACCGCGTGATCGTGTCGCTCGGGATGCCGACCGAGGAGGCGAAGGAGAAGTTCTCCAACGTGGAGGAGTTCAAGCCCTACCTCCGCTTCGCCGACGCCCCCTGAGTGCGCCGCTGCTCTTCCGCCGATCGGTCAGGCCCGGCCGGTCTGGCGGAGGAACGTGAGCGAGTCCCACAGATCGGTGCGGTGGGTGATCTCTCCATCGAGCACCGTGCACCACATGATGCCGGGCACGTCCACGTCGGTGCCGTCGTGGGTCGCTCGGAGCCGGTAGCGGACGACCACGGTCGAGCAGCCGGTGCGCGCCCCGGATCCCATGTCGGACCCCGGCTCCGTCCCGGTGTCGACCACGGTGTCGATCACGGTGTAACGGACACCGGCGAAGTCGGCGAGAAAGCCGGGCAGCCGTCGGCGGTACTCGTCGCGTCCGACGCAGCCGGAGCCGAGTTCGGCGAGGTGTTCGTTCACGAAGCCGTCCGCCACGAAGGACACGATCTCGTCGGCGTCGCCCCGCTCGAAGGCGGCCAGGTACCCGCGGACGGTGTCGACGTCGCTGCGCACGCCCGGCACCGTATCCCGGACCCGATCGACGGAGACGGGGCCACCGCCGGGTGCGGGTGTCGGCACGGTGAGGCCGCGTGTGGTTCGCTTCGAGTCTGTGGTCGAATGGCGTGGTGGCCGACTCCGATGCCTCCGAGTCACCGTGGGCCCACGATGTTCCGGCGCCGCAGAACTCGTCGCTCCCGGACGACCCGTGGGCCGAGCGGCGCCGCGCCGATCGCCGGTCGTCGACGTTCGGGCCACCCACCGATCCCGCCGGGTGGCGCCGCCCGGCGGCCGTCGGCGAGACAGATGATTCCGACACCCGCTCCCGGACGCGGCACGACGCCGATGATGCTGCTGCCGGGCGGGGCGGTGCGACCGGTCGATTGTGGCTGGTGTCGGCGGGCATCGTCGTGCTGGTTGCGGCGGTCGCATCCTGGGTGCTGCTCGCCGGCCCGGCCGGGGACGGCGACAGTCCCGATGCTGCGGAGGCCCGGACGTCGGTGATGGCCTCGACATCGTCGACGAGGACCGGCAACGACACCCGCCCATCGACCACGCTGCGGGCGCTCACTCCCGTATTGCCGCCGGCTGGTTCCACGCTTCCCGACAACGAGACCGTGATTCCCACGACGGCGCCGCTCGATGTGCTGGTGCCCGACCTCGAACCGGCGCCGATCGGTGCGGCACCGTCGTGGACGGAGTGGAACTACCCGGTGCCGCCGGCGCTCCAGCGGCTCGCCGAGCCCACCGAACTGGTGGCACTCACCACGAACGGTGTTCTCCACCGCCTGGAATTCCCGTCGGGGGTGGTACGCAGCATCGACACCGGAGCGGCCGGTCGCAACGCTTCGATGTACGTGAGCGGCGACTCGCTCGTACTGCAGCAGTTCGATTCGCTGATGCTGTTGCGGCCCGGTGTTCCGGTGCGCGAGGTCGACATCGGGGTGAGTATCGGGTCGGTGATCCCTCGTGGTGACACCGGGACGTTCCTCGTGGCGCCGAACGAGTGGAGTGGGGGACCGCCGCCGTTGTGGGTGGTCGACGAGACCGGCACGGCGACGTCGCTGGCCAAGGCCGACAACCCACTCGCCGACAACGCCGATTTCCCGCTGCAGTTCCTGCCGACCGGCGAACTGCTCGTGTTCGACGCCGGCGGCACCTACGTGGTCCCCGACACCGGCACCCCGCAGCGTCTGAGCCCGGGCCTGCTGTTCGCCACCGGCCGGCGGCACGTGATCGTCCGCGAGTGCGACGCCACGTTGCAGTGCGAGTTCGTGCTGATCGACCTGGCTTCCGGCGAGCGCCGCACCACCCCACTCGACGTCGACGATCGGTTCGCGTTCTACAGCCAGGGCAGCGTGGCGCCCGACGGCGGCACGCTGCTGTACGCCGACTGGACGGGTTCCGAGCCTGCCAATTTCCTGGTGGACCTGGGTACCGGCGCCGCCGTCGACGTCGAGCTGCTCCGGTCGGCGGCGATCGATGTCGGACCGCTCGACTACTGGGCGACCGACAGCTCCGGCGTGTTCCTGCGGACCGGATCCTCGATCGCGTTCCTGCCGCGTGACGGCACCGCCGGCGCGGAACTCGACGGCCTCGGCACGATCGTGTCGCTGGCCGTCCAGCGATGAGCGAGCGGCCAGGCAGTGTGGCTGCTGGCTCATCGCCCGGGAACTGGACGGGCGGTCGGCCCGCCGGCCACTCAGCGGGTGAGGAGCTCGTCGAGCGCCTTGGCGGTGTGGTCGAGGTCGTCGCGGTGCTCGTGCACCAGACGTGACAGGTAGGTGATCGACACCTGATCGCGTTCGACGATGCCACCGTCGGACTCGGGTGACAGCTCGATCGCGTCCCCCCATCCCATCTCGACCCTGTACGCCTCGGTGTGGCCGGGGATCGGTGTCAGCGTGGCGGCCGCCATCGAACGAGGCGGTTGGGTCCCCACTCGGCCGTAGCGCCAGGCGCCGAGTTCGGACAGCGGCAGATCGGGGACGTTCACGTTGATCACCACGGGCTCCACTGGCATGCCGTCGATCAGCGACTGCACCACGGCCTTGCCGACGGCGGCGGCGGTCTCCCAGTGCAGACCGGCCAGCGTCTCGTCCCAGGCCTGTCCCTCGACGCCGAACCCCGACACCGACTGGCTCACGGCGACGCCGGAGATGCCACCGTTGCGGCCGGTGAGCGTGGCCCCCACCGTGCCCGAGTGGTAGACGGCCCGGCC